>NZ_JAMJFM010000033.1:0-102485 GCF_023544705.1 Streptomyces sp. MCA2
GCCGAGCAGGGCCAGCAGGGAGCGGTTGAGGAGGCTGTTGAGGGCCACCGCGCGCTGGTGCTGAAGGCACTGCTCGACGGCCTGCTGGAGCATCTGCCCGGAGGTCTCGGTGGGCAGGTCGCAGATGTCACTGGTCGACTGGAACTTTCCGCCGAGGATCTTCAGCGGCAGCGCACTGCCGTCGTGCAGCGCGTCCGCGGCCAGCATGTAGATGATCGTCAGCAGCACGATGCCGGCCATCAGGAACATGCCGCCGTACAGCAGCGTCAGCCGTATCCGGATCGTGGGCCGCAGCCACGGGAACGGACGGACATCGACCGGCCTGGGGTCCCAGGTCGGCTTGGGCGGAACGGGCGGCGGCGGGGCGGCCGCCTTGGAGAACGAGGGCAGGGAGGGCATCGCGGTCAGATCCGGTATCCCGAGCCGGGGACGGTCACGATCACCGCGGGCTCGCCGAGTTTACGGCGCAGCGTCATGACCGTCACCCGTACGACGTTGGTGAACGGGTCGGTGTTCTCGTCCCAGGCCTTCTCCAGGAGCTGCTCGGCCGAGACGACCGTGCCCTCGCTGCGCATCAGGACCTCCAGCACCGCGAATTCCTTCGGGGCGAGCTGGACCTCCTTGCCGTCGCGGAAGACCTCACGGCGGTTGGGGTCGAGCTTGATGCCGGCCCGCTCCAGGACGGGCGGCAGCGCGACGGTGGTACGGCGGCCCAGGGCGCGTACGCGGGCGGTCAGCTCCGTGAACGCGAAGGGCTTGGGAAGGTAGTCGTCCGCGCCGATCTCCAGTCCCTCGACGCGGTCGCTGACATCGCCGGAGGCGGTGAGCATCAGGACGCGGGTGGGCATCCCCAGCTCGACGATCTTGCGGCAGACATCGTCACCGTGGACGACCGGGAGGTCACGGTCGAGCACGACGACGTCATAGTCGTTGACCGCGATCCGTTCCAGAGCGGCAGCGCCGTCGTAGACCACGTCGACCGCCATGGCCTCCCGGCGTAGTCCGGTGGCCACCGCATCGGCGAGCAGCTGCTCGTCCTCGACGACGAGAACACGCACGTCGCTAGTCCTTCCTCAGGGCCCTTTCGGGCAGGCACAACAAAGTCTTCAGAGCTCCTCCATCCTGCCCCGAAGAGCCATAAACCGGCGGTAAGAGGGGTGCGGAGGGGTGGAGGGCCGGGGCCGGGGGCGCCCGACGGGCAGGATTCCCGGGCGGGTTGAGGTTTCCCTGAGGTGGGGGGTGGGGAGGACGACTGCACACCCGCGATCACGCCCTGTTTTTTTCGGCTACTTGCCATGAACTGATCCATCGCAGGGCCCACGCAGTGATCGACCCACCCGTCGGCACACCCCCGTGCCCACCGACCCACGACGAGGGGGCGCACATGGACGCGTTCACCGCAGGCATTTTGCAGCGCATAGAGAACACCGAAGCCGATCTGGACCGTGCCCGCGCTGCGGGCGATGACTTCCTCGCCGAGGTCGAGCAGGCAGAACTCGAAGATCTCCAGCGCCTGGCGACCGAGCACGGAGTGCGGTACGGAGCGGTCAGCAACGCCTGACCGCTTCCCGGCGCAGAGCGACAGCGCCCCGGCATCCAGGGGATGGTGCCGGGGCGCTGTGGTGCCCGGACGCGGGCCGGGTCAGTCGTGCCAGGCCCCGAGCTCGTCCAGGAGCGGCTGGAGCCGCTCGAAGAGGGCCGGGGAGGCGGCGAGGGTCAGCTCGTGGGAGGCCGGCTGTCCGGGACGGCCGCCGGTGAGCGCGCCGGCCTCGCGGGCGATCAGGGCACCGGCCGCCAGGTCCCAGGGGTTCAGCCCGCGCTCGTAGTAGGCGTCGAGCCGGCCGCAGGCCACATCGCACAGGTCGATCGCGGCCGAGCCGGCCCGCCGGATGTCGCGGACCTGCGGCAACAGGGTGCGCACCACCTCCGCCTGGGCGGCCCGGCGCTCGGCGAGGTAGCCGAAACCGGTGCCGACGAGTGCCTGGGAGAGCGGCGGCGCGGGCCGGTGGCGGAGGCGCTCGCCGTTGTTGAACGCGCCACGGCCCACGACGGCCTGGTAGGTCTCGCCGCGCATCGGGGCGGCAACGACCCCGACGACCACCTCGCCGTCCTTCTCCGCCGCAATGGACACCGACCAGGCCGGCAGCCCGTAGAGGTAGTTGACGGTGCCGTCGACGGGGTCGATGACCCAGCGGATGCCGCTGGTGCCGTCGGAGCTGGCGCCTTCCTCCCCCAGGAAGCCGTCGTCGGGGCGGTGCTCCCCGAGGAAGCCGGTGATCAGCTTCTCGGAGGCGAGGTCCATCTCGGTGACGACGTCGATGGGGCTGGATTTGGTGGCGGCCACACCGAGGTCGGCGGGACGGCCGTCGCGCAGCAGCGCACCGGCACGGCGGGCGGCCTCCAGGGCCAGTTCGAGAAGTTCGTCGTACAGCGCGTCGCTCTGCGCCGGGGCGGTCTGCGGGGCGTCGGGGTGCAGCGGGTCGGGCACGATGCTCCTTGCTCGGACGAGCGGTGGTCGGGGGTGGGGCGTTACGCGCGGGCCTCGGCGGCCGGGCCCCGCCAGTCGGCGCCGGCGGCGGCCGGGCGCGGTGCGCGCGCGGGGCAGCAGCCGACCGGGCACAGGTCGTGGCTCGCGGCGAGGGAGCCCAGGGCGCAGCGCTCCGGGGCGCGGCCCCGTTCGGCGGCCGCGCGCTCCAGGAGGAGGTCGCGGACAGCCGCGGCGAACCGGGGGTCGGCGCCCACGGTGGCGGACCTGGCGACCGGCAGGCCCAGCTCGGCGGCCTTGGCGGTGGCTTCGGTGTCGAGGTCGTACTTGACCTCCATGTGGTCGGAGACGAACCCGATGGGGGCCATCACGACGGCCGGGACGCCCGCGGCGTGCCGCTCCTCCAGGTGGTCGCAGATGTCCGGCTCCAGCCAGGGAATGTGCGGGGCGCCGCTGCGGGACTGGTAGACGAGCCGCCAGGGGTGGTCCACACCGGTCTCCGCACGGACGGCGTCCACGATCACCCGCGCCACGTCCAGGTGCTGGGCGACGTAGGCGCCGCCCTCGCCGCCTCGGGTGTGGTCGGCGGGGGTGCCGGAGGTGTCGGCTGCGGCGGTGGGGATGGAGTGCGTGGTGAAGGCGAGATGGGCGCCGTCCCGGGCCTCCTGGGGCAGGGCGGCGAGCGACGCCAGCACACCGTCGATCATCGGGCGGATGAAGCCGGGGTGGTTGAAATAGTGCCGCAACTTGTCGACCTGCGGCACCGGCAGCCCCTCGGCCCGGAGGGCGGCGAGGGCGTCGGCGAGGTTCTCGCGGTACTGCCGGCAGCCCGAGTACGAGGCGTAGGCACTGGTCGCCAGTACGGCGATACGGCGGTGCCCGTCGTGGACCATCGTGCGCAGGGTGTCGGTCAGGTAGGGCGCCCAGTTGCGATTGCCCCAGTAGACGGGCAGGTCCAGGCCGTGCTCGGCGAAGTCCTTGCGCAGTGCGTCCAGCAGTTCCCGGTTCTGGGCGTTGATGGGGCTGACGCCGCCGAACAGGAAGTAGTGCTGCCCCACCTCCTTGAGGCGCTCACGGGGGATGCCGCGTCCACGGGTGACGTTCTCCAGGAAGGGGACCACGTCGTCGGGGCCTTCGGGGCCGCCGAAGGACAGCAGCAGCAGGGCGTCATAAGGGCGGGGATCGCACTGTTCGGGCATGCCATCGATCCTGCCACCCTTCCCACGGGGGCGGCGGGCAGGTCCCGTCGCACCCATGGGAAGGCCGGCCGCCCCGGTGGGCGCTGCCGAAAATCCGAGGCGTACGGCGTCACCGCGCCCGTAAGCTGTATCGGCCCCAGTCATTCCTTACCGATCTTTCGGTCCTCACCGGCGGAGCACCCCCGTTGCCCAGTCCCTACCGCGCCATCTTCGGCCGCCCCGGCACCAAGTCGTTCTCGGCCGCCGGACTGCTGGGCCGGATGCCCCTGTCGATGATGGGCATCGGCATCGTCACGATGATCTCCCAGCTGACCGGCCGCTACGGCCTGGCCGGCGCGTTGTCCGCGACCCTCGCGCTGTCCGCCGCGGTCCTGGGCCCGCAGATCTCCCGGCTGGTGGACCGGCACGGGCAGAGCCGGGTGCTGCGCCCGGCCACCCTGGTGTCGATCGCCGCGGTCGCCGGGCTGCTGCTGAGCGCGCAACAGCGCTGGGCGGACTGGCTGCTGTTCGCGTTCGCGGCCTGCGCGGGGTGTGTGCCGAGCGTCGGCTCGATGATCCGGGCGCGCTGGGCGGAGCTCTACCAGGGCTCCCCGCGCGAGCTGCACACGGCGTATTCGTGGGAGTCGATCGTCGACGAGACGTGCTTCATCTTCGGGCCGATCCTGTCCATCGGCCTGTCCACCGCATGGTTCCCGGAGGCCGGGCCGCTGCTGGCCGCCGGTTTCCTGGCCGTGGGGGTCTTCTGGCTGACGGCGCAGCGTGCGACGGAGCCGGTGCCGCATCCGCGGGAGCAGCACGCCAAGGGGTCCGCGCTGCGCTCGCGGGGGCTACAGGTGCTGGTGGTGACGTTCGTGGCGACCGGCGCGATCTTCGGGGCGATCGATGTGGTGACCGTTGCCTTCGCCGAGGAGGTCGGGCACAAGGCGGCGGCCAGTCTGGTGCTGGCGGTCTACGCGCTCGGATCCTGCCTGGCCGGTGCGGTCTTCGGGCTGCTGCATCTGAAGGGCCATCCGTCCGGCCGCTGGGTGGTGGGGGTGTGCGCGATGGCGGTGAGCATGGTGCCGCTGCAACTGGTGGGCTCGCTGCCGCTGCTGGCCGTCGCGCTGTTCGTCGCCGGGCTGTCCATCGCCCCGACGATGGTGACCACGATGGCGCTGGTCGAGGAGCATGTGCCGCGGGCGAAGCTGACCGAGGGCATGACCTGGACCAGTACCGGCCTGGCAGTGGGCGTCGCGCTGGGTGCGTCGGCGGCCGGCTGGGTGGTGGACGCCGCCGGGGCCGCCCGGGGCTATCTGGTGCCGGGGGCGGCAGGGGTGCTCGCCGCGCTGGTGGCGTTCGCGGGCTACCGCAGGCTCCGCCCGCAGCCCGCGCCGCCGGTGGCGGGCACGGCCGTGGCCGGCAGCCTGGCCGGCGGGCACGGCACGGCCAACGAGCGGCAGGGCGAGGAGAGCGTCGCGTAGGGCCGCTCCGCAGGAGCCCGGTCGGACCGCTCCGTAGGGGGCGGCCCACCGGTCCGGGTGAACCCGCCCTGCCCCTTGGCGAGTTACCGGCGGTACGACATGTCCGGGAGCCGGGCGATTCCAGCCGATTCCTTGATCCTGTGATTCCCGTCACCCCACCTGAACGGCGCGTCGGTGACTGACATCATGCGCTCACACCAAGGCGGCCGAACCCGGCCGGCCCGCGGGGAGGGAGGGGACGTCACATGGCTCTCAGCAACGCCGTCGACGGCTCAGGAGGGCGCGGCCGGACGGCCGGGCCATGGCGCAACTGGGCGGGCAATGTCACCGCCCGCCCTGCCCGGAGCGTCGCCCCGGCGAGCACCGAGGAGCTGGCGGCCGCGGTCCGCGCCGCCGCCGAGGACGGGCTGACGGTCAAGGCCGTCGGCAGCGGTCACTCCTTCACCCCGGCGGCCGCCACGGACGGTCTGCTGGTCCGCCCCGACCGGCTGACCGGCATCCGCCGGGTCGACCGCGAGGCGGGCACGGTGACGGTGGCGGCCGGTACACCGCTCAAGCGCCTCAACGAGACGCTCGCCGCGCACGGACTGTCGCTGGCCAACATGGGCGACATCATGGAACAGACGGTCTCCGGGGCGGCCGCCACCGGCACCCACGGCACCGGCCGCGACTCGGCATCGATCGCCGCTCAGATCACCGCCCTGGAGCTGGTCACCGCCGACGGCTCGGTCCTGACCTGCTCCGCCGAGGAGAACCCGGATGTCTTCGCCTCGGCGCGGCTGGGCCTGGGTGCGCTGGGCGTGGTCAGCGAACTCACCTTCGCCGTGGAGCCGGAGTTCCTGCTGACCGCCCGCGAGGAGCCGATGGCCTTCGACGAGGTGACGGACCGGTTCCACGAGCTGGTCGCCGAGAACGAGCACTTCGAGTTCTACTGGTTCCCGCACACCGGCAGTTGCAACACCAAGCGCAACAACCGCAGCCAGGGCCCGGCGGCGCCGCCCGGGAAGGTCAGCGGCTGGGTCGAGGACGAGCTGCTGTCCAACGGGGTCTTCCAGCTCGTCTGCACCCTCGGCCGGGCGGTGCCGGCCGCCATACCGGGCATCGCCAAGATCTCCAGCCGCGCCCTGTCGGCCCGTACGTACACCGACATCCCGTACAAGGTGTTCACCTCGCCGCGGCGGGTGCGGTTCCTGGAGATGGAGTACGCACTCCCCCGCGCGGCCGCGGTGGCGGCGCTGGGTGAGCTCAAGGCCCTGGTGGAACGCTCGGACTTCAAGGTCAGCTTCCCGGTGGAGGTGCGGACCGCGCCCGCCGACGACATCGCGCTGTCCACCGCTTCGGGCCGGGACACCGTCTACCTCGCCGTACACATGTACCGCGGGACACCCTACGAGGCGTATTTCGCGGCCGCCGAGCGGATCATGACGGCTCACGACGGGCGCCCGCACTGGGGGAAGCTGCACACCCGCGATGCCGCCTACCTTGCCGACGCCTATCCGCGGTTCGGTGAGTTCACCGCGGTGCGCGAACGGCTGGACCCGGAACGCCGGTTCGCCAACGCCTATCTGCGACGGGTCCTGGGGGACTGACGACGACGGCTGCGACCCGGCGCCCTGTAGTGGGCACCGGGTCGCAGCCGTTGCGGGTCCGCCTCATCCGGACGGTCCGTCTGCCCCGGACGAAGCACCTGTCCTCAGGAGGAGGCGCCGGGGGCGGGGTCCGGTGCACCGGACTGCTGTCCGTCCGGACGGTCACCCTGGCTCCCGCCGTCGGTCGAACCGTCACCCGAACCGGTGGCGTCGTCGCCGGCCGAGCCGCTCGGGGACGGGTTCGGGGACGAGGGCGAGCCGGGGTCCGGCGACGTCTTGCCGCCGTCGGACGGGTCCGGGTCCGGCGACGGGGTGCCGCGGTCCGTTCCCTTTCCGGTGCCGGTGTCTTCTGACTTGCCCGGGTCCGGACTGGGGTCGCCGTTCCCGTGCCGCCTGCCGTCGTCCGGGGAGTGGCCGGTGCCGGGCGACTGCGGGGTGCGGGGCTGCTGCCGCTCCGATCCCCCGGTGTGGGTGAGGTTGCTCAGCGTCGTGCCCCGCGCGCCGCTCGGCGTCTGTCCGGTGATCAGCTCGGTACCGGTGACCACCCCCATGGCGAGCGCGAAGACCGCGAGCGCGCCGATCGCCGGCCGCTTCCAGCCACGCAGCCGGGTGCCGTACGTCGCGGTACTGAGCTCCTCGGGCGGGCCGTCCGGGTGCCGCGCGGCCGGGACACCGGCCGGGCGGGCGGCCGCCTGACCCGGCGCCATGGTCCGCTCGTCGAGACGCGGCACCAGCTGCGTCCGGTCGGCGGGCCGCCCCGGGCCGGTCCCGTCCACCGCACGCAGGGCGCGGGTCGCATCGGGGGCGGCGGGGCGCAGCAGCCGCGTCGCGTCATCGTCCTGCGAGGCGGGATGGGCGCCCGCCGGGTCGCGCCGACGGACCTGTTCGACCCGCGGGATCAGCTGCGTACGGGCCGTGCCGGCCCCGGTCGTCCTGGCGGCCACGGAGGTGACCTTGTCCTCCGCGCCCTCCTTGTCGAAGGTCGGCAGCACCATCGTGGAGGTGACCTGCCGGGCGTCCGGTGTGGTGGATCGAGTGCGGGCGGAGGAGAAGCGGCGCGGCTTCGGACGCGTGGTGACCGACGCTTCCTTGAGCTGTTCGCCGGTGCGCCGGAACAGGTGCTGGAATATCGAGCCGCCGGTGGTGGCCACGACACTGACCACACCCGCGCCGATGATGGTCCCGTAGACGCCGAGCCGGCCCGCGAGGTACGCGGCGACCGCCGCGGCAAGCGCGCTGCCGGCCACCTGAGCAATGCTCAGGTCTATCCGCTTCTCCTTCTTCTTCGTGTCGCTTTCGGTTTCTTCGTCCATCTCCAACCTTTGATAGCCCCTTCGATCCATCTTGCATGGAGAAGTGACCATTCGGCGGAGCCAAAAGTTCCGATTTTGGGGAATCTGTGAAAATCGCCACCTGCGTGCCAGGTAGAGAGGTCGACAAGACGACCAGACTCCGTTGCCCGCCCAGAAGTTCAGCGGCGCGGCGGTCCACCTCAGTGGTCCGAATGGAGTACTGTGGCGAGCCCTGGCCCCGGTTCCCGTCCGGCTGCCCGGAACCCATGGGAGGGGCCATGAAGGCGGCACTCACCCCGGGGCGCCGCCGCTCGGAACGGGTGAACGGCGACAGGGCAAGCGGCATGGTCACTGAGCGTGGCGAACAGGTAACCGTGTCATAACGGCGTTTCAGGGCCAAGCCCCGACACGCCGGGCAACTCGGCAATGTTGTGGCAGGCTGCACCCGGGCAGGCCACACTCGACTAGCGGAAGCAGCGACGCGAGTGACGTCGGCAGGCACCACCCGGGAGGTCCCCATGCCCGAACTGCGTGTCGTGGCCGTCTCCAACGACGGCACACGGCTGGTGCTCAAAGCTGCGGACAGCACCGAGTACACGCTTCCGATCGACGAACGGCTGCGCGCCGCCGTCCGCAACGACCGTGCGCGTCTCGGCCAGATCGAGATCGAGGTCGAGAGCCATCTGCGTCCGCGGGACATCCAGGCGCGTATAAGAGCCGGTGCCTCCGCAGAAGAGGTCGCCCAGCTCGCCGGCATCCCCGTCGACCGGGTGCGCCGTTTCGAGGGCCCGGTGCTCGCCGAGCGCGCCTTCATGGCCGAACGCGCCCGCAAGACCCCCGTGCGGCGGCCCGGCGAGAACACCGGTCCGCAGCTCGGCGAGGCGGTCGCGGAGCGGCTGTTGCTGCGCGGCGCCGACAAGGAGAGCGTGCAGTGGGACTCCTGGCGCCGGGACGACGGCACCTGGGAGGTGCTGCTGGTCTACCGCGTCGCGACCGAACCGCACTCCGCGAGCTGGACGTACGACCCGCCGCGCAGGCTCGTGCAGGCCGTGGACGACGAGGCCCGGGCGCTGATCGGCGAGAGCGACGACACGCCCGAGCCGAGCTTCCCGTTCGTGCCGCGGATCGCGCGGCTGCCGCGCGACCGGCCGCTGGACCGCGCGTTGGACCGGCAGACGTCCGAACGCGGCGAGCGCCCGGCGCCATCCGGAGGCGAGGACGACGAGGCGGTCGCGGAGGAGGCTGCCGCCGGTGAGCGGGAGCGCGAGCGGGATTCGCTGACCAGCCTGCTGGAGGCGGTACCGAGCTTCCGTGGCGACATGGTCGTACCGGAGAGCGTGAAGTCGGCGCAGAGCGAAGAGGAGTCCGAGGCCGAGGTCGAGGAGCCGCCCGCTCCGGCGGCCAGTGCGGGTGCGGGTTCCGCGTACGCCGATGTGCTGATGCCGCGCGCGGTGGCCGGCCATCGCGACCGGCTGACGGGGACGACGGACCGGCAGGCCGAGGCGGACGGCGTACGGCCCGGTCGCCGTGCCGCGGTGCCCAGTTGGGACGAGATCGTCTTCGGCACCCGGCGCAAGAAGCCGGAGTAGCGGGGCGGCCCCGGCCCGTCCCGCCGCGTACACCACCCGTCCGTCCGCCCCCTGGAAGCAGGGAGCGGGCGGACGGCGTCGTATGACACCCCGTTACGGGGCCCGGCGGGGGCTCAGCCGGGCTGCGGGCCGGTGGCGACCGGACGGGACGGGTCGGCCGACCACTCGCTCCAGGAGCCGACGTACAGGGCGGCGGGGACACCCGCGACCGCGAGGGCAAGCACCTGATGGGCGGCGGAGACCCCGGAGCCGCAGTACACGCCGACCTCCGCGTCCGCCGTGGCGCCCAGCGACGCGAAGCGCTTGGCCAGTTCCGACGCGTCACGGAAGACGGTGCCGCCCTCGACGACGTTCTCGGTCGTCGGGGCGGACACGGCGCCCGGGATGTGGCCGGCGACCTTGTCGATGGGTTCGACCTCACCCCGGTAGCGCTCGGCGGCCCGTGCGTCCAGCAGGACTCCACGGCGGGCCAGGGAGGCCGCGTCATCGGCCCGCAGCAGCGGCAGCCCGCCGGGCACCGGGGTGAAGTCACCTGCCTGGGGAACCGGTTGACCGACGCTCAGCTCGCCGCCGGACGCCTGCCAGGCGGCGAGACCACCGTCCAGGACACGCACGTCCGGGTGACCGGTCCAGCGCAGCAGCCACCAGACGCGGGCGGCCGCCCAGCCCTGGCCGCCGTCGTAGGCGACCACGGGGCGGTCCGCACGGACACCGGCGGTCCGCATGGCATCGGCGAAGACGTCGAGGTCGGGGAGCGGGTGCCGGCCGCCCGGGCCGGGCGGCGAGGCGAGTTCGCTCTCCAGATCGACGTAGACCGCGCCGGGCACATGTCCGGCCTCGTACACGGGACGACCGGGCGGGCCACCGAGTTGGTAGCGGACGTCCAGGAGCACCGGCGCGGTGGGCTGCGCCAGCTCGCTCGCGAGTTCGGTAGCGGTGATGATGGCATTCATGGGACTCATCCTTGCGTAGCGACGACTACGTACAGAAGGTGGGTGTCCACCCTCCGTATGACGCAGTTACACCCTTCAGTAACACCTCTGGAACGGATGGGAAACCTCAAAACGGGCATTCTCCCTCGCGAACGAGCCATGGACGGCGCGGCCGGGGCGCACACCAGGTCACAGGGTGCGAGCATCTGCTCGGGACCCGCGCCCGTGGCGCACATGGTCAGCACCCGACGCTCCGAGGAGAGAGTGACAATGACGACCGAGGCAGCGACCCGGCGGATGCACGGCGCGCCCTGCTGGGTGAGCCTCCTGGCCCACAGCCTGTCCGCGACGCAGGAATTCTACGGCGCGCTGTTCGGCTGGGAGTTCCGCCCGGGACCGCAGCATTTCGGTCCGTACGCCCGGGCTTTCCTCGACGGCCGGGAGGTCGCCGGGGTCGGCGAGCTGGCGCCCGACCGTCATCTTCCGGTCGCCTGGACCACCTATCTGGCCAGCGACGACACGGATGCGACGGCCGAGCAGATCCGTTCCTGCGGTGGGACGGTGGGCGTCGGGCCGCTGGATGCGGACGACGACGCGGGGCGGATGGCGATCGCCTCCGACCCGCAGGGGGCGATCTTCGGCATCTGGCAGGGCAGGTCGGTGATGGGCACCACGATCACCGGGGAGCCGGGCACCCCGGCTTGGAACGAGCTGGTCACCCGGGACACGAGCTCCGTCCTGCCGTTCTACGAGCATGTCTTCGGCTATGAGGCGGAGCCCGTGGTCTCGGCCGACTTCGACTATCTGACGCTGCATCTCAAGGACCACCCGGTGGCCGGCATCCACGGCGTGGGCAACTCCCTGCCGCGCGACCGGGGCTCCCACTGGATGACGTACTTCGCCGTCACCGACACGGACGCGGCGGCCCACCGGGTCACCCAGCTGGGCGGACATGTGCTGCACGCCGCCCGGGACTCCGCGCACGGGCGGCTGGCGACGGTCGCCGACAGCGAGGGCGCCGCCTTCACGATCATCCAGCGGAGCTGAGAGGCGGTCACACCTGGGCGCCGCCACCGTTCACGGCGGGTTCCGTGGCAGTGATGTCCGGTCGGTAACCGCTGTACGGACCTGGCACCGCCCGGTGGCCGGGCCTACTTCGCGCTGTCGACCGGCAGTACGTCCGGGGAGAGCGCCGCCGCGCGGGTGGCCGCCGAGGTCTGACGGCGGCGGTGGTGACGCCGGCACAGCACCTCGTAGCCGACCTCGGCGTGGGGGCTGTCCACATCGCCGACGACATCGCCGACCACGACCTGGGCGCCCTCGACGACCATGCGCCCGTCGACCGTACGGGCATTGTGCGTGGCGCGGGCGCCGCACCAGCACAGCGCCTCGACCTGCAACACCTCTATCCGGTCGGCCAGTTCGACCAGGCGCTGGGAGCCGGGGAAGAGCTTGCTGCGGAAGTCGGTGGTGATGCCGAAGGCGAAGACGTCCAGGTCGAGGTCGTCGACGACGCGGGCGAGCTGGTCGACCTGTCCGGGGGCGAGGAACTGTGCCTCGTCGACGATGACGTAGTCGACCCGGCCGCCGGAGGAGAGGTGACCGACGACATGCGTGTAGAAGTCCATGTCGTGCGCCGCCTCGACGGCCTCGGTGACCAGGCCGAGGCGGGAGGAGAGCTTGCCGCGGCCGGCCCGGTCGTTGCGGCTGTAGATCATGCCTTGCAGACCGCGGGAGGAGCGGTTGTGCTCGATCTGCAGAGCAAGTGTCGACTTTCCGCAGTCCATCGTTCCGGAGAAGAACACCAGCTCGGGCATGGGAAGTTGCGGGCCTTTCGGGCTCGTACGGAGGAGGGCGGGACGGCGTGCGGGCGGCGGGCCGTGCAGGTCAGGTGCGGACTTCCAGGAGCGGCACCAGCTGCTCCACCGGGGTCATCGAGCCGTGCATGCCGACCATCTCCGACTCGCGGGGCTCTCGTTCGGTCGCGATGATCACCATGTCGGCGTGCGCGGCCGCCACGACATCGCCGATCCGGGCACGCACCCGGTCGTCGACCTGCGGCCCGAACCACCCCGCGGCGATGGCCTCTTCGCGGCTCGCCACCCACATCTGCTCGCCGACCACCTCGCGCCAGACGGCGAGCACATCGGCGGCCGCGCCCGGGTGGGCGTAGACATGCCGGGCCCGGCCCTCGCCGCCCAACAGGCGTACTCCGGCGCGCAGTTCCCAGTCCTCGTCGAAGTCGATCCGGGACTCGGGGTCGAAGGGGATGTCGATCATGCCGTGGTCGGCGGTGATGTAGAGGGCGCTGCGCGGCGGCAGCTGTTCGGCCAGCCGCTGGGCGAGCCGGTCGACGTACATCAACTGGCCGCGCCAGGCGTCGGAGTTGACGCCGTAGCGGTGCCCCTTGCCGTCGACCTCGGAGTAGTACGTGTAGACCAGCGAACGGTCACCGGTGGCGAGCTGCTCGGCGGCGAGGTCCATCCGCTCCTCGCCGGAGAGCCGGCCGTGGAACGTACCGCCGCTCAGCGCGACCTGGGTGAGCGGGGTGTGCTGGAAGCTCGGCGCGGAGACCTGGCAGGTGTGGATCCCGGCGGCGTCCGCACGCTGGAAGACCGTCGGATACGGCTGCCAGGCATACGGGTCGGTCCACGGATACCAGCGCAGCTGGTTCATCAGGGCGCCGGTGGCCGGGTCCTCGCAGGTGTATCCGGGCAGGCCGTGGGCGCCCGGTGGCAGGCCGGTGCCGACCGAGGCGAGGGAGGTGGCGGTGGTGGACGGGAAGCCCGCGGTGAGCGGGCGGCCGCTGCCGTTGAACGACGTGCCCAGGAGCGAGGTGAGAAACGGCGCCTCCTCCGGGTGGGCGCGCAGCAGCTCCCAGCCGAGGCCGTCGATCAGGAAGACACAGGCCCGGTCGGCGGGGGCCAGCTCCATCGTCGTGGCGAGGCCGGTCATCCCCAGCCCGGTGGCGATGGTGGGCAGCAGATCGGCGAGCGAGCCGGTGCCGTACCGGGGTACGGGGGCGCTGAGCGGGTCGAGCGGTTCGGGTTCCGGCCAGGCGGGGGCGATGTGGACCATCAGCGGGGGCTGGGGGTGGCCGCGGTGGCCTCGGAGAGCGCCTGGGCGAAGGTGAGCGTCTCGCGCACCGAGTCCGGGCCGTCGCCGGCCTCGCTGACCCGCAGCGAGAGGTCGTCGGCGGTGGAGGAGCCCGTGTAGCCGTGGTCCGCCTCGCAGTTGGGGTCGCCGCAGGCGGCGGGCTCCAGGTCCAGGCGGGCGACCGCGCCCCAGCCGATGGTGAGCACGACCTCGCGGGGCAGCTGGCCCGGGGTGTACGACTCGGGGTTGGCGACCACCCGGCTGAGCACCACGGAGGAGATCCGGCTCAGCTTCACGGATTCGGTGGAGGTGGTGGCATACGGCGACGGGGAGGTGGCGTCGGCCGCCTGCTCGTCGGTGTGGCTGACGATGAAGCGGGTGCCGGTCAGAACCAGGACCGTGACATGGCGGCGGACCTCGTTGGCGTCGAAGGTCGTCTCCTGATGGACGAGGTACGACACCACGGGCTCACCGCCGACGGCGGCCTGCACCGCCTCGGCCACGAGCGTCGGGTAATAGCCGCTGCGCTCGATCGCCGCGCGCAGCCCCTGGGTCGTCGTACCGGTCTTAGCCATGGGGTCCATCTTACGGGGCGTACCGGGCCGCGAGAGCCTCAGTAGACGGGCAGCCGGCGGGGGCCGAGGTCAGTGGTGGCAGGGGCCGGGGCCAGGCGCACGGTCGCCCCCAGTACGGAGAGGCCGTGTGCGGCGACGACGACCGGTTCGAGGTCGACGCCGACGACCTCGGGGTGGTCGTCGACCAGCCGGGAGACGCGCAGCAGCAGCTCCGACAGCGCCGCGGTGTCCACGGGCTGGGAGCCGCGCCAGCCGAACAGCAGCGGGGCGGCGCGGATCGAGCGGATCTGCTCGGTGACCTCGCGGTCGGTGGCGGGGATGAGGCGGTGGGCGATGTCGCCGAGCAGCTGGGAGGGCGCCCCGGCCAGGCCGAAGGAGAGGACGGCACCGGCGGCGGGGTCGATGGCGGCACGGATGACCGTGTCGACGCCGCGCGGCACCATCGACTGGACGACCGGACGCAGCTCCTCCGGAGAGCCCAGGAAATCGGTCAATTCGGAGTATGTGCGGCGCAGTTCGGCCTCGCCGGCGATGTCCAGGCGGACCCCGCCGAGGTCGGCGCGGTGGCGTAGATGGGGTGCGGTGGTCTTGAGGGCCACCGGGTAGCCGAGGCGGGCGGCGGCGCGGACGGCCGTGTCCGGGTCGGGGGCCGGGAGGACGGGGCGGGTGTGGATGCCGTAGCGGGCGAGCAGGGCCTCGGCGTCCTGGGGCGGCACCGGGACGGAGCGGCCCGTGGGGGCGTCGGGGGTCAGCCGCCCGAGGAGGCGCTCGATGTCGGCGCCGGCCGCCGCCTCCTGGATGTCGTCGTACTCGGGCACCCGGCCCGGTTCGGCGGCCTCCCGGCGCCAGGCGGCGTAGCGGACGGCCTCGGCGAGGGAGCGCACGGCGCGCTCGGCGGCGGGGTAGGCGGGGATACGGAGGGGGGCACGGCGAGGCCGGGGCGGGGTGTTGGCCTCGGCGTCGCGGGCCGGGTCCTGCTGTCGCCCGGAGAGGGTGGGCGGCGGGCCGGGGGGAAGCAGGGGGCGTGGGCGGTTCGGGGGGCTGTGCGGGGCCGGTGGGAATGGTGAGGTCCCGGCAGGCGCGGGGACCGGGTCCGCGGAGCGGGCCGCGTTGTCCCCGGCGGAGGCTGCGGGCCCGGGTGACTGTGCCGGTGCCGGGCCTGGTTCCGTTCCTGGTTCCGGTGCCGGTTCCGGTGCCGCGAGTGTCTCGGCGAGATCGTCCATGGCGAGGTGGACGACCGTGACCGGCTTCTCCGGATGCGCCGCGGCCGCGGTACGCAGCGCAGCGGCGAGTGCGACGCCCTCGCTGTCGGCCAGGGAGACGGCGGCCCCCTCCCCCACCCAGGGGATGGCCGTGACGACCACGGCATCGCAGCCGTCGCCGGACAGCGCCTCGGCGAGCGCCGCCCGGAAGTCGTCCGGGGTGGCGGCCGAGGGCAGTACATGGGGGCGCTGCGGGCGCAGCCCCTCGGTCAGACAGGCGTCGTACGCGAGCAGCGCCAGCGACTCGGAGTTGCCGAGGATGGCGATGCGCGGGCCGGCCGGCAGCGGCTGGGAGGCCAGCAGCAGACCGGCGTCGATCAGCTCGGTGACCGTGTCGACGCGGATCACGCCGGCCTGGCGCATCAGGGCGGCGACGGTGCTGTCGGGGACGCGGACCGTGGGCACGGCGTGGCCGGGCGGGGCGGTGCCGTTGTGCCGGGCCCCCTTGGCGACCACGACCGGTTTGACGGCGGCGGTGCGGCGGGCGAGCCGGGCGAATTTGCGCGGGTTGCCGATGGACTCCAGATACAGGATCACGACGTCGGTGTCCGGGTCGTCGTACCAGTACTGGAGCAGGTCGTTGCCGGAGACGTCGGCGCGGTTGCCGGCCGAGACGAAGGCGGAGATACCGGCGATACCGCCGTCACCGGGGCCGCGCGCATGCAGTCCACTGAGCAGGGCGATGCCGATGGCACCGGACTGGGTGAACAGGCCGATGTGGCCGGCGCCGGGCATCTGGGGTGCGAGGGAGGCGTTCAGCCGGACGTCGGGGGCGGTGTTGATCAGCCCGAAGGCGTTGGGCCCGATGAGCCGCATGCCGTACGAGCGGGCCTGGCGGAGCAGGGCGCGCTGCCGCTCCCGGCCGTCCTGGCCCGCTTCGGCGTAACCGGACGACAGGATCAGCAGGCCCTGGACGCCGTGTTCACCGCAGTCGCGGACCACGTCGGGGACGTGGTCCGCGGGGACGGCGATGACGGCGAGGTCCACCGGGTCGGGGATCTCCCGCAGGGCGCGGACGGCCGGCACGTCTTCGGGGCGCAGCCGCTGCATGTCTTCGGGGAAGGCGTGGTTGACGGCGTGCACACGCCCCGTGAACCCGGAGTCCAGGAGGCTGCGCAGGGCGGTGCGGCCGACGCCGCCGGGGGCGCGGCCGGCACCGATGACGGCGACCGAGCCCGGGGCGAGCAGGCGCTGCACGGAGCGGGCCTCGGCGCGCTGCTCGCGGCCGCGCATCACGGCCATGGACTGCTCGGTCGGCTCCAGGTCGAACTCCAGGCGGACCACACCGTCTTCGAAGGTGCGCTTCTGGGTGTAGCCCGCGTCCGTGAACACCTTGATCATCTTGGAGTTCGCGGGGAGCACCTCGGCGGCGAACCGGCGGATGCCGCGCTCGCGGGCGACGGCCGCGACGTGCTCCAGGAGGGCGGAGGCGACCCCGCGGCCCTGGTGGGCGTCCTGGACGAGGAAGGCGACCTCGGCCTGGTCGTCCTCGGGGTTCTTGGCGGGCAGGCCCTGGTCGTCGATCCGGTCATAGCGGACGGTGGCGATGAACTCGCCGCCGACGAGGGCCGCGAGCCCGACCCGGTCGACGTAGTCGTGGTGGGTGAAGCGGTGGACATCGCGGTCGGACAGGCGCGGGTAGGGCGCGAAGAAGCGGTAGTACTTCGACTCGTCCGAGACCTGCTCGTAGAAGGAGACCAGCCGCTCGGCGTCATCCGGGGTGATGGGGCGGATCCGCGCCGTGCCGCCGTCACGCAGCACCACGTCGGCTTCCCAGTGGGTCGGGTATGCGTGGTCCGGCGGCTTCTGCATGCCGACAGCGTACGACCGGGCACCGACAACCGGCGCCGCGCGCGTACGCTCGGGATGCGGGGCAGTCCGGCGCGGCCGTATGGACATACGGACCGGCCGGTCGGCCGTGCCTCCGTTGGGAGGACCAATAGCCGCAAAAGGCCAGGCCTCAGGGCTGTGGAGCACTTCCCGCAGCGTGAGAGACTGGTCTAGACAACAGTCACGACTTTGAAGGGCAACACCATGGCTGAGCGCCGCGTCAATGTCGGTTGGGCCGAGGGCCTGCACGCCCGCCCCGCGTCGATCTTCGTCCGTGCGGCCACCGCCTCCGGCGTCCCGATGACGATCGCCAAGGCTGATGGCAACCCCGTCAACGCGGCCTCCATGCTCGCGGTCCTGGGCCTGGGCGCCCAGGGCGGCGAGGAGATCGTGCTGGCCTCCGACGCCGAGGGCGCCGAGGAGGCACTCGACCGCCTGGCCAAGCTCGTCGCCGAGGGTCTCGAGGAGCTCCCCGAGACCGTCTGAGTCCGCCAGGACCTCTGCATGCGGCGGGGCCGTTTCCGTGTGCCGGAATCCGGTCGCTGCGCCTGTGGCCGGGATATCGATATATGCGCTCACCGCATGCGCCGTACGCATTACGGCACGGGGGAGCTAAATTCCGGGGGACCCGACATGCGCCGCAATACGCAAAGTATTTGGCGCGCACCCTTCTCCCTCCCTCTCCCGCTTGCCGCAAAACAGGCAGCGGAATTCGGGCTGAAGGCGGACCGAATAGAGAAAGCCGCCCCGGCTGCCGGAGAAATATTCGCACTTCTTTGTATACGGGGCCCTTGTTAAGGGCGGGCACGCGCCGTGTTGACGTGTGGTTTCGGATCCCTCACCTCCGTCTTGGCGGGGCGCCGCAGCCGGTACACCGGGAGTGAGCGCTCGACATGAGCCGCCATCAGGGCGCGGGCCCGCTCCGCGTCCCCCCGGGCCACCGCGTCCAGCACCGCACCGTGTTCGTCCCACGACTCCCCGGCCCGGGCCGGCAGTTCCACCACATACATCCACTCGATCTTGCGCCGCAGCTGAGTGAGCAAGGCCGTCAGACTGGGGCTGCCGGCCGCCTGGGCCAGCGTCTCGTGGAACCAGCCGTCCAGTTGGCGCAGATCGGCGGGGTTGCCATGACGGGCCCGCTCGCGGCCGAGCCGTACCAGACCACGGAGCACCTTGAGGTGAGCCGGGCTACGGCGGGCGGCCGCACGGGCGGCTCCCAGCGGCTCCAACAGGGCGCGGACGGCGAGGAGATCGGCGGCCTCCTGCTCGGTGGGCTCGGCGACACAGGCACCTGCGTGGTGGCGGGTGGTGACGAACCCTTCGGACTGCAACGTACGCAGCGCTTCACGGACCGGCACTCTGGAGACGCCGTACCGGGCCGCCAGGATCTCCTCGATCAGCCGGCTCCCCGGCACCAGCGCGCCGGAGACAATGTCGTCGCGAATCGCCGTGCACACCGCATGCGCGGAAATATGGCCTCGCATCTTCCGTGCCTCCGCCGTAATCCCCTGGAAACGCCGCCGGTCGGCGACTTTTCCGTGACTCTATTCGACGGGAACGGCTTTTCCGAAGGACTCCGGTTATTCATGGATATTTTTTGGCCAGCAGCCACGGGTTGCCGACGTATCGCGGGTCGCCGGCGTATCCGGTGCACGCACACCGCAGCCGCACACCGGATAACGCCGAAGCCCCGGCCGTGTGGCCGGGGCTTCCGTCGGATGCGCGGTGCGACGCGGGCCTGCGGGGCGCGCGGCCGGGCGAGGCCGGAGGTCAGGCGTTGACGCCGTGCGAGCGCAGGTAGGCGACCGGATCGATGTCCGAACCGTAGTCGGCGCCGGTACGGGCTTCGAAGTGCAGGTGCGGGCCGGTGGTGTTGCCGGTGGAGCCGGAGAGGCCGATCTGCTGGCCCGGGGTGACGTGCTGGCCGACCGAGACGCCGAGCGACGACAGGTGACCGTACTGGGTGTAGGTGCCGTCGTTCATCTTGATCACGATGTTGTTGCCGTACGCACCGCCCCAGCCGGCCTCGACGACGGTGCCCGAGCTGACCGCGTGGACGCTGGTGCCGGAGGCGGCGTGGAAGTCGATACCGGTGTGACTGCCCGAGGACCACAGGCCGCTGGAGGCCTTGTACGAGGTGGAGACGTAGGAGTCCGCGACGGGGGCGACGAAGGTGTTGAGGCGCTTGCGCTCCGCCTCACGGGCGGCGCGCTCCTTGGCCTTGCGGGCGGCTTCGACACGCTGCTTGGCCTCTTCGGCCTGCCTCTTGGCCACGGCCTCCGCCTTGGCCTTCGCGGCGGCGGCCTCGGCCTCTGCCTGCTGCGCGTCGGCCTGGGCCTCGACATGGTTGGCGAGCTCGTCGCCCAGCACGACGGCCCGCTGGAGACCGGTGTCGTGGGTGCGCGCCTCGTCCGTGGCCGCCAGCGCCGGCGAGGCCACGGAGGCGACAACGCCGCCGGCCGCGAGGGTGGCTATGCCGGCGATGCTGCGGGTCGTTCGAGCGGGGCGGTTCGCACGACGGTGCTTCCCGGTGGCACGGATGAACGCCATGTGGCTGGCTTGTCCTTTCCTTCCTTCTCGCCTACCGGGTTAGCTGACGGGTTCGGAGCAGGAAGGTCTCCTACGGGCTCCTCCGGAGAGGAGTCCGATTCACCCCAAGGGACACTGGGTCCCCGGCTCCCCTGGCTCGCGCCGTACGGGGACTCGGCGATGACTGCCCGGTGCCACTGTTGTGGCGGACTTGTGACGAACAGCCGGACCGACGCTAAACGGGGCAACTTTCAATCGGCAAACAGATCCGCTTTTTTGTGCGGGATGCCACAAGAACCGTGGCACCAGCCGCAATAAACCGGACATACAGCGGCTCCCGTGGCGCGAACGCCACGGGAGCCGCTTTGTCGATATATGACCTTCCGTCACATGGCGGGACTAACCGCCGACGACCGTCACCTCACCGATGCCCAGCGCCTTGATGGGCTCGGCGATCTGCGCCGCATCGCCCACCAGCACCGTCACCAGCCGGTCCATGGGGAAAGCGTTGACCGCCGCCGCCGTCGCCTCGACCGTGCCGGTCTCCGCGAGGCGGACGTACAACTGCGCCTGGAAGTCGTCCGGCAGGTGCTGTTCCACCTGGTCGGCGAGGGTGCCCGCGACGGCTGCCGCGGTCTCGTACTTCAGCGGCGCCACCCCGACGAGGTTCTGTACGGCGACGTCCCTCTCGTCGTCCGTCAGCCCCTCTGCCGCGAGGGTGCGCAGCACCTTCCACAGGTCCTCCAGCGCCGGGACGGTGGAGGCGGTGTCCACCGAGCCGCTGATGCCGAGCAGCGAGGCTCCCGTGGCCCCCTCAGGAGAGGTGGGGGCGGTGGAGCGGAGCACCTGGCCGAAGGCGCGCACCCCGTAGGTGTAGCCCTTCTCCTCCCTCAGGACACGGTCCAGACGGGAGGTGAGGGTGCCGCCCAGGCAGTACGTGCCGAGGACCTGCGCGGGCCACACCCGGTCGTGCCGGTCGGCACCGATACGGCCGAGGAGCAGCTGCGTCTGGACGGCTCCGGGGCGGTCCACGATCACCACGCGGCCGGTGTCGTCGGCGACGATCGGCGAGGCCTTCAGCGGCTCGCCCGTCGAGCCGCTCCAGGCGCCGAGGGTGTCGGCGAGCGCGGCGTCCAGGTCGACGCCGGTGAAGTCACCGACGATGACGGCAGTGGCCGTGGCGGGCCGTACATGGGCGTCGTAGAAGGCGCGGACGGCCCCGGCATCGACGCGTCCGACGGTCTCCTCGGTGCCCTGGCGCGGCCGCGACATCCGGGATGTGGCCGGGAACAGCTCCTTGGACAGCGCCATCGCGGCGCGCCGGGCCGGGTTGGCGAGCTCGTGCGGGATCTCGTCGAGACGGTTGCGCACCAGCCGCTCGATCTCGCTCTCCGGGAAGGCGGGCGCGCGCAGCGCGTCGGCGAGCAGCCCGAGCGCGCGGTGCAGCCGGGACGCCGGCACTTCGAGGGACACCCGTACACCCGGGTGGTCGGCGTGCGCGTCCAGTGTGGCGCCACAGCGCTCCAGCTCGGCGGCGAACTCCTCGGCGTCGTGCTTGTCGGTGCCCTCGGACAGGGCACGCGCCATGATCGTGGCGACGCCGTCCAGGCCCTCGGGCTCGGCGTCCAGCGGAGCGACGAGGTTGATCTCGACGGCGACGACCTGCTGGCCGGGGCGGTTGCTGGTCAGGAGCGTGAGCCCGTTGGGCAGTTGGCTGCGGCCGGGGGCCGGGAAGGCCCACGGCCTGGGCGCGCCGCCCTGGGGCTGGGGGTGAAAGTCCATGCTGCTCACGGGGGAATCGGCGTGGGTGGTGGCGTCGCTCACTGGTCCGCCTCCCCTTCCTCGGTGTCGGCGGCGTCGGTCGGCTCGTAGACGAGCACGGCGCGGTTGTCGGGGCGCAGCCGGGCCTTGGCGACCGCCTGCACCTCCTCGGGGGTGATGTCCAGGACGCGCTGCACGGCGGTCAGCGCGAGCTGCGGGTCGCCGAACAGGACGGCGAAGCGGCACAGTTCGTCGGCGCGGCCGCTGACCGTGGCCAGCCGGTCCAGCCATTCGCGCTCCAGCTGGGCCTGTGCCCGCTCCATCTCCTCCGGGGTCGGGCCCTCGGCGGCGAAGCGGGCCAGCTCCTCGTCGACGGCGCGCTCGATGCCGGGGACCTCCACGCCACCGGACGTCTTCACGTCCAGCCAGCCCAGCGAGGGTGCGCCGGCCAGCCGCAGCAGGCCGAAGCCGGCCGCCACGGCGCTGCGGTCGCGCCGCACCAGCCGGTTGTACAGGCGGGAGGACTCGCCGCCGCCCAGGACGGTCAGCGCGAGGTCCGCGGCGTCCGCCTCACGGG
This sequence comes from Streptomyces sp. MCA2, assembly GCF_023544705.1. Classification (NCBI taxonomy): domain Bacteria; kingdom Bacillati; phylum Actinomycetota; class Actinomycetes; order Kitasatosporales; family Streptomycetaceae; genus Streptomyces; species Streptomyces sp. MCA2. The sequence goes on from NZ_JAMJFM010000033.1 coordinate 22,177, forward strand.
TGCCGTCGTGCGGCAGCCGGTAGGCCGCCATCAGGGCCCGGGCGGGCACGTCCTCCTCGATGACCTCGCGCAGCTCGCCGCCGATGACGTCGGGCAGCGTGCCGTCGCGCGGCGGCTGCTTGCCGTCGTGTCCGGGGATCGAGCCGAAGTACTTCTCCACCCAGGCCAGCGTCTGCTCGGGGTCGATGTCGCCGACGATCGACAGGACGGCGTTGTTGGGCGCGTAGTACGTGCGGAAGAACGCCCGCGCGTCCTCCAGGGAGGCCGCGTCCAGGTCGGCCATCGACCCGATGGGCGTGTGGTGGTACGGGTGGCCCTCCGGGTACGCCATGGCCGTCAGCTTCTCGAAGGCCGTGCCGTACGGGACGTTGTCGTAGCGCTGGCGGCGCTCGTTCTTGACGACGTCGCGCTGGTTCTCCATGGAGTCGTCGTCGAGCGCGGTCAGCAGCGAGCCCATCCGGTCCGCCTCCAGCCAGAGCGCGAGCTCCAGCTCATGGGCGGGCATGGTCTCGAAGTAGTTGGTGCGCTCGAAGCTCGTGGTGCCGTTGAGCGAACCGCCGGCACCCTGCACCAGCTCGAAGTGGCCGTTGCCCTTCACCTGCGCGGAGCCCTGGAACATCAGGTGCTCGAAGAGGTGAGCCAGGCCCGTACGGCCCTTGACCTCGTGGCGGGAGCCGACGTCGTACCACAGGCAGACCGCTGCGACCGGGGTCAGGTGGTCTTCGGAGAGCACCACGCGCAGGCCATTTGCCAGCCGGTGCTCGGTCGCTGTCAGGCCGCCGGAGCCGGCTTGTTCTGTGGCCGTGTGACCCATGGGCATGTACGTCCCTTCGATCCGCTTGCGAGGAAGTTCTGTCACTGTATGCAAGCGGATCGGCATCTGGCGAAGTTCCCGTGCGACCGGCCCCGAACGTGCGTCGCCCTCGGCCCCGCAGGAGGCGAAGGGGGGAGTCGCGGTCGGCGTTGTCAGTGGGGCGGTCCACAATGGTCCGCGTCAGACTCACACATACTCGCGGGTCGATCGCCAGCTGGTTGACCCGGCCAGTTGACCGTTGGTCCGATGTCGCCCCCCGACCTCGGCAGTAGACGCAGCAGAAGGAGCCGCAGCCGCGATGGCCCGCCGCAGCACGAAGACCCCGCCGCCGGACGACTTCGAGGAGAGGATCCTCGACATCGACGTCGTCGACGAGATGCAGGGTTCCTTCCTCGAGTACGCGTATTCGGTCATCTACTCGCGCGCCCTGCCGGACGCCCGCGACGGTCTCAAGCCCGTGCACCGCCGCATCCTGTACCAGATGAACGAGATGGGGCTGCGGCCCGACCGCGGCTACGTCAAGTGCGCCCGCGTCGTCGGTGAGGTGATGGGTAAGCTCCATCCCCACGGCGACGCGTCCATCTACGACGCACTGGTGCGCATGGCGCAGCCGTTCTCGATGCGGCTGCCGCTGGTCGACGGCCATGGGAACTTCGGTTCGCTGGGCAATGACGACCCGCCGGCCGCGATGCGGTACACCGAGTGCCGGATGGCGTCCGCGACGTCCCTGATGACGGAGTCCATCGACGAGGACACCGTCGACTTCGCGCCGAACTACGACGGCCAGGAGCAGGAACCGGCCGCCCTCCCCGCCGCGTATCCGAACCTCCTGGTCAACGGCGCGTCCGGCATCGCAGTCGGTATGGCGACGAACATGCCGCCGCACAACCTGGGCGAGGTCATCGCCGCCGCCCGCCATCTGATCAAGCATCCGAACGCCGATCTCGACACCCTGATGCGCTTCGTGCCGGGTCCCGATCTGCCCACGGGCGGCCGGATCGTGGGCCTCGGCGGCGTACGGGACGCGTACGAGAAGGGCCGCGGCACGTTCAAGATCCGTGCGACGGTCGCGGTGGAGAACGTCACCGCCCGCCGCAAGGGCCTGGTCGTCACCGAACTCCCGTTCACGGTCGGCCCCGAGAAGGTCATCTCGAAGATCAAGGACCTGGTCGGCTCGAAGAGACTCCAGGGCATCGCGGACGTCAAGGACCTCACCGACCGTGAGCACGGCCTGCGGCTGGTGATCGAGGTGAAGAACGGCTTCAACCCCGAGGCCGTATTGGAGCAGCTGTACAAGCTCACGCCGATGGAGGAGTCCTTCGGCATCAACAACGTCGCGCTGGTGGACGGCCAGCCGCTGACGCTGGGCCTCAAGGAGCTGCTGGAGGTCTACGTCGACCACCGCTTCAACGTGGTGCGCCGGCGCAGCGAGTTCCGGCGCGGCAAGGCCCGCGACCGTCTCCACCTGGTCGAGGGCCTGCTGACGGCCCTGGTGGACATCGACGAGGTGATCCGGCTCATCCGCTCCAGCGACAACAGTGCGCAGGCCAAGGAGCGGCTGATCGAGCGGTTCTCCCTGAGCGACATCCAGACGCAGTACATCCTCGACACCCCGCTGCGCCGGCTGACCAAGTTCGACCGTATCGAGCTGGAGTCGGAGCGTGACCGGCTTCAGGACGAGATCGAGAAGCTGACGCGGATCCTGGACTCGGACGCCGAGCTGCGCAAGCTGGTGTCCGGCGAGCTGGCCACGGTCGCGAAGAAGTACGGCACGGACCGGCGGACGGTCCTGCTGGAGTCGGCGGGCACCTCGGTCGGCGCGGTGCCACTGGAGGTCTCCGACGACCCGTGCCGGGTGCTGCTGTCCTCGACGGGCCTGCTGGCGCGTACGGTCACGGGGGACGTGGCCTTCGACGTCGACGCCAAGCGCGTCAAGCACGATGTGATCGTCTCGGCGGTGCCGGCGACGACCCGTGGCGAGGTCGGGGCGGTGACGTCCCTGGGCCGGCTGCTGCGGATCTCGGTGATCGATCTGCCGCAGCTCCCGGAGACCGCTGCGGCGCCCAGCCTCTCCGGTGGTGCGCAGGTCTCGGAGTTCCTGTCGCTGGAGGACGGCGAGGAGCTGATCTGTCTGATGACGCTGGACGAGTCCTCGCCGGGTCTGGCGCTCGGCACGGAGCAAGGTGTCGTCAAGCGGGTGGTGCCCGACTACCCCGCCCACAAGGAGGAGTTGGAGGTCATCACCCTCAAGGACGGTGACCGCATCGTGGGCGCGGCCGAGCTGCGCACCGGTGAGGAGGACCTGGTCTTCGTCACCAACGAGGCGCAGTTGCTGCGCTATCCAGCGTCGCAGGTGCGGCCGCAGGGCCGGCCCGCGGGCGGTATGGCGGGCGTCAAGCTGGGCGAGGGCGTGAAGGTGATTGCGTTCGCCGCGGTCGATCCGGCCTCCGAGGCCATGGTGTTCACGGTCGCCGGCTCGCACGGCACGCTGGACGACTCCGTGGCGACGGCCAAGCTCACCCCGTTCGACCAGTATCCGCGCAAGGGCCGGGCGACCGGTGGTGTGCGGTGCCAGCGGTTCCTGAAGGGCGAGGATCTTCTGACCCAGGCCTGGGTGGTGCCGGCTCCGGTACGGGCCGCGGACGCCAAGGGCTCGCCGGTCGAGCTGCCGGAGGTGGATCCGCGGCGGGACGGCTCGGGAGTGCCGCTGACGAAGTCGGTGGCGGCGCTGGCCGGGCCGGTGTAATCAGGCGCGGTGACAGAGGTGGGGTGACGCCGTCGGGCCGGTGAAGAGCCGGCCCGGCGGCGTCACTCGTTGTCGGATTCCTCGCGTGCGGCCACGTACCGCAGCACGCCCCACATGCTGTTCTGATCGGCATCCGACGGTGCGCTCTCACGGCAGTTGTCCAGCTCCTTGCGCAGGGCCGGTGCGTCGATACCGCTGCCGATCATGACGAGCTGGGTGCACCGCTCCTCGCCCTTCGGCCACGGCGCGGGGTAGAAGCGCAGGAAGTCACCGACGGCATGCACCGTGAACTTCTGGCGGTTCTCCGGTACGTCGAAGTGGACGAAGCCCTTGATGCGGTAGAGACCGGCCGGGCGGCTGTCGAGGAAGTCCATCAGGCGACGCGGGTGCAGCGGCTCGGCGGAGGTGAACTCCACGCTCTGGTAGGCGGCGTGGAGGTGGCCCGCATGGTGGGCGTGGTCGGGGAGACCGCAAGGGTCCGGATGGTCGCAATGGTCGTCCGAGCCGTGGGCGGGGTCCATGTCCGCTGCGGTATCGCGCAGCAGGTCCTCGAAGGACAGCTGGCGCACGGCCGCGTCGTGGTCCTCCCCCGGTCCACGGTCGAAGAACAGCTCGGGATCGACCCGCCCGTATGCGGTGCTGATCACGGGCCGGCCGGGGGCGAGGTCCGCGAGTGTGTCCATGAGGTGCTGGCGCGCCGCGTCGCCGATGCGATCGGCCTTGTTGAGCACCACGATGTCGGCGATGCCCACATGCCGGTCCAGTTCGGGGTGCCGGTTCCTGGTGTCGTCGAACTCCGCGGCGTCGACGACCTCGATCAGCCCGCCGTAGACGATCCGGTCGTTGTCGCTGGCGAGGATCATGCGGATGAGTTCCTGCGGCTCGGCCAGCCCACTGGCCTCGATGACGATCACATCGATACGGGCGGCGGGGCGAGCGAGCCGCTCCAGGTAGGTGTCCAGTTCGCTGGTGTCGACCGCGCAGCACAGACAGCCGTTGCCGAGCGAGACCATCGAGTCCACCTGGCCGGCGACGGTCATGGCGTCGATCTCGATGCTGCCGAAGTCATTGACGATCGCACCGATACGGGTGCCGTCGCCGGTGCCGAGCAGATGGTTGAGGAGCGTGGTCTTGCCCGATCCGAGGAAGCCCGCGAGCACGACGACCGGGATCTGTTGCGTGGCCAAGGGAGCGCCTCCATGGTGCGGGTGGCGGGCCGCGCGGACCGGCGGCGGACGAGCTGTCGATCGTAACGGACCGCCGGCGGCGCGGGCTCGGCTCGGCCCCGCGCCGCCTACGGCCTGCCGCGCTAGCGGGACGCGACGAGGGGCAGCGGCTGGGGCGGGGGCGGGCCGACGTACCGGGCCGCGGGGCGAATGATCTTCGAGTCCTCGGCCTGCTCCAGAATGTTGGCGCTCCAGCCGACCACACGGGCCGCGCAGAACGTGGGCGTGAACATCTCGCGCGGCAGCCCGCACAGCTCCATGACGACGCCCGCGTAGAGCTCCACGTTGATGTGCAGCTCACGGCCGGGCTTGAGCTCGGCCAGCAGCTCTTCGACCCTCGCCTCCACCTGTACTGCGAATTCCACCAGCGGCCCACCGAACTGCTCGGCGATACCGCGCAGCATCCGGGAGCGCGGGTCCTCGGTGCGGTAGACGGAGTGACCGAACCCCATGATCCGGTCGCCGCTCAGGATGCGGTCACGAATCCAGGGGTCGATTCGGTCGGGTGTGCCGATGGCGTCGAGCATGTCCAGGGCCCGGCTGGGCGCACCGCCGTGCAGCGGCCCGGAGAGCGCGCCGACGGCGCCGACGAGGCAGGCCGCGAGGTCGGCGCCGGTGGACGCGATGACCCGTGCGGTGAAGGTCGAGGCATTGAAGCCATGGTCGATGGTGGAGATCAGATATGCCTCGATCGCCCGTACCCGTTCCGGCTCCGGCACGTCGCCGGTGAGCATGTAGAGGTAGTTGGCGGCGTGGCCGAGATCCGCGCGAGGCTCGATGGGCTGCTGTCCCTGGCCGAGCCGGTGGAGCGCGGTGATCAGGGTCGGTACGGCGGCGCAGGCGGCAAGTGCATCGGCACGACGGCGGTCGGCGTCGAGGTCGTAGAGCGGCCGGAAGCCGACCGTCGCGCCGAGCAGCGAGAGCGCGGTGCGCAGCCCGGCGAGCGGGCCGGAGAGCGCACCGGCACGGGCGAGTGCGGGCAGCGCGTCACGTACGGCCGCGGGCAGCGTACGCAGAGCGGCGGTCTCTGCCCGGAAGGCCGCAAGCTGCGTCGCGTCGAGCAGCGCCCCGTGGAACATCAGGTACCAGACGTCCTCGAAGGTACGAGCCGTTGCCAGCTCGACGGCGGAGTACTGGCGGTAGTGATAGAAGCCCTCGGTACCCCGGACGTCACCCAGCTCGGTCTCGGTGACGATGACGCCCGCAAGCCCGCGGGGCGCGTCGAACGGGGTGTTCACCTCGGCGCTCGGCATGGCTGTTCTCCTTGCTCTTCCTCACCCAAATATTGATCCGACTGTCTATGCTTGACTCAAGCATTGTCAATATTGATTGAATCAATGTGGATGAGTCTGGATACGGTGACCCCATGGCGGATCGAGACATGGCGCAGGACACGGGCGGGCAGCGACTGAGCACCCGGGAGGCAGCCGACCGGCTGGGCGTGAAACCGGAGACGGTGTACGCCTATGTCAGCCGCGGCCAGTTGACCAGCCGCCGCGAGCCGGGCGCCCGCGGCAGCACCTTCGACGCGAAGGAGATCGAGGCGCTCGCCCGCCGCGCCGGCCGCCGCGAACCATCCGCCTCCGGCGGCGAGTTGGCGGTCCGCACGAGCATCACATTGATCGACCGAGACCACTGTTACTTCCGCGGCGTCGACGCTTCGGAACTCGCCACCCGCTACAGCTACGAGGAAGTCGTCGAATGGCTGTGGACCGGTGAGATGCAGCCCGGCATCCGCTTCACGGCACCACAGGACGCGCTGACGGCTGCCCACCGCGCCGTAGCGGCGCTGCCGACCGACAGCGGGCCGATGGACCAGCTACGGGTAGCCGTGATCGCCGCGGCGGCCGCCGACCCGCTCCGCTTCGACCTGTCCGAGGACACCGTCATCGGCACCGCCCGCAGCCTCATCCCGACCCTTGTCGACGCCTTGCCGTCACGCGCCCCGGACCAGCCCGCTGCTGACGCCCTCGCCACACGTCTCTGGTCGCGGCTCACCTCGGAACCGGCCGACGCCGCGGCACTGCGCGTGCTGGACGCCGCACTGGTCCTGCTCATCGACCACGACCTCGCCGCTTCGACGTTCGCGGTACGGGTCGCCGCCTCCGCCCGCGCCCATCCGTACGCGATCGTCTCGGCCGGCTTCGGAGCGCTGGACGGTGTGCTGCACGGCGCGGCGAGCGGACTCGCCCACCGAATGCTCCTGGAGGTACTCGACCGAGGCAGCGCAGCTGCCGTTGTCGCCGACCACCTGCGGGCCGGCCGCCGGGTACCGGGCCTCGGCCACCGCCTCTACCCGGGCGAGGACCCGCGGGCCCGCGCCCTGTTCCGACTTCTGGAAGACGTACCGCGGGCGCGCCCCGCCCTGAAGGCCGCCCGCCAAGTGATCAGCACCACGGCGCGGCACGCGGAGCTGCACGCCAACGTCGACCTGGCGCTGGCCGTACTGACCGTTTCCACGGGCATGCCGGCCGAGGCAGGCGAAACAATCTTCGCCATCGCCCGCACGGCCGGCTGGATCGCCCATGCCTTGGAGGAATACGCCGAACACCCCCTCCGCATGCGCCCCAGCGGCCAGTACCACGGCCCCCGCCCACCACAGCCGCTGCCGTGACCGGAGGGGGCGGCGGGTTGGTACCGCTCGGGAGGAGCCGGCACTCCGGTGGCACCCACACCCATGAGGCCTGTCCAGAGGACGTCGTCGAACTCACACGAAGGGGCACTCGCCGTCGCCGCGGAGCATTTCGTTCGCCCTCGCCCCTCTGGACACCCACCCGGAAGCCGACGCGGGCCAAATGAGGTTAGGCTCACCTATGTGAGTACCTGCGCCACCGCTTCCCGTGAATCGGCCGAATCTCTCGCCGGGACTGCGGCCCCTGCCCGGACCTGGCTGCTCATTGAGCAGACGGGACCGTGGGGCACCCATGCACTGACGGACAGTCACCTCGACCCTGACGTCGGCCGGGCCTTGGAGGCCGCGGCAGAGGGGACGGGCGTACGCGTCGCTCTGATCCGCCGGCCGGGACGCCATGCCGACCGCCACGGCGCCTCCCGGCGCAGGATGTTCCTTGCGCACACCGCGCCGGGGCGCTCCTGGATCCGTACGACCACCGTCACCGACCCGCGGGCGGCCGTCGGGCTGAATTTCACGGCCCTCGGAGCCGGAGAGCATCACGGCCTCTGGGAGCCGTACATCGGTGAGCCGCTGGTCCTCGTGTGCACCAACGGCAAGCGGGACCGTTGCTGCGCCCTGCTCGGCCGCCCGCTCGCCGCCGAGCTCGCCGCCGGCGGAATCGAGGCCTGGGAGGTCACCCACATCGGGGGCCACCGCTTCTCCCCCACCCTTTTCGTCCTCCCCTACGGCTACGCCTACGGACGAGCCTCGGCCCCTCTGGTCAAGGAGGCCGTGGAGGCGGCGCGCGACGGACGGATCACGCTCGACCACACCCGTGGCCGCTCGGCCTGGGAACGGCCGGGCCAGGCCGCCGACCTCGCGGTCCGTGAGCTCATCGGGGAGGACCTGGCGGACGCACTCGACGTCGTACGGACCGACACGATGTGGCCCGAACCGAAGGCGGCCGACAGGATGGCGCTCGGTAGCGCGCCCTCGACCGGGGCCTCCCCCGCCTGGGCGGTCACCGTCGCGCACTCCGACGGTCGCATCTGGCGGGTCGTTGTCGAACAGCGGGCCGACGGTGCTGCGGCGCCCGCCAGCTGTGGTGCGCCGCTCGGTCCACCGGCCCGCATGGCGGTTGCGTCCATCACTGCGGCGATCGGCATGCCGCAAAGGACGGCCCAAGCCACCGGCAGTTGACTCAGTCGGCTCCTCCGGGCGCTCCCCGGACACTTCGTCGCCCCCCGTTTTCACCTCAAGAGGCAGGTCCGGGACCTCGTCCGTGCCGAGTCGATACCCGTCCGGAAGCCGACGGCCGCGCCGGCCGCATGACGCCTCGCCGCTCGCCCGAACGTCGCCCGGCAGCGGGCGGCTGCGCCAAGACCACGTGAAGCGACAGGCGAAACGCACCGACCAGCTGCGTCGAGTCCGTACACCCGCGGCCCGTAGGCCGAGCAGCACACCACCCGCCTTCCTCCACGACTTGCGCCACGCCCCGTGGCCCTCCCCCGTCGACCGCATGACCGCTCCCTCCCGCGCACCGCTGTGCGCCTCACCCGGCCGCGCCGGCCCCTCACCGCCGGCGCGAGACCGACCCACGACTTCACCGGACGAGGCTAGGCACACACCCTCCGCAACCGAAAGGCCTGTGGATAACTCCTCTCGCCCCTCCCCTGACCCCATGACACGCGCCTGACCTGCGCCTTCGCCGCCGAAGCCTGGCCGCATCGACAACCTCCCGCGGGGGCATGGGCCGCGAGCCGCGGCATCGGCCGCTGATAGTTGCCGTGCCGCGTCATGGCTGGTCGTGAGCGTGTGAGCGTTCTACGTGCTTGCCTCCGGCTGGGCAACAGCGGAGGGGGCGGCCACGGCTCGCGATCGGTCGGAGTCACCTTCGAGTCGCCGCCCGGACACCCTCCGAATTCGCCCCGTCAGGGATTACCGGCCTGCCCATCCCCACGCTTACTGTTCGTTCGTATGGGCGAGAAGGAAGCGTCGATTCCCCGCCCGAGCGCCGCAGAGCCCTCGGGTTCCGCGCCGTTTCCCGCCGCTGCGGCGGCTTCTGGCACCACGACCGGCAAGCCGGGCAGCAGTGCGCACACGGCCGGCTGTCAAGCGGCGCCCGAAGACCCGGCTCCGGCCGACCGCACGTCGGCCGCCCGCACACTGCGTCGCACGAGGCCGCGGCTGGGCTGGCCGCGGCGGGTGTTCTCCCAGGTGCTCATGGTGCAGCTGGCCATCGCCGCCGGAGTCACGGCCCTGGCGACCGGCCTGTTCCTCGCGCCTCTGAGCGCGCAGCTCGACGATCAGGCAATGCGCCGCGCTCTCGCCATCGCGCAGACCACCGCGTCCGAGTCCCGGCTCGACAACGCCCTGGAGTCCTCCCGTCCGACGCGCCACGGCCCCGTACAGACCGAGGCGGAGCGGATTCGCGCCGCCACGGGCGCCGAGTACGTGGTGATCATGGACAAGCGGGGTGTGCGCTGGTCCCACACCGACCCGGACGAGATCGGACGCCACGTCTCGACGGACCCGAGCGTGGCGCTCTCCGGCCAAGAGGTGATGCAGATCGATGACGGCACCCTCGGTCGGTCCGCACGCGGCAAGGTCCCGCTCCGGGATGAGGACGGCAAGGTCGTAGGCGCCGTCTCCGTCGGCATCGCGTACGAAAGCGTGCGGGACCGGCTGCTCTCCACCGTCCCCCAGCTGCTCGCCTACGCAGGCGGGACGCTCGCCGTGGGTGCTCTCGCCGCCTACCTCGTCGCCCGCCGGCTTCAGCGCCGCACCCACGACCTGGCGTTCTCCGACATCTCCGCGCTGCTCGTCGAGCGGGAGGCAATGTTGCACGGCATCCGCGAGGGATTCGTGGCCCTCGACAGGAACGGCCGCATCCGCCTGCTGAACGACGAGGCACAGCGTCTCCTGGACCTCCGCGCCCAGGACACCGGCCGCCCTCTGGAAGCGGCCCTGCCGCCCGGCCGCACGACAGACGTTCTGGCCGGCCGCGTTTCGGGGGCGGACCTACTGGCCGTCAGCGGGCACCGGGTCCTGGTGGCGAACCGCATGCCGACCGACGACGGCGGAGCCGTGATCACCTTGCGCGACCGCACCGAGCTGGAGCGGCTGGGGCGCGAACTGGACGGCACCCGCGGCCTCATCGACGCACTCCGCGCCCAGGATCACGAGCACGCCAACCGGCTGCACACCCTCCTCGGCCTGCTCGAACTCGGTCTGCACGAGGAGGCCGTGGAATTCGTGACACAGGCCGTGGGCGTACATCACGCAACCGCCGAACAGGTCACCGAGCACATCCACGATCCGCTGCTGGCCGCCCTCCTGGTGGGCAAGGCCACCGTCGCCACCGAGCGTGGCGTCTCCCTGAGCATCTCGCCTGCTACCCACCTGCCTGACCGCCTGGTCGACCCGCACAGCCTGGTCACCATCCTCGGCAATCTCGTCGACAATGCACTCGACGCCACATCGGGCGAGCGCGACGCGCAACTCGAGGCGGAGGTCCGCGCCGAAGGCCGGACCGCTGTCGTCCGCGTCAGCGACAACGGACCGGGCGTGCCCGAGGACCGTCGTGCGGAGATCTTCACCGAGGGCTGGACGACCAAGGAACCGCCGGCCCATGGGCAGCGCGGCATCGGCCTCGCACTCGTAAGGCGCCTCGCTGAGCGCTACGGAGGCAGCGTCGCGGTCGGCGAGCGCCCCGGTGGCGGTGCAGTGTTCACCGTGACGGTCCCCGACGCACTGTCCGACGAGCTTTCCGAGGCGCAGGAAACACCCCACCGGGAAGCAGTCACGGGCAGCCATCCCACGAGACGGACCGAGGGAGGCGCTTGCCGCCCCGAAAGCGCCACGGAGGCCGACCGATGATCGACGTACTGGTGGTGGACGACGATGTACACGTCGCGAAGATCAACGCGGCGTATGTCGCCAAGGTCGAGGGCTTCCGTGTCAGCTGCCTCGCGCACTCCGCCACGGAGGCCCTTGCTGCTCTAGAGACCCATCCCGTCGATCTGATCCTTCTGGACCATTACCTCCCCGACAAAACGGGACTCCAACTGGTCGGCGACCTGCGGCGGCGCGGTCTGCTCACCGACGTGATCATGGTGACGGCGGCCCGCGACATCGCCACCGTGCAGGCCGCGATGCGACACGGCGCGCTGCAGTACCTGGTCAAGCCGTTCACCTTCGCGGGCCTGCGCTCCAAGTTGGTGGGTTACGCGGCGCTGCACCGTACGTTTGCGGGCGGCGGGCAGGCGGAGCAGTCAGAAGTGGACCGGATCTTCGGTGCGTTGGGGGCCGCCAATGCGGGTCCCGCCGAGCTGCCGAAGGGGCACTCCACCGCCACCGCCGACCGTGTGCGCTCGGTACTGCGCTCCGCGGACGCCCCGTTGTCGGCGCAGGACGTGGCCGTCCAGGCAGGCCTGAGCCGGCAGACCGCCCAGCGCTACCTGAAACTCTTGGAACGCGCCGGGCGGGTGCGCCTCACGCTCAAATACGGCGAGACCGGCCGCCCAGAGCACCGCTACGAGTGGGTCTAGCAGGAGACCGAACCATGTGCGCGCGGACGGCGAGGGACGCGGGAAACGCGCGCACACGGGGCAGGGCGCGGCAGCCACACACCGCACGGCTGCCGCGCCCCGCACACGCCCGTCCCCGCTCCAGGGTCAGGGCCTGCCCGCCCCTGACCCCGTCGGACAGGCGCTCTAAGCCGCCCCCGCCCCCGTGAGCGCCCGTACCTCCGTCTCCGCATGCCGTGCCTCGTCGGCGGCCTCCGGGGAGAGCACCGTTCCCAGCCAGCCCATCAGGAATCCCAGCGGGATCGACACCACACCGGGGTTGTCGAGCGGGAAGAGGACGAAGTCCATTCCGGGGAAGAGCGACTCCGGGCTGCCGGAGACCACCGGCGAGAGAACCACCAAGGTGATCGCCGGAATCAGACCGCCGTATACGGACCAGACCGCGCCCCGGGTCGTGAAGCGGCGCCAGAAGAGTGTGTACAGCAGGACCGGAAGGTTGGCCGATGCGGCAACGGCGAAGGCCAGGCCCACCAGGAAGGCGACGTTCAAGTCCTGGGCGAGCAGGGCGAGGCCGATAGCCACCGCGCCAACAGCCACCGCCGCGCCGCGCGCCACGGCCACCTCGGCACGCTGGGCGTGCTGCGGCGTACCGCGCGGGTGCCGCAGCGAGGCATACAGATCGTGGGCGACGGAGGCCGACGAGGCGAGCGTGATGCCGGCGACCACCGCCAGGATGGTGGCGAACGCGACAGCGGCCACCACGGCGAAGAGAACCGTGCCGCCGGTCGAACCGGCGCCGCCTCCCAGGTCGAGGGCCAGCAGCGGGACGGCGGTGTTGCCGGCCGTATTGGACTTGCGTACGGCGTCGCTGCCGAGCACTGCCGCGGCGCCGAAGCCGAGCACGATGGTCATCAGGTAGAAGCCACCGATCAGACCGATGGACCAGACTACGGAGCGACGGGCGGACCGCGCCGTGGGGACGGTGTAGAAGCGGGAGAGGATGTGCGGCAGCCCGGCCGTCCCCAGGACGAGCGCGATGCCGAGGCTGATGAAGTCGAGCCGTGAAGTCCAGTCGTCGCCGTATTTGAGGCCGGGCGCGAGGAAGTCATGGCCGTGGCCGCTGCGTTCGGCGGCGGTGTTCAGCAATGCGTTGAAGTCGCCGTGAAAACGGACCAATACCAGGACAGTCAGGGCGATGGCGCCTCCCATGAGGAGTACGGCCTTGACGATCTGGATCCAGGTCGTGGCTCGCATCCCGCCGAAGGCGACGTAGACCACCATCAGGGCACCGACCCCGATCACCATCCAGGTACGAGCCTGCTGGCCCGCGCCCCCCAGGAGCAGGGCGACCAGGCTGCCGGCACCGACCATCTGCGCCACCAGATAGAGCACGGACACCGTGACAGAGGCCGTGCCGGCCGCGATACGGACGGGGCGCTCCCGCATCCGGGCGGCGACGACATCGGCGAGGGTGAACCTGCCGCAGTTGCGGACCAGTTCAGCGACGAGGAAAAGGACGACGAGCCAGGCGACGAGGAAGCCGACCGAGTACAGCAGGCCGTCGTACCCGAAGAGGGCGATCAGCCCGGAGATACCCAGGAAGGATGCGGCGGACATGTAGTCACCCGCGATGGCGAAACCGTTCTCCATAGGAGAGAAGAGCCTTCCGCCCGCATAGAACTCCTCGGCGGAGCCGTGCCTGCGGCGGCTCACCCATGTGGTGATCGCCAGGGTGACAGCGATGAACACGCTGAACAGGACCAGCGCGAGGGTCTGGTGGTCGTCGGTCACCGGACGTTCCCCCCGGTGAGTTCCTGGGTCTCCCAGCGGATGTCGAGCGCCGCGCTGTCCCTGCGCAGCCGGGCGTGACGGGCGTACGCCCAAGTGAGCAGGAATGTCGTGGCGAACTGGCCGAGTCCGGCGAGCATCGCGACGTTCAGAGCGCCGACGACACGGTGGGCCATGAGGCCGGGCGCGGCCGTTGCCGCAATGACATAGGCGAGGTACCAGGCCAGGAAGACCGCCGTGCCGGGCAGGACGAACCGCCGGTAGCGGCGCCGCACCTCCTGGAAGGCCGCGCTTCGTTGCACCGCCAGATAGATCTCGTCGTGCGGCGCGGGCCGCTGTTCCGGTACCGGTAGTGGTGCCGAGGGGGGTGGCTGCCTGCGGCCCCACTCGCCCGTCGCCTCCGCCCCGCCGTCCAGCTCGCCCCACCCGGAGGTGAGTGCGTCGTACCAGGGGTCGTCGAGCCGTACGCCCCCTGGCTCACCGGCCGAGTGGCCGTCCTGCTTGTCCACCGAACTCTCCTTGGTGCACGGGTCTGTTGTCCGTGCGTCCCAAGGTTGGACAGAAAGGAAGATCCTGGACTCTTCATTCCGAACCCTTCACCCCATCAGGTGATGGGCCGTCCGGGAGGCTGCGCAAGGCCGTGGCGGTACGCGTAGTGAATGGCCTGGGCCCTGTCCCGCAACCCCGCTTTGGCGAAGAGATTGTTGATGTGGGTCTTCACGGTCGCGTTGGAGACATGCAGCGTGCGGGCGATTTCCGGATTGGACTGGCCCTCGGCGACCAGCCGCAGCACCTCCACCTCGCGTGCGGTCAGGCCGTCCGGGGGCGCGTCCGGCGGTTGCGGCAAGGCACGTACGGGCTCCGTGAAGCGCTCCAGCAGCCGGCGCTGGATCTTGGGGGACAGACCGGCGTCGCCCGAGAGCACATCGTCGATGGCGCGGACGATCTCATCGCCGTCCGCGTCCTTGGTCAGGTAGCCGCGCGCACCGGCTTGCAGGGCAGGAAAGAGCGAGTCGTCGTCCGCATAGGTGGTGAGCACCACCACCTGGGTACCGGGGTGCTCGGCACGGATGCGCCGGGTGGCCTCGACGCCGTCACAGCGCGGCATCCGCAGGTCCATCAGGACAACGTCGGGGGCGAGTTGGGCGACGAGACGGACCGCGTCCTCGCCGTCCGCGGCCGACCCCACGACCTCGATACCCGGCAATAGCCCCAGCAGCATCACGATTCCCTCGCGCACCACTGTCTGGTCATCGGCGACCACGACCCGTGTCGCTGTGTGTGTCGTCACGCAGGCACCCGCAGCCGCACCACGAAACCCTCCTCGTCGGGGCCGGAATCCAGCGTTCCGCCGAGGAGTTCGGCGCGTTCCCGCATCCCGAGCAGACCGTATCCGGAGCCGCTGCTCGCGAGCTCACCGGGCTTGCCGCGGCCGCCGAAGTCGCGCACTTCGAGCCCGACGTCGTCCCGCGCGTACTCCAGCCGGACGTCCACCCGGGCCCCTGGGGCGTGCTTGCGTACATTCGTCAGCGCCTCCTGGGCCACTCTGCGGACCGCGAGTCCCGCCTCGGCCGGCAAGGCGCGCCCCTCGCCCCTCACCTCCAGCCGGACGCCCTCAGCGGCCGTCAGGCTACGCATGAATTCCTCGACCGGGATCATCTCCCCGCGCAGGGCGGAAAGCGCCTCACGGGTGCCGTCCAGCCCTTCACGGGCCATCCTCCGGCAAGCCACCACCCGGTCCAGGAGCTGATCGCGGTCGGTCTCGAGGTCGGTGCTGCGCCGGATCAGCAGCCTGGCCGCCTCCAGGTGCACCAGCTGGGCGCTCAGGCTGTGGGCGAGGACGTCGTGGATCTCACGTGCGATCCGCCCACGCTCGGTGAGCGCCGCCGATTCCGCCTCCGCCTTGCGGGCCGCCCGTTCCTGGGCCAGCAGCCGCTGGGCGTTGCCGCGCGCCTCGGCGTCCAGACGTACGACATAGCCCGCCAGCCCCAGGCCCGCGGTGGTCGCGACGGTCGCCATCCAATTGTCGTGACTCACCACTGCGTACGCGCCGAGCGCAACGGTGGAGCACGGCACCGCGATGCTCAGCGGCAGCCGCTCCATGGCAGTGATGGCGCAGGCGCACCACAGCACGATCGCGGGCGCCCGCGCTCCGGTGAACTCGAAGCCGAAAGCCGCCGCTTCCAGTACGGCGAACAGCCCGATGGACGGCCACAGACGGCGGTCCGCGGTCATACGGAAGAAGCCGCGGAACGCCAGGAAGGTGGCCGCCATGCCGGCGCACGCCGCCAGCAGGCTCCAGCCGGTGAAGCGCGGCCCCGTCAGGGTGACCCACACCAGTCCGGCGACCACCACGGCACGCACCGCCCGGCCGATCCACATCCGGGCGTCGCTCATGCCCTCACGGGACAGCGACTCCCGCAGGGGCCAGCTCGTCCAGGAGCTCAGCGTCACGAACGGTCCTCCCGATGGCGCGCGCGGGGCGTCAGCCCGCGACAGGGACACGGTACGTCTGCTGCACGGAGCGGGCCCGCCAGGTGGTGACACCGGTACGGGTCAGCAGCATCGCCGCAACGGAGAGCATGGTGGCCGCGCTGCCCTCGTGGATACCCATGGCCGCGGCGATGCCCATGAGGCCGACTCGTAGCGCCATGCCGCAGAACCACACGCCGGCCGCCGCCCAGCCTCCCTTCGCCCAGACCGTGCCGTCCGCTTCCGTCCAGAGGCGCGTGGTCCAGGCCCAGCCGGCGCCGCAGGCCAGCCCTATCAGGATCTCCACGCCGAGCAGAACGGCGGACGCCGTGGGGTGCTGGGAGTCCATGAGGCCGGGCTGCCGCACCGACATCACCGTCAGGACGACCGGAATCAGCCACCACTTCTTGCCCTCCGACGAGACGCGCTGCGCCGTGAACTGCTGGACGACCACCCATGCAACTACCGCAGTGATCACAACGATGTTGAGCAAGCCGCTCATGACCTGGCCCTCCGTGGGACGGGGAAATCGACCTGTCCGACGCTATGGAGCGGCGCTGACGGCCGGATCGGAGCCAGGGTGGGGGCCGGGTGGAAAGGGCGACGGGCGCCTCTCCACCCAGGGGTGGAGAGGCGCCCGTCGGGAGTCGCGTCCGGCTCAGGTGTCGATGCGCGAACGGTCCAGAGTGGACGCGGAGTTGGTGATGAACTCCTTACGGGGGGCGACTTCGTTGCCCATGAGGAGGTCGAAGGCCTTCTCCGCCGCTTCGAGATCGCTGATGTTGATGCGGCGCAGGGTGCGGTGGCGCGGGTCCATGGTCGTCTCGGCGAGCTGGTCTGCGTCCATCTCACCCAGGCCCTTGTAGCGCTGGATGCTGTCCTTGTAGCGGACCTTCTTGCGCTGGAGCTCGAGCAGCGTCTGGCGCAGCTCGTTGTCCGAGTACGTGTAGATGTACTTCTCCTGGCCCTTCTTGGGGTTGATCAGTTCGACCCGGTGCAGCGGCGGGACGGCGGAGAAGACCCGGCCCTGCTCGACCATCGGCCGCATATAGCGCTGGAAGAGGGTCAGCAGCAGGCAGCGGATGTGAGCGCCGTCGACATCCGCGTCGGCCAGGAAGATGACCTTGCCGTAGCGGGCGGCGTCGATGTCGAAGGTGCGGCCGGATCCAGCCCCTATGACCTGGATGATGGAGCCGCACTCGGCGTTCTTGAGCATGTCCGAAACCGATGACTTCTGGACATTCAGAATCTTGCCGCGGATCGGCAGCAACGCCTGGAATTCCGAATTCCGGGCCAGTTTTGCGGTACCGAGCGCCGAGTCACCCTCGACGATGAAGAGTTCGCTGCGGTCGACGTCGTCGCTGCGGCAGTCCGCGAGCTTGGCCGGCAGCGAGGAGGACTCCAGCGCCGTCTTCCGCCGCTGGGCCTCCTTGTGCTGACGGGCGGCGATACGCGTCCGGGCCGCGGCGACGATCTTCTCCATGACGGCGCGCGCCTGCTGCTTGTCGTCCCGCTTCGTGGACGTCAGGAACGCCTTGAGTTCCTTGCTCACCACCTGGGCGACGATCCGCGAGGCGGCGGAGGTGCCGAGCACCTCCTTGGTCTGGCCCTCGAACTGCGGCTCCGCGAGTCGTACGGTCACGACGGCGGTGAGGCCCTCCATGGCGTCGTCCTTGACGACATCGTCCTCGGCGACGCGCAGCAGCTTGCTCGATCGCAGCGCCTCATTGACGGTCTTGGCCACCGACCGCTCGAAGCCGGATACGTGGGTGCCGCCCTTGGGTGTCGCGATGATGTTGACGAACGACTTCACCGTCGCGTCGTAGCCGGTGCCCCAGCGCAACGCGATGTCGACGGCCAGTTCCCGGGTGACCTCGGTCGGTGTCATGTGGCCCCGGTCGTCGAGGACCGGCACGTTCTCCTTGAAGGTGCCCTGGCCGGTCAGCCGGAGCACGTCGCAGACGGCCTTGTCCTGCGCGAGGTACTCGCAGAATTCGCTGATGCCGCCGTCGTAGCGGAACGTCTCTTCGCTCTTGCCGGCGCCGTCGACGCCCCGTTCGTCACGGACGACCAGAGTCAGGCCCGGCACGAGGAACGCCGTCTGGCGGGCGCGGGCGTACAGAGTCTCCAGGGAGAGCTTGGCGTCCTTGAGGAAGATCTGCCGGTCGGCCCAGTAGCGCACCCGGGTGCCGGTCTTCGTCTTGGCGATCCGCTTGCCCTTGAGCAGGCCGTTGCCCGGGTCGAACGGGGCGTCCGGGCCCGATTCGGTGAAGATCCCGGGGACGCCGCGGCGGAAGCTGATCGAGTGCGTCTTGCTGTTGAGGTCCACCTCGACGTCGAGCCGCGCGGAGAGCGCGTTGACGACCGAGGCGCCGACACCGTGCAGGCCGCCGGAGGCCGCGTACGCGCCGCCGCCGAACTTTCCGCCGGCGTGCAGCTTGGTCATCACGACCTCGACGCCGCTGAGGCCGGTCTTGGGCTCGACGTCCACGGGGATGCCGCGGCCGTTGTCCCTGACCTCCACCGACCCGTCGTCGTGGAGGATCACCTCGATGTGGTCGCAGTAGCCGCCCAGCGCCTCGTCGACGGAGTTGTCGATGATCTCCCACAGGCAGTGCATCAGGCCGCGACTGTCCGTCGAGCCGATGTACATGCCTGGGCGCTTTCGGACGGCCTCGAGCCCCTCGAGGACAAGCAGATGCCGCGCGGTGTAGTTGGAACCGTCCCGGTCTGCCCCGGTCAGCACTGCGGTGGACGGCACGGACATCTCGGCGGTCACGCGGTTCGCTCCTCGCTGAATTTCTGGCAGTCCGCATTCCGCGGACTCTGGTGTGGCGGTGTCGCCCGTCAGAGGGTACCGAGGCCTGGTAGAGCCGATGTGACGCCACCCGTAAGCATGCCCATGGTAGTAGAATTTCGCTCGTACGTTCGATCCCTCGATGGGGTGACGTCCGAGTGACGTGCACATCACGTTCCCTTCGAGGCATGAACCATTTAGGCTCCGGGCACGTCCTCATCAACAACCGGCAAGCCAGCCGGGAGGACGGACACAACAACCAACGTGAATCAGACCACCAAGCAATACGGCTCATTCGCCGCCACCCGGCAGCACCCGGCCCCCTCGGAGAATTTTTTCGAGGAAAAGGCACGAGCGGGAACGTTTTCGGCCTGGTTGGATGTTGACCCTGGTACGACAGCTCGTCGAGCTAGAGAAGAGGCGACGTGACTACTGTTCTGACACCCGCGAGCCCGCTGACGGCCGCTGACCGCTGCGACCGCTGCGGCGCCCAGGCATACCTGCGCGTCGTCCTGATGTCCGGCGGAGAACTGCTCTTCTGCGCCCACCACGGTCGCAAGTTCGAGCCAGAACTCAAGAAGATCGCCGCGGAAATACAGGACGAGACGGAGCGGCTGACCGCTTCTCCGGCGTCCGCGTCCGAAGAGGAACGCTGACACATCGCATCCACGACGAGCGAGCAGCGGCCCAGCGCCGTACCGCGGGCGGTTCCCCGACACCACAGGGGACACCGCCCGCACTCGTGCGCCCACACGCGCCTGTAAGCCCCCCTCGCGACTCAGCCGGCACCATGTGCGGACACCGCCGGGAGAAGCGCCGAGGCGCGCGTATAGACCCCGGGACTGCCGGGCTGACCGCAGCCGGTCCCCCACGACACCAGGCCCACCAGCCGTCCGCGCACGACGAGCGGCCCGCCACTGTCCCCCTGGCAGGCGTCCCGGCCACCGGCCGGCTCCCCCGCGCACAACATCGTCCGCGCCCGGTACGCACCGTCGGCACTGCCCGGATACGCCTTCGCACAGACCGCATCGGGCAGCACATTGACGTGCGCCGCCCGCAGCCGGGACGCATAGCTGCCCCCGCCCGTGGTGTCCCCCCAGCCGTAGACCGTGGCCGCGCTGCCGGCACGGTAGGCGCTGTCCTGCCGCCCCGCTATCGGGATGGGCCGGTTCGGAACCGGCTTCGTCAGCGTGAGGACAGCCATGTCACCGTCGTTCGTGTAGCTGTCATAGCGCGGGTTGACCCAGATTTCCGCGGGCTTGAGCTCCTGGCCGCCGGCACCGCTGAGCTTGTCGCGTCCGACGACGACCTTCAGGTCCCGCACCTGCTTCCAGGGGATGCCCAGCACCTCCTTGCTCAGACAGTGCGCCGCTGTCACCACCGTCGAGTGCCCGACGAGCACGCCACCACAGAATTGCCCGGAGCGCTGGGCCCCGAAGCGTTCGTGGGAGGTCAGCGCCACCGCCCAGGGGCTCTGCGACAGCGGTGCCGGCTTTCCGCCGATCACCGACTCGTCCGCAGCCGCCGATGTCGGCAGGACGAGGGCCAGCGCGAGGGCTCCGAGGGCAGCATGTGCGGTCGGACGCATTCGTACTCCTGACTCTGGGGCAATGCGCGCACACCCAGAGTGACCCAAACGGCGGCCGCGCGCACCCCGGAACAGGCGCGAGCCCGGCCCCTCCAGCTAGGAGTGACCGGGCTCGTGGCGCTCTTTTGGGCGGTTGGACTAGTCGAGGTAGTCGCGCAGCACCTGCGAGCGAGACGGGTGACGCAGCTTCGACATCGTCTTCGACTCGATCTGACGGATCCGCTCACGCGTGACGCCGTAGACCTTGCCGATCTCGTCCAGCGTCTTGGGCTGACCGTCGGTGAGCCCGAAGCGCATGGACACGACGCCGGCCTCACGCTCGGAGAGGGTGTCCAGCACCGAGTGCAGCTGCTCCTGGAGAAGCGTGAAGCTGACCGCGTCGGCCGGGACGACCGCCTCGGAGTCCTCGATGAGGTCACCGAACTCGCTGTCGCCGTCCTCGCCCAGCGGGGTGTGCAGCGAGATCGGCTCACGCCCGTACTTCTGGACCTCGATGACCTTTTCGGGGGTCATGTCGAGTTCCTTGGCCAGCTCCTCCGGGGTGGGCTCGCGGCCCAGGTCCTGGAGCATCTGGCGCTGGACGCGCGCCAGCTTGTTGATGACCTCGACCATGTGGACGGGGATACGGATCGTACGGGCCTGGTCGGCCATGGCACGGGTGATGGCCTGGCGGATCCACCACGTGGCGTAGGTCGAGAACTTGTAGCCCTTGGTGTAGTCGAACTTCTCGACCGCACGGATCAGACCGAGGTTGCCCTCCTGGATCAGGTCCAGGAAGAGCATGCCGCGGCCCGTGTACCGCTTGGCCAGGGAGACGACCAGACGGAGGTTGGCCTCCAGGAGGTGGTTCTTCGCCCGGCGGCCGTCCTCGGCGATGATCTCCAGCTCGCGCTTGAGCTTCGGTGCGAGCTTGTCGGCGTTCGCCAGCTTGTCCTCGGCGAACAGGCCCGCCTCGATGCGCTTGGCGAGCTCCACCTCCTGCTCGGCATTGAGGAGCGGGACCTTACCGATCTGCTTGAGGTAGTCCTTGACCGGGTCGGCGGTGGCACCGGCCGCGGCGACCTGCTGCGCAGGCGCGTCGTCCTCGTCGTCGTCGGACAGGACAAAACCGGCGTTCTCGGTGCCCTCGGCGGCCTCGGGAGCGTCGCCCTTGCCGGGCGCCGGGGTCTCCTCGGTCACCTCGTCGTCGAGCAGCTCGTCGACGTCCTTCTTGGACGCGGTCTTCTTTGCGGTGGCCTTCTTGGCCGTGGTCTTCTTCGCGACCGTCTTCTTGGCGGTCGCCTTCTTCGCCGCTGCCTTCTTCGCAGGCGCGGACTCGGACTCACCGGCCGGGTCGTCCGCCACAGGGGCGGGTGCCGCGGCCGCGGTGGTCTTCTTGACCGTGGCGGTCTTCGCCGCGACGGTCTTGGTGGCGGTGCGCTTCGCCGGACTCTTCGCTGCGACGCTCTTGCGGGTGCGCTTGGGCGCCTCTGCGGCACTGACCATCAGCGTCACACCCTCCTCGTCGAGGATCTGGTTGAGGCTGCGCAGAACGTTCTTCCACTGGGTTGGCGGAATCTGGTCAGCCTCGAAGGCCCGACGCACGTCATCGCCGGCGATCTGCCCATCTGCCTTTCCCCGCTCGATGAGCGCCATCACAGACTCGGACTCGGCGATCTCCGGCGGGAGCGTACGGGATGTGCTGGCCGACACGAACAACCTCTCGGAACGATGGAAACGGCTTCCGACCCCGTCCAATGTGGATCGGAGCCGACGACCGCCGGTGGGGATGGACCGACGGCGCAGGGGCAACCGGGGAGTTGAACAGCGTCACGAACGCCGCTCGTATTCCCTCCTCGGCTATCACCTCTTAAGTCATCGCGCTTCCCGGAAGAGCGTTACGCCCAATCTGCGTGGCCCGAGTCACACCCCATAACGACCCATTCCCAGTCATATGACATGCAACCCTCCCAAGACCTGTCGCCGGATCCGGTCGACGACCCGGATCCGGCGATGTGTGTGCGCCTCGCCGCGTACGGCGTGCCCTGCCCGAGGAGTGCGCAGGGCACGGGGGCCGCGCGGCGCCTACGGTCCGTACGCGGTCGGGTACGGACCTTCAGTGCTCGCGGGGCGCGGGGACGACGTGGTCCACGGGCGTCCCGGAGCCCTGGCCCACGATCTCGCCATGGGCGACGAGGAGCTGGCGCATCGCGGATTCGGCTGCCGTGGCATCGCCGGAGCCGATGGCGTCGACGACCCGCATGTGCTGTCCCACGGACGTCTCGACCGGTCGCTCGCAGCCGCCGGCGGCGCCGCCGGAGACGTGCAGGGCGGAGGAGACGATGCCCGAGAGGTGCTCGAGCATGCGGTTGCCGGCGAGCTGTAGCAGCAGCGAGTGGAACTCGGCGTCCGCGCGGGAGAACGTCATGGTGTCGCCCTGGGCGGCGGAGTGGCCCATGATCTCGACCATGTCGGCCAGCCGCTGCTGGATGTCCTCACGGCCGTGGCCGGCGGCGAGCCGGGCGGCGAGGGGCTCGATCGTCCAGCGCAGCTCACAGAGCTCGCGGCGCTGGTCGTCGCGCTGGGGCCCGTAGGCCCGCCACTCGATGATGTCGGGGTCGAGGAGGTTCCAGTCGCTTACCGGGCGTACTCGGGTGCCCACGTTGGGGCGAGCGCTGACGAGGCCCTTGGCCTCCAGGACTCGCAGCGACTCACGGACGACGGTGCGGGATACCTCGAAGCGCTGGCCGATCTCCTCGGGGACGAGCGGGCGGTCGGCGCCGAGATCGCCGGAGACAATCATCTGGCCGAGCTGTTGGACGAGTTGGCCGTGCAGGCCGCGGCCGCGGCTGCCGGCCGCGCGACGGCCGACCCGGCCGATGTCTGCCTCGGAGCTGTCCCAGACCTGCGAAACGCGCTCGGCACGGTCGTGGCCGGCTGCGTTGTTGGCGTTCGCGGCGTTGGCGGCGTTGGCGTAGGGGTAGCGGTCAAGCTCGCCCGGGCCTGCGAGGCCGGTGTCGCCGGGGCGAGCCGCGGTCATCATGGTGTGCGCAAGGGTACTCACGCATCTTTTGTCGGCGACACCCTGAACACCCTTGAGGTCTTTGGTGAAAAGCACACGAAAGGGTGATCGCCCCCCATCCCCGAATTGACGCTTTATCGGAAAGAAATGCGCTCTCCATGGCGAGTTGTGGACAGCGGCCACAACAACAGGGCGCCAAAATATATGCCTTACTCGATCAGCAGAAGAAGCCGGGAAGTGCCGCGGCCGCATATCCGCAGACCAGGCGGGGTGGCGGCAACATCCTTGCACCGCCTACGGGTTGGCGTGGGCACCGCATCATGAACAGATGCGTCTTGGTCGATTCCGAACGGGCACTTGACGCGGCCACCGGACGGCAGGTGGCCGCCTCCACAGAAGCGTTGCGGCAGAGCTCGCCGACAATCCCGGTGCGGTGGAAAGAAATACACCGACGGTCAATAAACCGGCCCGAACGCGACGGCCTGCGGCCCCGCCCAACTGACGGCGAGCACAGGGCACTCGATAAGGCCGGCGGCACACTCCGCCGCAAAGGCGGCGACAGGGCCGGGGGCAGCCGCACAGAGGCAATCGGCCCGTCGGCCGGGCAGGCAGTCACCGGCCGGGCCGGTCGCTAACGGGCCGGGGGCAGGGGTGAGCGGTGCCGCTCGCCCAGAGGCGTCGATGACGGTCGATGCAGGCTGCGGTCTGCGGGCCGCGGGGGCGATCGGACCGCCCGGCGATACGGGGCGTCGCCCCTTGGCGGGGCGTGAGGCCGGTCGGACACTGCAAGGGAGACGAAGGGACTCACCCGGTCACAGTACCGCCATATGTCCTATTTTCTAGTAATTAGCCAATTTTGACGGTTCATCGTGTCACTGCGCGTGAGCCCCAGCCCCTGCGGCGACGTGGGTCCTGGCCGGCCTCAGACCTCGGGACGCAGCATCGGCGGGTTGAGCAGCGTCGCTCCCCCGGCCCGGAACAGCTGTGCGGGGCGGCCGCCCTGACGCGTCGTCGTGCCTCCCGTGGGCACGAGGAATCCGGGGGTGCCGGTCACCTTGCGGTGGAAGTTACGGGGATCCAAGGCAACGCCCCAGACCGCCTCGTACACGCGGCGCAGCTCGCCCACGGTGAACTCCGGCGGGCAGAAGGCCGTGGCGAGCGAGGAGTATTCGATCTTCGAGCGGGCGCGCTCCACGCCGTCGGCAAGGATCTGGGCGTGGTCGAAGGCCAGCGGGGCCGCCATCTCGCCCTCGTGGGTGAGGGTGTCGTCCTGCTCCAGCAGGGTCTCCACGGCTGCCCAGCGCGCGCTGTGGGCGTCGCCGCCGGCCTTGGGAGCGGGCAGGTCGGGGGCGAGTACCAGGTGCGCGACGCTGACGACCCGCATCCGGGGGTCCCGCTTGGGGTCGCCGTACGTGGCGAGCTGTTCGAGGTGTGCGCCGTACACGGGGGACGGGCCCGCCGGGGACTGGGCGTGCAGACCGGTCTCCTCGGCGAGCTCCCGGGCTGCCGCCTCCTCGAGGTCCTCATCGGCCCGGACGAATCCACCCGGCAGGGCCCAGCGGCCCTGGAACGGCGGCTCACCACGGCGTACGGCCAGCGCGCACAGGGCGTGGCGGCGCACGGTGAGCACGACCAGGTCGACGGTGACGGCGAAGGGCGGGAAGGCCGACGGGTCGTAGGGAGGCATGGGCGTGATCATAGTCGTCCGCCTGACGATAAACAGGCCTGGAGCACCTCACGAACCCAGTTGCAGGCCTTCCGCCGCCGTCTCCACCATCCCCATGCCGAGTCTGCTGATCCGTACGGCGAACGGCTGCTCCGCGACGCTCAGGCCGGTGAGCTGCATCGCGCCGAGCGGGGCCGTGGCGAGCGGCCGCACGGACACCGTCCCGGCGGGGACGTCCGGGCGCAGGCCCGCGAGGGCGACGAGTATGTGCACTGCGCCGCCCGCCGCCACGGCGGCGGGCCGGCAGGCCGCCGGATGCGGGACGGGGGCGCCGCCGGTGGTGCGCTGCTCGCCCGCGTACATCTCGGGGAGGCGATACCCGAAGCTGTCCGCGGCGTCGAGGACGCCTCTGGTCAGGGCGCCTGCCGCCTGCTCATGGCCGGCCGCTGCCAGACCCGCGGCGGCGATCGCCGTCTCGTGGACGCGAACCGCGCCGCTGCGGTGGCCGAACGGGTTGTAGCCGCTCTCCTTGGCGCTCAGCCCGCGCAGGCCCCACCCGGAGTCCATGGCCGGGCTGCCCAGCAGTCCGGCCAGCTGGTCGGTCTGTGCCGCGTCCAGCAGTCCGGGGGCCGAAGTCCCGCCACCGAGCAGTCCGGTGTCGAGGAGATGGGCGGTGGTGGAGCCGAGGTGCGGGACGGGCCGGCCGTCGGCGGTGAGCAGGGCTGCGGGACGGCCGCCCGCAGGGTCCTCCAGCCAGAAGTCCCTGCGGAACCTGATACGGAGTCCTGTGGCCCAGTCCCGTAACGCCGACGCGTCGGATGATCCGCAGGCATCGAGGAGATCGGCGCCCAGGAGGGCGGCGCGATGGGCATGGGCCTGGGTCTCACAGCGGTACGGGCCTCCGGACACGGGATCGGGGACGTAACCGCCGCGGCCGCCGCCCGGTGGGTCGGTGACCCTCCTCAGCCATGTCAGGCAGCGCTCCGCGGCGGGCAACAGCCGCTCCGTCTCCTGCTCGGGCAGGCCCCAGCGGCGGGCCTCCGCGAGAACGGCGGGGAACAGGAGAGTTGCCTCGATGCCGGTGCAGCTCGGCGGCGAGTGTGGGCCGGCGTCCCGGAGAGCGCCGGGAATTCGGCCGAAATCCGCCCCTGGCGCGGCTTGTTGGCTACGGGCGAGCGCGCGCAGTGTGCCTGCGGCGAGCTTGGTGCCCAGGGGCAGGAGCATCCGGGCGGCCCACAGCGCTTCGACCGGTGCAAGGCCGCAGCGCCAAGGGAATCCGCCGGCGACGTACCTGTCCCCAGCGGCAATCGGGTCCCGCATCACCAGGCCGTGGAGGTCGTCGAGACTGCTCGCCATGAGGGCGTCGGCTCGGTGGTCGTCGCACTCCAGCCGGGCCGCTGTCCAGGGGCGCGGCGGCCGGTCGCTGCGGGTCCGCGGAGTGAACGCCCCCGTGCGCGGGCCGGGGATACGGACGCCCACCGGATACCGGTGGTGACCCGAGGGGCTGCCCGGGCCGCCGGTCCCGTATTCCAGTGCGGCGCGGAGTCCGATCGTGCGGTGGCCGCCGGGTGCCAGGTCGATTTCCCAGCGCAACAGGCCGGGCGAGGCCAGTGAGTCCTCCGGCGAGGGCGTCGTGGACACCACCGCGTGCACACCGTCGGCACCGGACCAGCGAAGCCCGGAGCCGTGGACAGCGGCCCGTAGTTCGGGGCCCGGGAGTCCGACGGCGACGGATCCGAGCTCCGCGAGGTCCGTGCCCAGCCGGATCTCGACCGGCAGCCGGACGGGCCGCGCGGCACTGCTGCGGAACGTGATCTGTTCGGTGCCGTCGGCGGATCGCAGCCGCTCCATGCGGATCTCCGGGTCCGGCCCACGCTCTCCGGCCCTGCGGATCGTCCCGATGAACCGGGCCCGGTCCGCACCGGTCAACCGCCCTTGGACGATGAGCGGTTCATCGCCCGCGACCCGCAGTTCGCAGCGGGCCAGGACCCGTCGGCCGTCTCGGTAGAAGCCGTCCATGCCGTCGCCGGTCAGCTGCCCCGACGCCGGGGAAACGGCGAGGGCCGGGAGGGCCACACAGACGAGGGAGGAGTGGACGGGCTGGGGTTGCGGGGCCCGGGGCGGCGCCGGGCGCCGCTCTCCGGGCAGCCGGCGGGCCGGCTGAGTAGTGGGGACGATGCCTGGCACGCTCTGCGCTCCCTGGTGAGGTCGGGGCTCCCTACGGGTTGCTCCACTCAGGTGAACGGTGCGGCCGGCGCACAGGTCACGCCGGCCGCGCACCGACGGCATGGTCACCGCCGGCTCCGGTCGCCGTCCCGCCCGGCCCGGCGCCTGCCCCGCCCGTCCGTCGTACGGCTGCCGGGGCCCGTGCCACCGCGGGGTCCCCGGGGACGGCCGGCCGGCCCGGGACGGGTCGGCACAGGGCGCTTCGTGGGCTGCCGGGTGTCCTTGGCGGCGGGCGCGGGGTCGGCGGGCCGGGGTTCATCGGCCGCCTCCCGGTGCTGTTCGCGCAGGCATCGGCGCAACGGCTCCGGGTCGAGGCCTTCGTTGACGGCGCGGTGCAGCAGTTGGGCGAAGGTGTAGTCGGGGTCGATGGCCAAGGCGCAGCTGAGGGCGACGCGCGCCGAGGGTCCGTCCTCGGTGGACCAGCAGACCCAGCCCGCGAGGGTGAGCGGTGCCACCGCATGTTCGGCGTAGCCGCCGGCGCAGCGGCGGGCGAGGGCACGCCAGAGCCGAAGGGCCGGCGCGGCGGCGGGGCCGTCCATCCACTCCGCCGCCCGGTCACGGGTGACCCGGTCCTGGAGGCCGAGGATCAGATCGGCGGCTTCGGCATCGGTGATCAGCGCGTCGTCGCAGGCGTCCCTGGCCCGGTTGCTGCCCGAGGGGGTGTCCTGGCGGAACCGGTGGATCATGGCGCCGGCCAGGTCGAGGGTGTCCCGGCGGACGGCCGCCGCGCCGTCCCTCCGGAGCATGCGCGGGACCAGCGCGCCGGCGGCCGCGTTCAGCGCCTTCTCCTGCTCGGCAGCCCGCGGCCCGGTGCGGGGCGTGAGCCTGGCCTCCATCTCCTTGAGCGAGCCGCGCACCTGCATTCCCGCGTAGGCGGCGGCCGCGGCCATCACGGACGTGCCCGGCATGACCATGGGTGTGCCCTCCGCCGGGCAGCACCGGAAGTCGGGGCAGCAGTAGGACCAGAAGCGGCCGTTGGAGAGGCACAGGGCTTCCAGGACCGGTACGTCGAGTGCGCCGCAGGCGGTGCGCAGCCGCTGGGCGAGCGGGCGGAGACGGTCCTTGACGTCCTTGCCGCTCTCGCCCGCCGCCGGCTCCTGGCAGAGGTAGACGATGATCGCCGCGGGGCGGGAATCACGCTCCTGACCTGCGGAGATCAGACACTCGGCGAGCTGGTCGGCGACATCGGGCCACTGCGCGGTGTCGGTCGGGATGCCGAGCCTGACCCGGCCGCCGAAGCGTCCGCGCTCGCCGTTCAGCGCGACCATCACGATGCTGTCGTCCGGATAGAAACCCATGAGGTACGGCAGGGCGTCGGCGAGCTCGGCCGGGCCGCGCAGGGTGACCTGGGCCTCGGCGGGCTGGGCCTTGGCCGCGTCGGCAGGGGCGGAGGAGTGGGAGGAGTGGGCGGGGCGGGACGGGGTTGCGGAGCCGGTGAGGTGGGACGTGGGCGAGGAAGCGGCGGGTTCGGAGGAGGTGGAGGGGTTGGTGGTTTTCTCAGGGCCGGGCGGGCTGGAGGTTTCTGCCGGGTCCTGGGGGTCGATGGGTTCCGTGGGGGCGGAGGATCCGGATGAGCTGGGCGGGTCGGCGGGGGCCTGCGGCTTCGGTGTGTGGGGAGAGCGAGGAGAGTTCGGCGGGTTGGCCGCGGAAGGGGTGACGGTCGTGGGGGTGGAGGGGATGTCGCCGGTGCGCTTGCTCGGTTCGCTGTGCGGATTCATGGCTCGAAGATCCCGCGGTCGGCCGCCGCTCCGCGACCCCTGTGGATAACTCTCGGGCGACGAGGTTATCCACAGCTTCGGGCGGGCGTTCGCGCGTTGTCAGTGGCATCGGGTTGCATGGGGGCATGAGCAACGAAGATCTGCGTGCCGCAGCCGATGCCGTCCTGACCCGACTCGTCGGGGATCCCAGCGGCGAGGCCAGGCTGCGCGAGGATCAGTGGCGGGCGATCGAGGCGCTGGTCGCCGACCACCGCCGCGCCCTGGTCGTGCAGCGCACGGGCTGGGGCAAGTCCGCGGTCTACTTCGTCGCGACGGCGCTGCTGCGCGAGCGCGGCAGCGGCCCGACCGTGATCGTCTCCCCGCTGCTCGCGCTGATGCGCAATCAGGTCGAGGCGGCCGCGCGGGCCGGCATCCGTGCCCGCACGATCAACTCGGCCAACACCGAGGAGTGGGACACGGTCCAGGCCGAGGTGGCGGCCGGCGACGTGGATGTCCTGCTGGTGAGCCCCGAGCGGCTCAACAACCCCGATTTCCGTGATCAGGTGCTGCCCAAGCTCGCGGCGGCGACCGGTCTGCTGGTGGTCGACGAAGCGCACTGCATCTCCGACTGGGGCCATGATTTCCGTCCGGACTACCGGCGGCTGCGCACGATGCTCGCCGATCTTCCGCCCGGTGTGCCCGTGCTCGCCACCACCGCCACGGCCAACGCGCGGGTGACCGCCGATGTCGCCGAGCAGCTCGGGACGGGCGAGGGCTCCACCGAGGCGCTGGTGCTGCGCGGGCCGCTGGACCGGGAGAGCCTGAGCCTGGGCGTCCTCCCCCTGCCGGACGCCGCGCACCGGCTCGCCTGGCTTGCGGACCATCTGCACGAGCTTCCGGGCTCGGGGATCATCTATACGCTCACCGTTGCCGCCGCCGAGGAGGTCACGGCCTTCCTGCGCCAGCGGGGGCACACGGTCTCCTCGTACACCGGCAAGACGGAGAACGCCGACCGTCAGCAGGCCGAGGACGATCTGCTCGCCAACCGCGTCAAGGCGCTGGTGGCGACCTCGGCGCTGGGCATGGGCTTCGACAAGCCCGACCTGGGTTTCGTGGTGCATCTGGGCTCGCCGTCGTCCCCCATCGCGTACTACCAGCAGGTGGGCCGGGCCGGCCGTGGGGTCAAGCACGCCGAGGTGCTGCTGCTGCCCGGACGGGAGGACGAGGCGATCTGGAAGTACTTCGCGTCACTGGCGTTCCCGCCCGAGGAACAGGTGCGGCGGACCCTGGACGTCCTTGCGGCCGCCGGCCGGCCGGTGTCACTGCCGGCCCTGGAGCCGCAGGTCGAACTGCGCCGCTCGCGCCTGGAGATCATGCTCAAGGTGCTCGACGTGGACGGCGCCGTGCAACGCGTCAAGGGTGGCTGGACGTCCACCGGCCGTCCATGGTCGTACGACGCCGAGCGCTATGCATGGGTGTCGCGGCAGCGCGAGGCCGAACAGCAGGCGATGCGGGAGTACGCCACCACAACGGGCTGCCGGATGGAGTTCCTGCGGCGGCAGTTGGACGACGAGGCGGCCGTCGCGTGCGGGCGCTGCGACAACTGCGCCGGGGCCCGGTTCACCACCGAGGTGTCCACCACATCGCTGGATGCGGCGCGCGGTGAACTGGGACGGCCCGGCGTGGAAGTGGAGCCGCGGCGCATGTGGCCCACGGGGCTGCCGGCCGTCGGCGTCGACCTCAAGGGGCGTATCCCGGCAGGTGAGCTGGCCGCGACCGGCCGGGCCCTGGGGCGGCTCTCCGACATCGGGTGGGGCAACCGCCTGCGGCCGATGCTCGCACCACAGGCTCCGGACGGTCCGGTACCGGATGATGTGGCGGCCGCCGTGGTCACGGTGCTCGCCGACTGGGCCAAGGGGCCGGGTGGTTGGGCCTCGGGTGCGGCTGAGGCACCGGCCCGCCCGGTGGGCGTCGTCGCGCTCTCCTCGCGCAGCCGCCCACAGCTGATCCGGTCACTCGCCGAGCGGATCGCCGCGGTCGGCCGCATGCCGTTCCTGGGCGCGGTGACCTCGGTGGACGACGGCTTCGACGGCAGGATTCCGCGTAGCAACAGTGCCCAGCGGCTGCGTGCTCTGCACGGTTCGCTGAGCGTGCCGCCGGAGCTGGCGCAGGCTCTGGCGTCGGCGGGCGGCCCGGTGCTGTTGGTGGACGACTTCGCCGATACCGGCTGGACGCTGGCCATGGCCGCCCGGCTGCTGCGCCGGGCGGGCGCGGAGGGGGTGTTCCCGCTGGTCCTCGCCGTACAGGGCTAGGCGCGGTACGACACGGCGCGGCCCGAGGCAGCGGCGGGCAGGGACATTTGCCGCTTCCCGGGCGATTCCGGTCGTGGGCGGGAATCGCCCGTTGCCGCATGCCTGTACGGCCGCGAGAATTGGAGCTGCTTCCCCATACCGGCCGTCCGTGGCCAGGCAGGGCCATGCCGTGGTGCGCTCCCGCGCCCGGCCGCCGCCCGACGTGCGGACGCGTAGACGATGGGAGGAACGTGTCCTTCGGCTTCGCCCCGCCCCAGCAGGTGCCCCCGCCCGCGTCCGCCGACCCCGCCGCCCGACTGGGACGGATGCTGGAGCCCGCCGAATGGGCCTCGGCAGGTATCCCGTTGCTGCGCAATCCCCGTGAGGTCGTCGCCGGCCTGCACGACCTTCACCGGCCGGTGACGTCGACGGCCATCGTCGCGGTGCTCGACACGCACGAGCGGGTGACGGCCAGCGCCTCGTTCACCGAGCTCACAGCCGCTCCCGATGGCTGGGAGTTCCGCAATGTACTGCTGGCGCATCTGCGCCGGGTCATCCCGCACGACCTGCGGCTGCGCACCCCGGTCCGGACCGCCGTGCTGCTCTACTGCCGTGCGGGCGAGCCCCGTTGGACGGAGACGGACGGAGCATGGATGTGGGGGCTGCGCGACGCCTGCACCCTGCACGGGCTCCGCTGCGGGGCGTACATCACCTTGACCCCGGACCGCTGGCAGGTATTGGGAGAGGGCCGGGGCGGGCGCCGCCCGAAAACGTCCTCCGTGGCCAAGCCGGTCACCGCATCGCGCCGCACGGGGGCGGGACATATGGAGGCACGTCGCACGACGGCGGCGCGTACGGATTCACCACGTCAGGATTCGCCGCGTACGGATTCGCCACGTAGAGCCGCGGCTGCTCCCGTCACTCAGCACCGGGCGGCGCCGCGGCGCACGGGAGGCGGTGCCCCGGAATCCCATCGGCACACGGCGGCACGCTGAGCGACCGGGCGGATGCGCGCCCGGCTTCCGGCACCGGCAGGTGATGCCGGGCCGGGCCACCCCGCTCGGTGCTACCGCACATGCCGACCAGCCCACTCAGCGTTCCGGCTGCTCAGCGCTCCGGCACACGGGCAGGCCGCCCTGACCAGCGCCCAAAGCCGCCCGCAGCAGCCGCGCCTCTCCCCGAAGCGTGCGGCTCCCGAACCTCGTCCGTGCGTGAGCGCGAGTAAGGACCGTGCGGGAGCCCGAGCGAGTCCCTCCAGGAACACAAGCGAGCAGGAACGCAAGCGAGCCCGACGGCCTCCAGGGCCGACGGGCTGTTGCGAACCGGCAGCGGTCAGGCGTGCGTGCCGAGAACGGTGTTGATCCGCTGCGGGTCGCCGCAGACGATCAGCAGCACTCCCGCACGGGCCATCGCCGCGGGCAGTGCCTGCGCGGTGACCTCGTCCGTAGCGCCGTTGACCGCGACGACCACAACGGGCCGGCCGGTGGCGCGCTCGGCGCCGGCGTCCGCGTAGAACACGTCGTCCGCAGCGTCGTGTTGGGCCCAGTAGGACGCCTCGCCGAAGGACAGTTCATGGGCGGCCCACGGGTGCGTTTCACCGGTGGTCAGCACCAGGATGTCGCTCGGCGCACGCCCGGAGTCCAGCAGCAGGTCGACGGCCTCGTCGGCGGCGTCGATGGCGCCGTCGGCGGGTGCCGGGATCAGCTGGAGCTGCGCTCCCGCGGCAGTGCCGGTCTTGCCGGCGGACGGCTGCGGGGAGCTGGTGCGCTGCGCCGGCGGAGCGGCGACAGGCCCACGCGGCGGGGCAGCAGGTCCGGGCTTGCCCGGACGGACACTGGACGCGGGAGCGCCACGCGGCGGTGCGGGGCGGGGACCGGGACCAGGAACAGGACGGGGGGTCGGCGCGGTACGGCCGGCGGCCGGAGTTGCGCGGGGACCCGGGACACTCTCGTGAATCTGAGGCTCCTCGGGGAAGAGAGGCATAAAGGGATGTCTATCAAACGTAAGTGCGGAACATGTCATCGGGTACCGAATTGATGTCCGCACCGCTCAGAAATCGAAGCCGAGTTGGCCACCGGCTTCCAGAGCGGCTGCTTCGGGGGTGATGCGCACCTTCTTCAGATGCCGCCACCGGGGCAGGGCGTCCATGTAGGACCACGACACTCGGTGGTGCGGCGTAGGACCGTACTCCTCCAGGGCGATGCGATGGGTCGGCGAGGGGTAGCCTGCGTTGGCCGCGAAGTCGAAGTCGGCGTACACCAGGCCCAGTTCGGCCATCATCGCGTCGCGCCGCACCTTGGCGATCACGGACGCGGCGGCGACCGCGATGCAGGACTGGTCACCCTTGATGACCGTGCGGACCCGCCATGGCGCGCCCAGGTAGTTGTGCTTGCCGTCGAGAATGATCGCGTCCGGCCGGACCGGCAGCGCCTCCAGGGCGCGTACGGCCGCGAGCCGCAGGGCCGCGGTCATGCCCAGCTCGTCGATCTCCTCCGGGGAGGAGTGCCCCAGGGCATACGACGTGACCCATTCGCCGAGCACCTCGCACAGTTCGGTGCGGCGCTTGGGGGTCAGCAGCTTGGAATCGGTGAGTCCGTCGGGCGGCCTGCGCAGGCCGGTGATGGCTGCGCAGACGCTGACCGGACCGGCCCACGCTCCGCGTCCGACCTCGTCGATACCTGCAACGATCTTGGCGCCCGTCGTGGCGCGCAATGATCGCTCGACGGAATGGGTGGGGGGCTCGTACGGCATGGCGCCAGCAAGGTTACGCCTATTCGGCTCAGCCGTCCGCACCGGATCCCCACCTGGTGGCCGACGATGTCGGCGACCGTGTGAGCGGGACGCGAACGGGACCGGCCGGTTCCGCTACCGATGGGTATGCGGAGGCAGGCCGGGACGGGGCGAGGCCGGCACCGGGCGCCGCCGTCCCCTTGCCCCGCGCGGGCCGTACCCCGTCAACTCTCGGTCCGGGGCCGCCCGTTGGAAGGGGCAAGAAGGGCGGAAGCGGACAGGCCCTGGTCGCAGCGGGCGGGGAGGGCAGCGGGTGGGACGGAACGACTGCGATCAGTCGGCGAGGGCGGGGGTCCAGGACGGGAGGGGCTCGGTGCCGTCCAGCCATGCCTCGGGCGGGCTCCCCGCGCGACCGGCGGCGACGATGCCGCCGACGATGGCGCAGGTGGTGTCGACGTCGCCGCCCGCCTGAGCCGTGGTCCAGAACGCCCGCTCGTAGTTGCCGATGTGCCGGGCCGCTGCCCAGAGGGTGAAGGGCACGGTGTCGTGGGCGCTGGTGCGTCGTCCGCATCCCAGGACCGCGGCGACGGTGCCGGAGTCGGCGTAGTCGAGCATGTCGCGGGCCCGGCGCAGCCCGGCCTGTACGGCGCTGCGCGGGATCAGCTCCAGCACGCCGTCCAGCAGCTGTTCGGGGCCGGTGTTGCGGTTCGGGTCGGCCACCAGGGCGGCCGCGGCGGCCACGGCCATGGCGCCGACGACGGCCTCGCGGTGCTGGTGGGTGGTGTAGGCGGAGATCTCCGCCTGGTGGGTGGCCTGCTCGGGGTCGTCGGCGTACCAGGCGCCGAGGGGAGCGATGCGCATGGCGGCGCCGTTGCCCCACGAGCCATGGCCGTTGAAGAGTCCGGAGGCGAGTTCACGCCAGTCGCCGCCCTCGCGGATCAGCCGCAGCATGCGGTTGACGGCCGGGCCGTAGCCACGGTCGAAGTCGTGGTGGTGGGCGAAGGAACGGGCGAGGTCGTCCTGGTCGATCCGGCCATGGGCGGTGAGCACCGCCAGGACGGAGCAGGCCATCTCGGTGTCGTCGGTCCACTGCCAGGGGGCGGGAGGCAGCTCGCGGCGCTTGAGCGAGGGGTAATGGGCGGGGACGAAGAACTGGGATCCGAGGGCATCACCCACGGCGAGGCCGCGCAGGCTCGCCAGAGCCCGCGCACAGCGGTCCGCGTCACGGTGGTCGGGGGTCATCGCTGTGCACTCTAACCGGTAGTGCCATAAGGCTCGGGTTCACACCAGCGCTCGAAAGGCCGGTCGAGGGCGTAGCGGCCGTCCGGGCCGAGCAGCAGGGTGCGCCATTCCGCATTGCCGGGATTGGACAGTGACTCGAAATCGGCCACCGTCCAGTGGAACCACCGCATACAGAACAGCCGCATGGTGAGACCGTGCGTGACGATGAGGACGTTCGGCGGGTGGTGGGGGTCCTCGAAGCTGCGCCACAGGCTCTCCAGGAACGCCCCGACCCGGTCGTAGACATCCGCTCCGGACTCACCCTGGGCGAAGCGGTAGAAGAAGTGGCCGTAGGCGTCACGGTAGGCCTTCTGCCGTCGCACGTCGTCACGGTCCTGCCAGTTCCCCCAGTCCTGCTCGCGCAGCCGGGGCTCCTCGCGCACCCGGACCTTTGCCGGATCGAGGCCCAGTTCCCGGAAGGTCTGGTGGGTGCGGCGGTAGGGCGAGACATAGGCGGAGATCCGTTCGTCGCCGAACATCTCGCGCACCGGTCCGCCGGCTTCGTTTGCCTGCCACAGCCCGGTCCTGGTGAGCGCGAGCGCATGATCGGGCTCCCGCTCGTACACGGTGTCGTCGACATTCCCCACCGACTCTCCATGGCGGATGAGGACGATGCGACGGGGCCGGGCCATGCCGCCAGCCTAAATCTCCTGCTTTGTACATGCCGCGCACGGCTGTCCTCACGGCGTTGTCCCCGCACCCCGTCCCCTCCGTTGTCCACCGACCGCTTCTGCCGGGCGGCCGTCGCGTATCTCGTAGGGGCGGCCACCGAAGCGTTGTCGCAGCAGGCGGTCGTGGGAGACGACGACCAGCGCGCCGGGCCATGCCGACAGGGCCGTTTCGAGCTCTTCGACGAGGGTGAGCGCCAGATGGTTGGTCGGCTCGTCGAGCAGGAGAAGGTCCGCGGGGCGGGCCAGCAGCCGGGCCAGCGCGAGCCGGCGCCGCTGACCGGCCGAGAGCGCCCCGACGGGCACAGAGAGGTCACCTTCGCGGAACAGGCCGAACGAGAGCAGCAGGGCTGCCAGCTCCTCGGTGTCCCCGGCCAGACCGCGGCGGAACGCGGCGAACAGCGGCTCGGCGGGGCGGGAGACCGGTATTTCCTGTGCGAGGAAGCCGATCCGCCCTCGTCGCTGCACCGTCCCGCGGTCCGGCGGGACGACCCCCGCCAGGACACGGAGCAGCGTGCTCTTGCCCGCGCCGTTGGCACCGTGGATCAGCAGGCGGTCACCGGCGGAGACGGTGAGGGAGTCCACCGCGAGCCGGTCCCCGACCCGCACCCCCTCGAGCCGGACGAGGGTGCCCTCGGCCTCGCCGATTCCCGGTGCCGCCCGGAAGCGGAGCGGCTCGGGCGGCCTGGCGACCGGATTCTCCCGGAGCCTTTGCAGCCGCTCCTGGGCATTACGCACTCGGCTGGACACGGAGGACTGGACACGGCCCTTGTCCCGGTCGTACGCCATCTTGTTGCCGTCCTTGATGGCCCGGCCCTGGGCGACGCTGCGTGCCCCGCCCGCGGCGAAGTCGGTGAGCTGCGCGATCCGTTCGCACCACCGGGCATGGTCCTGCTCCCAGCGCAGGCGGGCGGCAGCCTTGGTGGCGACGAACGTGCCGTAACCGCCGCCGTAACGGACGAGGCTCCGGCGGTCGGCGTCCACTTCGACGATCGCGGTCGCGGTCCGCTGGAGGAAGAGCCGGTCGTGCGAGACGGCGAGGAGGGTGCCCCGGTGGGCGAGCACGGCATCTTCCAGCCAGTCGAGTGCTGCGGCGTCGAGGTGGTTGGTGGGCTCGTCGAGAAGCATGACCTCGGGGGCGGCGGCGATCAGACAGGCCAGGCCCAGCCGGGCCTGCTCGCCGCCCGAGAGGCCGCCGAGCTGCCGGTCGTGGGCCAGCCGGGCCAGTCCCAGGGCGTGCAGGGCCTTCTCGACACGGGCATCGGCTTCGTAGCCGCCGCGCAGCTCGAAGACGGTGAGCAGCTCGCCGTACTCCTCCAGCGCGCCCGGTGTGGCACGGCCGAGCCCGCTCTCCAGCGACCGCAGCCGGCGCTCCATTTCCCTGAGGTCCGCCAGGGCTGCGTCTATCGCGTCCTGGACGGTGCGGTCCGGCGGGAGGTCGGGGGTCTGGCCGAGGTAGCCGATGCCGCCGTCGGCACGGACCACCACATGGCCCTCGTCGGGCTGCTCGGCTCCGGCGAGGATGCGCAGCAGGGTCGACTTTCCGGCGCCGTTCTCCCCCACGATCCCGATGCGTTCGCCGGGGCGTATCGACAAGGAGACACCGTCGAGAAGCAGCCGGTCCCCGTAGGACTTGGTGAGGTCGCGTATCGAGATCTGAGTGGGCAATCATCCTCCTCCACACAAATGCAACCCATGTCGCATTACGATGATGATGGCACACGAAATCCGCTAACGCAACAGGAGTTGCAATTGCCTGAGGAGACGGCACACGAGAAGCGGCGCGAGACCGGTGATTCCGCGCCCACCCCCGGCACCCGGCGCCCCGGCGGCCGCACCGCCCGCACCCGCGCCGCCGTCCGCGACGCGGTGCTGGCCGGACTCACCGAGCACGGCTATCCGGGCTTGACCGTGGAGTACGTCGCCGAGCACTCCGGCGTGCACAAGACGACGCTCTACCGCCGCTGGAAGGACGTCGAAGGCCTGGTGGCGGACGCCCTCGACCTTGCGGGCGAGGACAGCTGGGCCCCGCCCGACACCGGGTCCCTGGAAGGCGATCTGCGCGCCCTGGCCCGCGAGGTCGTCACCTCCTTCACCGACCCCGCGGTGGCCGTGTCGGGCTCCGCGATGATCGCTGCCGCCTTCCAGTCGGAGCGAGCGGCCGTGGCACTGCGTCACTACTACGCCGAGCGGTTCGCGCGCTGTGAGGTCCTCGTCGAACGCGCCGTCGGGCGCGGGGAATTGCCGGCGGCCCCGGACGCCGAGACCGCGGAGGTCATGCCGACGACTCCCCCGTCGGATACCGCTTCCGGCACCGCCCCGGGCAGCGCCATCGACGCCGGCGCGCTCGTCCGCTCCGTGTCCGCGCCGCTCTTCTTCCGCCTGTTCATCACCCGGGAGCCGATCGACGACGCCCTCGCCGACCAGGCCGTGGCGGTGACGCTGGCCGCCGCCCGCGCCGGGGCGTTCACCACCGGCGGTACGATCGACGGCTCCTCGGGCGCAGCCCCCTGACCGCGCCGCCGGTCACACCGTCCACGACGGTTCGAGCTGCACCACATCGCCCGCGATCGCCCGGACATCCGCGGCTATCTGGGCCCGCAGCGCCAACCGCTCCACCCTCTCGGGCCGGTACTTCCCCCGCTCCGCCGCCGACTGCCACATCGACAACACCAGGAACTCCTCCCCCGGAGCCCGCCCCAGCATCCCCCGCAGCATGCCCGGCGAACCCGCCATCGCGGGGTTCCAGACCTTCTCCTGCATCAGCATGAAGTGATCCACCCGGTCCTGGTGCACCTGGCAGTGCGCCAGCCGCAGGACGTCCACCTCACCGAACGACGGGCGGAATCCCACCTTCACATCAAACTCGTGCTCGAACAGCCGCACTTGGGCGTCCTTGTACGTACCGACCTGGGAGGCCGCCAGCCGGTCGTGCGAGCGCGCCATGAAGGAGTCGTAGAAAGCCCGGCTCTCCCAGAAGGCGACCAGATGGGCGACGCCCGGCCGCCCCCGGCTCCACCCCCCGCCCTGCCCTCGAAACCCCGGCTCACCCAGCAGCCCCGCCCATTTCCGCTGCCCCCGCTCGAACCCTCGACGGTCCACAACGGTGAGGCGAATCCACTTGACCAGCACCGCGCCATCGTACGGCCCAGTGGCGGGACGGGATCACTGCGCGTCACATCCCGACCGGCCCGAACTTCCTTACGGGCGGGGGTCGATCGGCGTGTGCACAGCCAGCCGACGCTCCACCTCCTCGGCCGCCTCCAGGCACAGGTCTTCCCGGTAGGAGCGCCCGATCAGCTGCACGCCATGAGGGAGCCCCGCCACCACCCCGGTGGGCACGGCTACCGCGGGCACGCCGACGAAGCTGGTCGCGGTGCACAGCCGCATCGCCTGCTGCACCCGCCGATGGCCCTCCTCGTCGCGCACGTCGTCCCCCGGCGCGAACGGCGGCTCGGTGAACACCGGCCCCAGGACCAGCGGGTACACGTCCAGGAACGCCGCCCAGTCCCGCTGGATGCCCATCCGCACCCCGGTCAGGCGCAGATAATCCGGCAGCTCCAGAGGGCAGGACCTCGCCATCGCCCTCTCGATATAGCGGTGGCCGCCCTCCCCGAGCAGCGGCTTGACGACCGGCCAGGTGGTGGCGAATTCCGTGAGCGTCATACGGGCGTAGGCGTCGAGGGTGTCGTCCAGCCTCGGTACGTCCGCCACCTCGGTCACCTCGTACCCCGCGTCCCGCAGCGCGTCAGCGGCGCTCTCCACCGCCTTGCGCACCACGGGGTGGACGCCGTGCCCTCCGGGGTCCGTCACCATCGCCACCTTGAGAGGACGCTCCAACGGATCGCCGTAGGGCGGCACCGGAACGGCCCGCGGGTCGCGCGGATCGGCCCCGGCCAGTACCTCGTACGCGAGCCGCAGATCGTCGACCGTACGGGCCAAGGGGCCGTCGACCACGAGGATCTGGGCGGCGAGGGAGGGATCGTCGGGCCCGATGCGGTGATCGGCGGCAAACCGCCCGTAGGTCGGCTTCAGACCCGCGACGCCACAGAAGGACGCGGGGATACGCACCGACCCTCCGGAGTCGTTGCCGAGTCCGAGCGCGGCCATGCCGCTCGCCACGGCCGCGCCGTCGCCGCCGCTGGTGCCGCCCGGTGTGACCGCGCTGCTCCACGGGTTCGCGGTGTCCCCGAACAGCTCGCTGCGGGTGTGGACACCGGCCAGGATGAGCGTCGGCATGTTGCTGTGCCCGACAGGGATGCCGCCGGCCGCGCGCAGCCGCGCCACCGGGGGCGCATCGGCGCGTGCGACAGAGTCACGCAAGCACTTCGCGCCGTAGGTCGTCGGCACGCCCTCGATGGCCGTGGTCTCCTTGACCGTGAACGGCACACCGGCCAGCGGGCCCAGCTCCGCGCCGGCCGCCCGGCTGCGGTCGATCTCCGCCGCCGCACCCCGCGACTGCTCGGCAAGGAGCTGGGTGACGGCGTTGACGGCCGGATTGACCTCGGCGATCCGCGCCAGATGGGCGTCGACCAGCTCCACTGCCGACACCTCACCGGTGCGCACCGCCCCTGCCTGGGCACGGGCCGGCATCTCCCACAGCGCGTTGCGCATGTCCTCACCCTTTCGTGGCCTCCGCCGGCCCTCCCCCGGACCGCGCAGGCCGTGTCAGACTCTTTCCGATGCGCTTGCATCGGATCCACATCGTAGCCTTGTCACCGATACATACGCATCGAATAAACCGGAGTGCGGGCATGCCCAAGCAGGTCGACCACGGGAGCCGGCGTCGGCAGATCGCCGAGGCCGTGTGCCAACTCGCCGACGAGAGCGGCCTGGAGGGCGTGACGCTCCGCGACGTGGCGGCCCGCGCAAAGGTGTCCATGGGGGCCGTCCAGCGCTGCTTCGGCACCAAGGAGGAGATGCTGGCCTTCGCACTCAGTGACATCGGCGAACGGATCGCCGCACGGGTGGCGGCCCGGCTCGTCGCATCGCCCGCCCAGTCGGCCCGTTCGACGCTGGGGCACGCCGCGGCCGAAGTGTCACTGCTCCGGGAGGAACATCGCGCCGAGGCCCGGGTCTGGCTGGCCTTCATGGCACAGGCCGCCGTCAGCCCGGCCCTGGCCGAAATTCTGCGCACCAACTACACCGGCCTTCAGACGGTGTTCGCGCGGCTGGTCGCCGACGCCTGCGACACCCCCGACCCGGACCGCGCGGCCCGCACCCTCCTCGCCCTCGCCGACGGGCTCACCACCCACGTCCTGATCGGCCACCTCTCCCCCGCCGCCGCCTTGGACGTACTGGACGGCCACCTCCACCGCCTCTGGGACGAGCGGGCCCGCTGAGCCGGGCCCTGCGACACCACGGGCGATGGGGGCACTTTCAAGCCATCGACGCGGAGACAAACCCCATGTGACCAGGGGCAGTTCACCCGCCCTGCGGAGCGCCGGACGTGACACGATGGTCAGCCAACGGGAAGTCCTGGGGAGTTGTCCGCGTGACCGCGTGGTTCGAGCCGTGTCCCCGGGAGATGACGGGAGGGAAGCCCGGTGAGCACGTTCAACAAAGGGATCGAAAAGGTCGAGGTCACCCTCAAGTGGGACCCCAGCCCCTTCGGGACGCCGGACAACGACCTCGACATCATCGCGGCGACGTATACGGCCGATGCGCCGCACGGCGATCCTGCCTATCTGGTGCACTTCGACAGCCGGTCGCCCGACGGGACCATCACCCTCAACCGGGACAGCAGGACCGGCCAGGGGTTCGGCTTCGACGAGATCATGACCCTGGAGCTGGACCGGCTGTCCGACACCTACACCCGCGTGGTCGTGGGCGTGGCCATCCAGCAGGGCGAGGGCCGCAAGGTCTTCGGCGACATTGAGAACACCGCCGTACGGATCCGCGAGGGCTACACCGATCTGGCGGAGAACGACTTCGCCGAGGTGGCGGACGCGACCGCCGCCAGGGTGGCCGAATTCACCCGGGACGAGGCGGGGCAGTGGCGATTCCACGCCGCAACCCGCGGATTCGACTCCGACCCGGACGCGTTCGTCTCGCAGATGGGCGGCTGACGGGAGCGGCGAGAGCCCGGCAACCGGCAGCAAGCAGGGGGAGGCGGCAGACAGCCGCCTCCCCCTGCTCCGCTCGACGGACGGGCCCGGCTGCCCGCACCGGCGCGACGGCCGCACGCCCCGGACGTTCGCTCCGCCGGCGCCCCGCCCCTGACGCTGACAAACTCCCCGCACACGACGGAGGGGACCGGCGCCCGGCCGGTCCCCTCCACGCTTCCACGAGCTGTGTCAGCCCGCGGCACGAGCCGCGCGGGCCCGCTTCATGCTCAGCTGCAACCGCTGGTCGATCCGCAGCCCTCGCACAGGTAGCAGCTGCCGGCCCGCTGCATCTTCGTCCCGCAGGAGAAGCACAGCGGCGCGTCGGCGTTGATGCCGAGCTGCATCTCGACGAGTTCGGCGTTGGTGTGCGCCTGCTTGGGCGCAGGGGCCGCGGCCTCCTCGACGATCTTCACCGCCGGGGTGGACTCCGTCACCGACTCGGTCTGCCGCGGCGCCGACTGGGCCAGGCCCTCGACGTCGACCTCGTCCTCGGACGGCTCGTACGAACCGGTCTCCAGGTGGCGCGTGCGCTCCTCGACGGAGTGGATGCCCAGCGCCGAGCGGGTCTCGAACGGCAGGAAGTCCAGCGCCAGGCGACGGAAAATGTAGTCGACGATCGACTGCGCCATCCGCACGTCCGGGTCGTCCGTCATGCCGGCCGGCTCGAAGCGCATGTTGGTGAACTTCGAGACGTAGGTCTCCAGCGGCACGCCGTACTGGAGGCCCACCGACACCGCGATGGAGAAGGCGTCCATCATGCCCGCGAGGGTCGAGCCCTGCTTGGACATCTTCAGGAAGACCTCACCGAGACCGTCGTCC
The DNA here is from genome assembly GCF_023544705.1 of Streptomyces sp. MCA2. NCBI lineage: Bacteria > Bacillati > Actinomycetota > Actinomycetes > Kitasatosporales > Streptomycetaceae > Streptomyces > Streptomyces sp. MCA2. The sequence continues at coordinate 65,237 of NZ_JAMJFM010000033.1, forward strand.
GGGTAGGAGTTGGCGGTCATGTAGCCCTCGGCACCGCCGACCGTGAAGGAGGTGGTGATGCCGGGACGGCCCTTGGGGAGGCGCCTGCGCACCGGGCGGTACTCGACGACCTTCTTCTCCACCGGGGCCTCGGCCTCGACCTTGGCCTCCTCCTTCTTCTTGGCGGAGAGCGGCTGGCCGACCTTGCAGTTGTCGCGGTAGATCGCGAGCGCCTTCAGGCCGAGCTTCCAGCCCTCGAAGTAGACCTCCTCGATCTCCTCGACGGTGGCCGTCTCCGGGACGTTGACCGTCTTGGAGATCGCACCGGAGAGGAAGGGCTGCGCGGCGGCCATCATGCGCACGTGGCCCATGGCGGAGATCGAGCGCACGCCCATGGCGCAGTCGAAGACCTCGTAGTGCTCGGTCTTCAGGGCCGGGGCGTCGACGACATTGCCGTGGTCGGCGATGTGGGCGACGATCGCCTCGACCTGCTCGGGCAGGTAGCCGAGCCGCTTGAGCGCCTTGGGGACCGTGTTGTTCACGATCTGCATGGAGCCGCCGCCGACCAGCTTCTTGAACTTGACCAGGGCCAGGTCCGGCTCGACGCCCGTGGTGTCGCAGTCCATCATCAGGCCGATGGTGCCGGTCGGGGCCAGCACGGAGGCCTGCGCGTTGCGGAAGCCGTTCTTCTCGCCGAGGCGCAGCACGTCCTGCCAGGCCTCGGTGGCCGCCGCCCACACCGGGTTGTCCAGGTCGTCCATGCGCACCGCGGCACCGTTGGCGTCGGAGTGCTGCTTCATGACGCGCTTGTGGGCATCCGCGTTACGGGCGTAGCCGTCGTACGGGCCGACGACCGCGGCCAGCTCGGCGGAGCGCCTGTAGGAGGTGCCGGTCATCAGGGAGGTGATGGCACCGGCCAGCGCGCGGCCGCCGTCGGAGTCGTAGGCGTGACCGGTGGCCATCAGCAGGGCGCCGAGGTTGGCGTAGCCGATGCCCAGCTGGCGGTAGGCGCGGGTGGTCTCACCGATCTTCTCGGTGGGGAAGTCCGCGAAGCAGATGGAGATGTCCATCGCGGTGATGACCAGCTCGACGACCTTGGCGAAGCGCTCGGCGTCGAAGGACTGGTTGCCCAGGTCGTCGTCGCGCAGGAACTTCAGGAGGTTGAGCGAGGCGAGGTTGCACGAGGAGTTGTCCAGGTGCATGTACTCGCTGCACGGGTTGGACGCGGTGATCCGGCCCGACTCCGGCGAGGTGTGCCAGTGGTTGATGGTGTCGTCGTACTGGATGCCGGGGTCGGCGCACGCCCATGCCGCTTCCGCCATCTTGCGGAAGAGACCCTTGGCGTCGACCTCCTCGATGACCTCACCGGTCATCCGGCCGCGCAGCCCGAACTTCGAGCCGGTCTCGACGGCCTTCATGAACTCGTCGTTCACGCGGACCGAGTTGTTGGCGTTCTGGTACTGGACGGACGTGATGTCGTCGCCGCCCAGGTCCATGTCGAAGCCGGCGTCGCGCAGCGCGCGGACCTTCTCCTCCTCCTTCACCTTGGTCTCGATGAAGGCCTCGACGTCCGGGTGGTCCACGTCCAGGACGACCATCTTGGCCGCGCGGCGGGTGGCGCCGCCCGACTTGATCGTTCCGGCGGACGCATCGGCGCCGCGCATGAAGGAGACCGGGCCGGAGGCGTTGCCGCCGGAGGAGAGCAGCTCCTTGGAGGAGCGGATACGGGAGAGGTTCAGGCCGGCGCCGGAGCCGCCCTTGAAGATCATCCCCTCTTCCTTGTACCAGTCGAGGATCGACTCCATGGAGTCGTCGACCGAGAGGATGAAGCAGGCGCTGACCTGCTGCGGCTGCGCGGTGCCGACGTTGAACCACACCGGCGAGTTGAAGCTGAAGACCTGGTGGAGCAGGGCGTACGCCAGCTCGTGCTCGAAGATCTCGGCATCCGCCGGGGAGGCGAAGTAACCGTTCTCCTCGCCGCCCTTGCGGTACGTCTTGACCACGCGGTCGATGAGCTGCTTGAGGCTGGACTCACGGGTCGGGGACCCCACCGCGCCACGGAAGTACTTGCTCGTGACGATGTTGACCGCGTTCACCGACCAGAAGTCGGGGAACTCGACGCCACGCTGCTCGAAGTTGACCGAGCCGTCGCGCCAGTTGGTCATGACGACGTCGCGAGACGCCCACTCCACCTCGTCGTACGGATGCACGCCGGGTGTGGTGTGAATGCGCTCGATACGCAGACCCTTGCTCGCCTTGCTGCCCTTGGCGCGGGAGCCTCGTGCCGGGCCGCTCGTCGTCTCTGTCATGCCGCCTCCCTGTATACGGGCAAACGCCCATATGTGCGCACTCATTCCGTGGCACGGTGTATGTCTTTCTGCTACCGGGACGCCCTGCTCTCGCCCCGGTACAGGTCCTGGATGCGCGCCGAACTCAGTCGGCGGCGGTGGCGGGCACGGGGGCGGCCGGGCCGCCGGCCTCCCCTTCGGTCCCGCATTCCTGCCCGGGCGGTCCCTGCTCGCGCTGCTCCCGCAGCTCGGCGATGGCCGCCTCGAAGTCCTCGAGTGAATCAAAGGCCCGGTAAACGGACGCGAAGCGCAGGTACGCGACGAGGTCGAGCTCCTGAAGCGGGCCCAGTATGGCGAGCCCGACGTCATGGGTGGACAGCTCGGCACTGCCGGTGGCACGCACCGCTTCCTCGACCCGCTGGCCGAGCTTGGCGAGGGCGTCCTCGGTGACCGGGCGCCCCTGGCATGCCTTGCGCACACCCGCGATGACCTTGTTGCGACTGAAGGGCTCGGTGACCCCGCTCCGCTTGATCACCATCAGCGACGCCGTCTCGATGGTGGTGAAACGGCGGGAGCAGTCGGGGCACTGGCGGCGCCGGCGAATCGCCGTCCCGTCATCGGTGGTGCGACTGTCGACGACCCGGCTGTCCGGGTGCCTACAGAAGGGGCAGTGCATGGCTCCACCCTCCTCACCGCTCGATATACGGACGTACGTACGCCAACGAACCCGGCACACGCCGATAACCTCCGACGGGTCCGTACGGGCCCTTCGGAGTGGTCACCAGCATAGGCGATTCCCGACCCCCTGGGAGACCAGGCACCACAACTTCTGGGTAACCGATCGCATCTAACCACTAGATGTGGTGTCGGGGCGCTTACATCTGCCTACCGCGTGTCGCGGCGGCGACGGGCCGGACGGTCGCCCATGAGAGTACGGGAAGCCACCCGGGCGGCGGCGCGGCGGGGAGAGGATGACAGAATCGGCCGGGTCGCGGCGGCCGGCCGCCGCACCCCTCCGCACACCGACGGCCCGACACACCGGACGGCCGGAAAACCGGGCGGAAGGGCACGGCCAGGGCCGGTATTTCCGCTCGGCCATACACCCCGCCACTGATTCGAGCAGCCAATCGGCGAATATTTCACTCGAACGTGTGTTTGGCGCAACCTTTCGAAAGCAACTACCGTTGGCTAACTAGGGAGAACATTTCGAGAGGGGCCGACGTGACCACCACCGCAGACAGCGCGACCATCACCGCACAAAGCCACTCCCAGAGCCGGTTCGAGCATCAGCAACAGGCACAGCGGCCGCCGATGGACGACGCCACGTCGGACTCCGAAGAGCAGAAGCCCGCCCGCTCGCTGCCCGGCCGCCCTCCAGGGATCCGAGCCGACAGTTCCGGACTCACCGACCGCCAGCGCCGGGTGATCGAGGTGATCCGGGATTCGGTGCAGCGGCGCGGCTACCCGCCGTCCATGCGCGAGATCGGCCAGGCCGTCGGGCTGTCCAGCACCTCGTCCGTCGCCCACCAGCTCATGGCTCTGGAGCGCAAGGGCTTCCTGCGGCGCGACCCGCACCGCCCCCGGGCCTACGAGGTCCGCGGCTCGGACCAGACCACCGCAGCGGCGACGGAGACCGCCGGCAAGCCCGCCGCCTCCTACGTCCCGCTGGTCGGCCGGATCGCCGCCGGTGGCCCGATCCTCGCGGAGGAGTCGGTCGAGGATGTCTTCCCGCTTCCCCGCCAGCTCGTCGGCGACGGCGAACTGTTCGTGCTGAAGGTCGTCGGCGACTCCATGATCGAAGCCGCGATCTGCGACGGCGACTGGGTCACGGTCCGCCGCCAGCCGGTCGCCGAGAACGGTGACATCGTGGCCGCCATGCTGGACGGCGAAGCCACCGTCAAGCGCTTCAAGCGCGAGGACGGCCATGTGTGGCTGCTGCCGCACAACTCCGCGTACCAGCCGATCCCCGGCGACGAGGCGACCATCCTCGGCAAGGTGGTGGCGGTACTGCGCCGCGTCTGACCCGCCCCTCACGACCGAGCCCCGGAACCACTGCGCCGGTTCCGGGGCTCTGCCATGCCGCTGAACCTAGTCCTCGGCGGCTTCCGGCTGTGCCGCTTGCGGTGATTCCGCCGCCTTTGCCGCCGCATCGATGGCGGCGAGGGAGCGGCGGACCTGGTTGCGGTCGGTGGTGTACCAGAACTCGGGCATCGACTTGCGGAGGAAGGAGCCGTAGCGGGCCCGCTCCACACGGGGGTCGAGGACGGCGACCACACCGCGGTCGCCGGTGGCCCGGACCAGACGGCCGGCGCCCTGGGCCATCAGCAGCGCCGCATGGGTGGCCGCGACCGCCATGAAGCCATTGCCGCCGGCCTCCTCCACAGCCTTCTGCCGGGCGCTCATCAGCGGGTCGTCCGGCCGCGGGAACGGCACCCGGTCCATCACCACCAGCTGGCAGTTCGCGCCCGGCACGTCGACGCCCTGCCACAGGGACAGCGTGCCGAACAGGCACGTACGGGCGTCGGAGGCGAAGGCCCGGATCAGCTCGCCGAGCGTCTCCTCGCCCTGGAGCAGGATCGGCACGTCCAGCCGGCCGCGCAGCTCCTCGGCGGCGGCCTGGGCCGCGCGCATGGAGGAGAAGAGGCCGAGGGTGCGGCCGCCGGCGGCCTCGATCAGCTCGGCGAGTTCGTCGAGCATGTCGGTGCGGCTGCCCTCGCGGCCGGGCTGGGCCAGATGCTTGGCGACGTAGAGGATGCCCTGCTTCGCGTAGTCGAAGGGGGAGCCGACGTCCAGGCCCTTCCACGGCGGGATGTCCTCGCCCTCCGTGCCCTCGGGCGCCAGGCCCAGGGACGCCGCGACACCGTTGAAGTCGCCGCCCAGCTTGAGAGTGGCGGAGGTGAGGGTCACCGAGCGGTCGTCGAAGAGCTTCTCGCGCAGCAGGCCCGAGACGGACAGCGGGGCCACCCGGAGGGACGCGCCGAAACGGTCATGGCGCTCGTACCAGACGACGTCGTACTCGGAGCCGTTCGCGATGCGCTCGGCGACGGCATGGACGTTCTCCACCGCGGCGAGGGCCTGCTTGCGGACGGCGTCCTCGTCCTGGACCGACTTGTCACGGGTCGAACCGAGCGCCGAGATGACCGTACGGGCCGCATCCCGCAGCGCCATCAGGCAGTAGCCGAGGTCCTCGGGGATCTCCTCGAGACGGCCGGGCAGGGCCAGTTCCATCAGGCGCTCGAAAGACTCCGACGCGGTCTGGAGCTGGTCGGCGGCCTTTTCGTTGACGAGCTTGGCGGCCCGGCGCACGGCGCGGTTGACCTGCCCCGGGGTGAGCTCGCCGGTGGCGACGCCGGTGACCCGGGAGACCAGCTCATGGGCCTCGTCGATGATCAGGACCTCGTGCTGCGGGAGGACCGGCGCACCCTCGATCGCGTCGATGGCGAGCAGCGCGTGGTTGGTGACGACGACATCGGCGAGCTTGGCGCGCTCCCGGGCGGCCTCGGCGAAGCACTCCGCCCCGTAGGCGCACTTCGAGGCGCCCAGGCACTCCCGGGAGGAGACCGAGACCTGGCCCCACGCGCGGTCGGAGACTCCGGGGGTCAGCGCGTCACGGTCGCCGGTCTCGGTCTCGTCCGCCCAGTCGCGCAGCCGCAGCAGGTCCTTGCCGAGCTTGCTGGTCGGCGTCGCCTGCTCGAACACATCGAAGAGACCGTCCTCCTCTTCCTGGGGGACGCCCTCGTGGAGGCGGTGCAGACACAGGTAATTGGAGCGGCCCTTGAGCATGGCGAATTCGGGGCGACGGCGCAGCAGCGGATGCAGCGCCTCGACCGTACGCGGCAGGTCGCGCTCGACGAGCTGGCGCTGGAGCGCCAGGGTGGCCGTGGCGACCACTACTCTCTCGCCGTGCGCGAGCGCCGGCACCAGATAGCCGAGGGACTTTCCGGTGCCGGTGCCGGCCTGCACCAGCAGATGGGCCTGTTCGTCCACGGCCCCGGCGACGGCCTCGGCCATCGCCACCTGGCCGGGGCGCTCGGTGCCGCCGACGGCGGTGACGGCGGCATGGAGCAGATCGGGGAGGGAGGGCTTCGTCATAGCGGTGCAAGCCTACGCGGGACCACTGACAGCCGGTCCCGTCACGGGTGGTGCAGCGGATTGGGGACGGTGCCGTGCACGGCCGCGTGCGGGCGGTCGCGGCGGTCCCGGTAACCGTCCACATGCAGACGGTTGCGGTTCAGGCACAGCCGCTCGATCCGCGGAGTGAGCAGGTCGAAGGTCTCGTGCCGCTCCTTGAGGGCGGGGAAGCGCTCGTGGTGGCGCAGGATCTCCGCCCGTACGAGTGACCAGAACTCGGCCTCGGGAACGCCCAGTTGGTCCGCGCACAGCGGCGCGAGATAGCGGAAGACACCGACGAACAGCCCGGAGTGGATGAACTGGGTGAGGAAGGCGGGCGGTTCGGTCAGCAGCACGGCCCGTACGTCGTCGGGCATGGAGTCGTGCTCCGGGAGCGGCCGGGAGCTGGTGTTGACGTCGTCGACGAAGTCCTTGACCGCGAGGCGGGTGGGGACGTCGTGCTCGTCGAAGACGACGATGGCGTTCTCGCCGTGCGGGGAGAAGACCGTGCCGTACCGGTAGAGGAAGTGCAGCAGGGGCGGGAGCAGGGCGGCGAACAGCCGGGCCAGCCAGTCGCGCGGGGCCAGCCCCGAGCGGCGCACCAGCTCCGCGGTCAGGGAGCGGCCCTGCGGATCGGTCTGTAGCAGCGCGGCCAGGGTACGGGCGCGCTCGCCGGGGTCCAGCTGTCCGCTGACCGGCTCGCGCCAGATACAGCCGAGCAGCTCCTTGAACTGGTACGGGACGCCGGGCAGCCGGTCGTAGAGGGGGTGCTCGACGGTGACGGAGGCGGTCTCGCCGAGCAGGATCACCCGGGTCTCGTCGCGCAGATAGGGGTCGGCGTCGCGCAGGCCGTGCACCCAGCGGGTGACGGCGGGCGCGGCGAGGGTGCGCTCGGTGGGCAGACCGCGCCAGACGAGGGTGTTGAGGATGGACAGCGGCAGTTTGACCGTACGGGCCCGTGGGCGGCTGAGGTTGAGGAAGGTACGGATCGACTGCTGCGGCAGGCGGAGGTCGTTGTCAGTGGGCAGCGCGATGATGGATCTGTCGGCGAGCTGCGGGGCGAAGAGCGGGGCGATGGTCTCGTCCCATTGCCAGGGGTGCACGGGGAGGTAGAGGTAGTCGGCGGGGTCGTGGCCCTCGTCGGCGATGGTGCGGGCGAAGGCGTGACGGGTGGCGGGGGCGAGCTCCTCGCCGTAGAGGCGGTCGGGGGTGGCCAGCGTGGGGATACCGCGGTAGTGGGCGATGCTGTGGTGCGCGGCGAGCCAGGGCAGGCGCTGGGGGGTGCGGGCTTCGGGGGCCCAGGTCGCCGCGTCATGGGCGGAGAAGCCGAGCCGGCCCTTGTTCGCGACGAGCCAGGGGTGGCCGGTCTGGTGGCCTTCGAGGGTGGCGTAGTCCAGATCGGCGAGGTCGGCGGCGCTGAGGGCGGTGGCGTCGAGCCGGGTGTCGGCGGCGAGGGTGGCGGTCAGCTCGCGGATGAGGTGGCCGGTGGTGTCGCCGGACAGGCCCAGCACGGTGTCGTGGGCGTGGGTGAGGAAGCGGAAGGGGTCGGTGTCGGGGGTGATCGAATCGGGGTCGACGCGCCAGTGGCCGTAGGCGCCGCGGCGGGCGCGGAAGCGGTAGACCAGGTCGTCGGTGATCCGCAGCCGGTACTGCGGGGTGCCGTCGGATGCGGTGCCGTCGGGCTCGGGGGTGAGGACTTCCTCGTACGCGAACTCCGCCAGGGTCTTGGCGAACAGTCGGCGCGCGGCATGCTGCCAGGCGCTGTGCGAAGGCTGGGGCTCGGGCGACAAGGCGGGCTCCTCGAAGCGGGACCGCCCCGGCACGTACGGGGGACAACCGGGGCAGCGGGGATGGACGGCGGGCCGGAGCGGGACCGTCGGCGGACGGCGCCGGGGTCAGAGCAGGTCGCGGAGCGCGCGGTCGCGGACCATCAACGCCGCGCGTTTGCCGGGCAGTTCGATCTCGTCGCCGTAGCGGAATCCGGCGCTCAGGAAGGCCGCGACGGAGGCGGTGTTGCGCAGATCGGGCTCGGCGAGGACCCGCGCGCACTGCGGGCGGTGGTCGAGTACGAGATCGGCGGTGGCGCGCAGCAGCATGCCGCCCAGCCCGCGTCCCCGGTCTCCGCCCCCGCCGATGAGCAGATGGATACCGGTGTCCTGGGGGCGGGCCGGGTAGTGGCGGGCGAGGGGGTCCAGATCGGCGCGGTAGATCTCCCAGTAGCTCATCGGGAACCCGGCCAGCACCCCCAGGCAGGGCACACTGCGGCCGTCGCCGTCGAGCTGGCCGCGCAGATGGGCGGCGGTGGTCTCCGGCGGACCCGCCAGCTCCCAGAAGGCCGCCACGGCCGGATCGTTCATCCAGCCGGTGATGAGGGCGAGATCGCGGGCCGGCCGGACGGGAACGAGCTCGAACGGCCCGGCGGGGGTGTCGGCCGCACCCCAGCCCGCCAGGTTGTCGAGCAGCGGGCCGGCTGCCGGGACGTCCAGGGACGCCGGCCGCCCGTGCCCCTCGGCGAACAACGCGCTGAATTCGGGCGGGAGTTGCAGATCGAGGGTGTCATCGGAGCTGGAGCCGAGGCCGGAATCGGTGGGTGGCACGGCGACACTCTCCTCTCGTGGCCGCGTGCCGCGTGGCCTGGTGGGTCGCGGGGCGCCGGGGACGGGGACGGGGGCCGGAAGGCTGCGGGCGGGGGTTGCGCCGGGCGGCTACGGGGCGAGGGGGTTGGGCAGGGTGACGTAGACGGACTGGGTTTCGACCGGGCCGACGAGTTCGTCGAGGCCGTGCAGCCGGGTCGCCAGATTGGCCTTGCAGCGCAGCGTGCGGGCGGCCAGCAGCTGCTCCGGGAGCGGCGAACGGTGCGCGCGGGGGGCCGCGGCGGCGTCGGCGAGGAAGCGCCGGAAGGCGGCGAGCAGGATCTCCTCGCGGGCCAGGCGCTGGGAGCCGAAGGCACCGATGAGGCCGAGGACGTTGTTGATCCCGAGGTAGTAGGCGAAGCGTTCGTCGGTGACGTCGTCGGCGACGAAGCTGTCGCTCGCCACGCCGATACCGGGCAGCCGCCGCTCCAGCTCGGCGCGGCGGGAGGTGCGGAAGTAGTAGCCCTGGTTGTCGCGGTAGCGGCCGCCGACCGGCCAGCCGTCGGGGTCCAGCAGCACGAGGGTGTTCTGCTGGTGGGCCTCCAGGACGATGCCGGCCGTGCCGTCGAGCCACAGCAGGGGCCGTACGACCGCTTCGAGGTAGCGCAGGAACCATTCGGTGGCCACGGCGTCCAGGGCACGGCCGGTGCGGGCGCCGAGCGTGACGACGAGAACCTCGAGCCGGGAGCGCACCCCCGAGTGGCCGGGCCAGGGCCGGGGAGAGGTGAGACCGGCGACGCAGACGGCGTCGTCGGTGGTGCTGAAGGGGTTGTGGCGGATGACGACATCGAGGCCCTGGACGGGTTCGCCGTCGGGGCCGTCGACGGCGAGGTAGGCCGGGTCGCGGACGATGTCGAAGCCGGGGTGGACGGTCTGCCACTGCTCCGCGAGGCCGGTGCGCAACAGCCGGTGTACCTCCACACCGCGGACCAGTTCCTTACGGAGGTTCTCCCGGCGGGAGTTGGTGATGCGCAGCCCGAGGGAGAGCTTGAGCATGGCGTCCGCGTCGGGCCGGTAGACCGTGCGGACGGAGGAGGTGGGGTGCCAGCGCGGGCCGTGGGCGCCGAGGTCGTGCAGCAGTCCGGCCTCGCGGAGGGCGGTGACGTCGGGGCGGTCGGCGAGTTCCCTGGCCTGCCAGGGGTGCAGCGGCAGGGGCACGGTGTCCTCGGGGAGCCGGAGGCCGTCCCCGGCGAGGTCCCTGGCGAGCTGCTCGGCCGGGACGGACTTGCCGCGCTCGGTCCAGGCGGAGTCGGCGGCCAGGGCGGAGCGGTGCACGGCCATCCAGTGCAGCGGGAAGGCGCCGCGCAGTTCGGGCGAATAGGCCCGGGTCTCGGCGTCGGAGAGGCCTTCGCGGCTCTTGGGTGTGGGGTGCAGCGGGTGGCCGAGGAGGAGGGACTGTTCGGCTTCGAGGAAGAGGGCGCCGTGGTCGTCGGCGGGCCGGGCGCGCCGGTCGGTGAGGAAGGTGGCGACATTGCGCACGGAGTTGGCGACCCGGCCGATGAGTTCGGCGCCGTCGCCGTCCGGTGCCTGCTGCCCCTCGCCGTCCGGTTCCGGCCGCTCGTCGGTGTCCGCCACCCGGTGCTCGCCGCCGTCGGAGGCCCGGCGGTCGCCGTACGCGGCCTCGCGGCGCAGCAGCGCGGCGAGGGTGACGGCGTCCAGCGGGGCGGCGCCGGCCGGGGCGCCTTCGAGGGCGGGGGCGCCCAGACGGTGCCAGCCCGTGGGCGACCAGTAGCGGACGGGGATGTCCAGGGCGCCCGCGGCGGCCCGCAGGGGGATGCGCAGCCTGGTTTCGGCCGGGCGGTGGGTGCCGTTCTCGCGGAGCCAGCAGCGCAGCAGATGCTCGATGCCCGCGGCATCGGCGGCGACGGCCGGATCCGGGTGATCGAGAGGGTCGCGGTCACCGGACCGGACGTGGTCGTACGGGCCGGGGGCGCCATGGGGGGCGGCCGGGTCCTGGGCCTCGCAGGGCTGCTGGTGGCAGCCGTCGTCCGCGGCGCGCCGCTGCTGGCGCGGTACGGACTCGATCGTGCCCGCGCCCTGGTGGGCGGGGATGCGCTCGGCGGGCTGGCCACCGTCGGGGCCGGGGCGTTCGTTCATGGGGAGGTGCCTCGCATTGTCGTGGGGGACGAGCCCGTCGGCCCGGGGGTGGTGCGGACCGCCGCCGCGATGGCGTCGGCGAGGCGGTCGAGGATCGCTTCCGCCTGTTCGTCGGTGATGGTCAGGGGTGGCAGCAGCCGGACGACGGCGGAGTGCCGGCCGCCCAGTTCGACGATCAGGCCGCGTTCCAGGCAGGCGTGCTGGACGGCGGCGGCGAGCTGCGGGTCGGCGGGGCGGGCACCCATGGCGTCGGCATCGGCGCTGCGGTCGACGAGCTCGACGCCGAGCATCAGCCCGCGGCCGCGGACATCGCCGATGCAGTCGTGGGCGGCGGCGAGGGCGGTGAGCCGGTCGAGCATCCGGGCGCCGAGCTCCCCGGCACGCCGGTCGAGGCCGTTGGTGCGGACGTAGGCGAGGGTGGCGGCTCCGGCGGCCATGGCGAGCTGGTTGCCGCGGAAGGTGCCCGCGTGGGCGCCGGGCTGCCAGGCGTCGAGCTCCTCGCGGTAGACGATCACGGCGAGCGGCAGGCTGCCGCCGATCGCCTTCGACAGCACGATCACATCGGGCACGATGCCGCTGTGGTCGACCGCCCAGAAGGCGCCGGTGCGGCCGACGCCGGTCTGCACCTCGTCCACGATCAGCGGGATCTGCCGGGCGGCGGTGATCTCCCGCATCCGCCGCAGCCAGCCGTCCGGCGCGGGGATCACCCCGCCCTCGCCCTGGACCGGCTCCAGGATCATCCCGGCCGGTGTGGGCACCCCGCTCTTGGGGTCGTCGAGCAGGCTCTGTGTCCAGCGCGCGGCGAGCTCGGCGCCGCGCTCGCCGCCGGTCTGGAAGGGGCAGCGGTAGTCGTACGGGTAGGGCAGCCGGACCACGCTGGTGTGCTGCGCGCCCCCGGAGGCGGCGAGCGCCTCCGCGGTCATGCCGTGGTAGGCGCCGGAGAAGGCCATCAGGCCGTCCCGGCCGGTCGCGGTGCGGACGAGTTTGAAGGCTGCCTCGACGGCGTCCGTGCCGGCCGGGCCGCAGAACTGGATGCGCGCCGTTTCCGCCAACTTCCCCGGGAGGGTGGCGAAGAGCTCGGTGGTGAAGGCGTCCTTGACGGGAGTGGCGAGGTCGAGGACGTGCAGTGGCGCGCCGGAGTCGAGGACCGTGCGGATCGCTTCGAGCACCACCGGATGGTTGTGGCCGAGCGCCAGGGTGCCGGCGCCGGAGAGGCAGTCGAGATAGCGCCGGCCGTCGGCGCCCTCGATGGTCAGCCCGCGGGCGCGCACCGGGACGATGGGCAGCGAGCGCGCGTAGGTGCGGGCAGCGGACTCACGCAGGGACTGCCGGCGCAGGATCCCCTCATGGGCCGGCGGCGCGGCCGCCGGCACGGTTTCGGTCAACGCCACGGCAGTTGTGTCCTCCTGCTGGTGAGCTGCTGGTGCCGCGCGGGCTGGGGGCAGCCCGGGACGTCCCCCGTACGTACCAACGACGGCGGCCACTCGGGATCACGGTTTTCGGCAAGATCCTTGATGGCGTGGAACCGGGGACCCGAGTACCGCCGTCCCCATCGTCACCGGCATAGTGGGGTGTTGCGCCGGGATCTTGAGGTTCATGACAAAGAACAGACCGGTGCAACACCGAACAAGCCACACCGGCTCAGTCCGATTCACCAGGGGGAGCTCACCCATGCGATCCATACGTCGGCCAGTCCTGGCCGCCGCCGCCCTCACCGCCGTCGTGGCACTCACGGCCACCGGCTGCGGACCCGAGGGCGGCAACGCGGACTCCAAGGCCAGCCAGTCCGCGGCCCAGGACTCCACGGGCGGGGGTGGCTTCCAGATCCCTCAGGACATCCAGGACAAGCTCAAGGAACACGGCTTCGACCTGGACAAGTGGAAGAACGGTGAGTGGAAGAACTGGGACCGGGACAAGTGGCTCCGGGAGGCCGGGGAGTTCATCAACCCGATCATCAAGGACTTCTGGGACAAGGACAAGATCGACAAGGTCAAGCCGCCCCAGGACCCCAGCAAGCCCGAGGACATCTCGGAGGACCAGGGCAAGACCGACCCTGAGCCCGCCGCCGTCCCGGCTCAGGCCGTGAAGACCCCGTACACCTCGACCGCTCCCGGTGTGGGCCTGCTGCTGTTCAGCACCGACGAGGGCGGGTCGCGTTGCTCCGCCACCGTCGTCAAGGACCCGGCGCACCCCGGTAAGTCCAACCTCGTGTGGACCGCTGCGCACTGTGTACACAAGGGCAAGAGCGGCGGCTGGTACCGCAACATGATGTTCGTGCCGAACTTCAACAAGACCGGTGGCACTGCCGGCCAGTTGAAGGGCAAGTCCTACGAGGACCGGGTCCCGTCGGGCAAGTGGTGGGCGGACGACATGGCGACGTCCCAGGAGTGGATCAAGGGCGGCGGCGCCGTTCCGGGTGTGCCGATGGCTCCGTACGACTTCGCGCTGATGCATGTGAAGCCGGAGGAGAACACGGGCGGCAAGTCGCTCGAAGAGGTCGCCGGCGGTGCGTACCAGGTCGACTTCAACGCGCCCGCGATGGCCAAGATCCCGAGCCTGACCGCGCAGGGTTACCCGGCCGAGCCGCCGTTCGACGGTGCGGCGCAGCAGCAGTGCACCGACAAGCCGAGCCGGCTGTCGATGGACGCCAACAAGCCGACCATGTACCGGATCGGCTGCACCATGACCGGTGGCTCCTCCGGTGGCCCCTGGTTCATCAAGGGCACCGACGGCAAGCCGGTGCTGATCTCCAACATGTCGATGGGGCCGCGTCCGGCCCGCTGGTCGGCCGGCCCGCACCTGGGCCCCGAGGCCAAGAGCATGTTCGACACCATGAGCAAGAAGTGGGCCGGCAAGCAGTAGGCGTGTGAGGCGGGTGGCGCCGGGGACGGCGGCCACCCGCTTACCGCCCGCAGACGACGAAAGGCCCGCCCCCGGGAGACCAGGGGCGGGCCTTTCGTCGTCTGCGCTGCGCGGCCGCTACGCCGCCGGGGCGAACGACTGGAACTCGGCGGCCAGCTCCGCATGCACCCGCGCCTTGAGCATCGTGCCGTCCGCGGTGTGCTCCTCGGAGATGACCTCGCCCTCGGCGTGCGCCCGCGAGACCAGGGCGCCCTGGGTATACGGCACCAGGACCTCGATCTCGACCTGCGGCCGGGGAAGCTCCTCGTCGAGCAGGGTCAGCAGCTCTTCCATGCCCTGGCCCGTACGGGCCGAGACCACGAGGGCGTGCTTCTCCTGGCGCAGCAGGCGCTGGAGCACCAGCGGATCGGCCGCGTCGGCCTTGTTGACGACCACGATCTCGGGCACGTCCGTCGCGCCCACGTCGCGGATCACCTCGCGGACGGCGGCCAGCTGCTCCTCCGGCACCGGATGCGAGCCGTCGACCACATGCAGGATGAGATCGGAGTCGCCGACCTCCTCCATCGTGGAGCGGAACGCCTCGACGAGGTGGTGCGGCAGATGCCGGACGAAGCCGACGGTGTCGGCGAGGGTGTAGAGCCGTCCGCTGGGCGTCTCGGCCCGCCGGACGGTGGGGTCCAGGGTGGCGAACAGGGCGTTCTCCACCAGCACACCGGCGCCGGTGAGGCGGTTGAGCAGGGAGGACTTGCCCGCGTTGGTGTAGCCGGCGATGGCGACGGAGGGGACCTTGTTGCGCCGGCGTTCCTGGCGCTTGATGTCCCGGCCGGTCTTCATCTCCGCGATCTCCCGGCGCATCTTCGCCATCTTCTCGCGGATCCGCCGCCGGTCCGTCTCGATCTTGGTCTCACCGGGACCACGGGTGGCCATACCGCCGCCCGCCGAACCGGAGCCACCGCCACCCATCTGCCGGGACAGCGACTGACCCCAGCCACGGAGCCTGGGCAGCATGTACTGCATCTGCGCCAGCGAGACCTGCGCCTTGCCCTCCCGGGACTTGGCGTGCTGGGCGAAGATGTCGAGGATCAGGGCGGTCCGGTCGACCACCTTGACCTTGACGACGTCCTCGAGGTGGATCAGCTGGCCGGGGGAGAGTTCACCGTCACACACCACGGTGTCCGCTCCGGACTCCAGCACGATGTCGCGCAGCTCCAGCGCCTTGCCGGAGCCGATGTACGTGGCCGGGTCGGGCTTGTCGCGGCGCTGGATGACGCCGTCGAGCACCATGGCACCGGCGGTCTCGGCGAGTGCGGACAGCTCGGCGAGCGAGTTCTCCGCCTCCTGGACCGTGCCGGTGGTCCAGACGCCGACGAGTACCACACGCTCCAGGCGGAGCTGTCGGTACTCGACCTCGGTGACGTCCTCGAGCTCGGTGGAAAGGCCCGCTACACGGCGGAGCGCGGCACGCGCCGAACGGTCGTACTGGTCGCCGTCACGCTCCCCGTCGATCTCGTGGCTCCAGGCGACGTCCTCTTCCATCAGGGCGTTGGCCCGAAGGCTCTCGGGGAGGCGCTGCCGGTCCTGCGGAAGGGAAGAAGAGGAGGTCATTTGATCCTTTGTGTCGTCGGTAAGCCCTCGCGGGGACCTGGTGTTCCCGCCGGGACTGTCGGTGGTGCGGCGACCGCCGCGATGCTGCCGCGGCCGTCGCTCTTGTCAACGTCCGAGCCGCCCCGGAGATTCCCGGGCCGGCCGGCGCCGACCCGAAGATGGTCCCACGACCCGGGAAGGCCGTCACACGGGTTTTCCGGGCGTTCCGGCGGCTCCCCCGGGCCCGGGGGGCCCGGCCGCCCCCTTGGGCGCGGGGTTCTCCGCCGCCCCCTTGGGTCCAGGGGTTGCGGCGGCGCCCTTGGGCCCGCCGGGCTTGTCCGCGCCCCCCTTCTTGTGCAGCCACTCCGGATGCCCCGGCATCGGCGGTGTCCGGTCGCCGTAGAGCCATGCCTGGAAGAACCCGGTCAGGTTCTGCCCGGCGACCTGGGAGGACAGCTGGATGAAGTCCGCGGTGTCCGCCACGCCGTCGCGGTGCCGGTCCACCCACTCGTGTTCCAGGCGCTCGAAGGCGGCGGTGCCGATCTTCTGCCGCAGGGCGTACAGGACCAGCGCGCTGCCGTCGTAGACGATCGGGCGGAAGATGCCGATCTTCTGCCCCGGGCCGGGGATCTTGGGCGCGGCCGGCGGGCCGCCCTCGGCCCGCCAGCCGTCGGACTCCTCGTAGGCATGGCGCATACGGGCGTCCAGCGAGGCACGCTTGTCGCCCCTCTCCTGGGCGTAGAGCGCCTCGTACCAGGTCGCATGGGCCTCGTTGAGCCAGACGTCCGACCAGCGGCGCGGGCTGACGCTGTCGCCGAACCACTGGTGGGCCAGCTCGTGCACCATCACGGACTCGACATACCAGTCGGGCAGCTGGCCGGCGGTGAACATGGCCTTCTCGAAGAGCGAGAGGGTCTGGGTCTCCAGCTCGAAGCCGGTCCTGGCGTTGACGATCAGCACCCCGTACGCCTCGAAGGGGTACGGACCGACCTTGCGCTCCATCCAGGCCAGCTGATCCGGGGTCTTCGCCAGCCAGCGCGCGAGGGCGGAATGGTCCGCGGTCGGTACGACATCGCGGACCGGGAGCCCGTGCGGCCCGTGGCGCAGCAGCACGCTGGACTTCCCGATGGAGACCTGCGCCAGCTCGGTGGCCATGGGGTGGGTGGTGCGATAGGTCCAGGTCCGGCGCGCCGCCGCGCGGGCACCGGGGCGCTGGGGCAGCCCGTTGGCGACGGCGGTCAGCTCCTGGGGCGCGGTGATGTGGAAGGTGAAGAGCGCCTTGTCGGAGGGGTGGTCGTTGCAGGGGAAGACGCGGTGTGCGGCGTCGGCCTGGTTGGCCATCGCGAGGCCGTCCGAGGTGCGGATCCAGCCGCCGTCGGCCTTGCCGGTGGGCTCACTGGTGTGCTCGACGGAGATCTTCACCTCCTGCCCCCGGGAGATGTGGAAGGCCGGGGTGAGCACCAGGTCCTCGCCGTGCTGCTGGTGCTCGGCGGGCAGACCACCGATCTTGACGGAACGTACGGTGCCGCGGGCGAAGTCGAGGTTGAGGTGGTCGAGCTCGGTGGTGGCCCGGGCGGTGATCTCGGTGACGGCTTTCAGCGGCTGGTTGTTGTGGCCGGAGTAGTCCAGGGAGACGTCGTAGGACGTGACGTCGTAGCCGGTGTTGCCGAGCGTCGGGTAGAGGGGGTCGCCGAGGCCTTGCGGCCCCAGGGACGACGGCTCGGCCACGCCGAGGGTGGCGAGGGCGGCCAGTCCGAGGGCGGCGGCCCGGTAGCCGGTCCACCGGATCCGTCCCCTCGGGCCGCGGGTCAGGGCGCGGGCGCGGGCGGGGCGATCGGGGTCGCGGAACGGGCGGCGCAGGGGAAGGGACATGAACTACGGCTACCAACGCGGCGCCCTCCCCCGCGGGTGACCGGGCAAACGGCACCCGAACGGGCGGCGGATCGTGCGTCCGTCTTACGCCGCCGGACGGAGAGTTTCCCGACGGACCGTCACCCGGCGTGCCCCGGAAGCATTCAGGGGCGCAGCGCCGCGGCCTGCCGGGCGCGGCCCGCGCGCAACACGTCGAAGACACCCGGCACTTGGCGCATGGCCCGCATCAGGGAGGGCAGTCCGGCGGCGTTCGGCAGATGCAGCGTGTAGGTGTGGCGGACCCGCTGTTCGTGCGGGGGTTCGACGGCGGCCGACACCACGGCGGCGCCCTGGGAGGCGATGGCTTCGGTGAGGTCGGCCAGGAGGTGCGGCCGGCTGAAGGCCTCTGCCAGGAGGGTGACCCGGCAGCCGTGGCCCCCCTGGTCGGCGCCGCGCCAGCGCACCCCGACCGGCTGCCGGCCGGTGGCCGCCATCCGCGCCACCACGGGGCACAGGGCGCGGTGGACGGTGACCGTGCCGCCCCGTACGGCGAATCCGGTGACGGTGTCCGGCGGCACCGGGGTGCAGCAGCCCGCCAGCCGCACGGCCGCACCGGGCAGATCCGCCACCGCGAGGAGCGAGGCGGGGGCGGCCCGGTCCGCGCCGGAGCGGTCGTGGTCCGCGGCGCGGCGGTCGGCGGGGGGCGCCGCGGCGGGCCCCTCCCCGGGGCTCGCCGGGCGGGCGACGGGCTCCCCCGGCCCGGCCAGCCACCGGGCGATGGCGAGCCGGGCGGCGGGCGTACGGGCGTGGTCGAGCCATTCGGGCGAGGGGCCGGCCGCGGAGTCCGGGGCCATCAGCAGCTGGAGGCTGTCGCCGTCGTGCAGGACGGTGGAGAGCGTGGCGAGCCGCCCGTTGACACGGGCGCCGATACAGCAGTGCGCCGCCTCGCCGTGCCGTTCGTACGCGGCGTCCACACAACTCGCCCCGGCGGGCAGACCGATGGCCCCGCCCGTGACACCGGAGGAGCCGCCCGACGGGGCGTCGGCGCAGAAAACGGTGATCTCCCGGTCCTGAGCGAGGTCGTCGCGCAGCGAGGTCCAGAACGTGTCCGGGTCGGGGGTGGTGCGCTGCCACTCCAGCAGCCGGGAGAGCCA
The DNA here is from genome assembly GCF_023544705.1 of Streptomyces sp. MCA2. Lineage (NCBI taxonomy): Bacteria > Bacillati > Actinomycetota > Actinomycetes > Kitasatosporales > Streptomycetaceae > Streptomyces > Streptomyces sp. MCA2. The sequence goes on from NZ_JAMJFM010000033.1 coordinate 83,795, forward strand.
GCCGGGGCGGGTCGGGTCGGCCCGCTCGCCCTCGGGGGCGTCCACGCCGTCCGTGGGGGCGTACGGATTGCCCAGCGCGATCACTCCGGCCTCGGCCACCCGGTGCATCTGGTGCGTACGGATCAGTGTCTCGGCGATCTCCCCGGACGGGCCGGTGATCGCCGTGTGCAGCGACTGGTAGAGGTTGAACTTGGGGGCCGCGATGAAATCCTTGAACTCGGAGATGACCGGGGTGAAGCAGGTGTGCAGCTCGCCGAGGACGGCGTAGCAGTCGGCGTCCTCCGCCACCAGCACCAGCAGCCGCCCCAGATCCGCGCCGGTCAGCTCGCGGCGGGCGAGGCGTACCCGGTGGACGGAGACGAAGTGCCGTGGCCGGACGAGGACTTCGGCGTCGATACCCGCCTCGTCCAGGACCGCGCGCACCCGCCGCGCGAGGGTGGTGAGCGGATCGGACCGGGTCGCGTACTCCATGACCAGGGCCCGGGTGGTGGCGTACTCCTCGGGGTGCAGGATCGCGAAGACCAGGTCCTCCAGCTCGGCCTTCAGCGCCTGGACGCCGAGGCGTTCGGCGAGCGGGATCAGCACATCGCGGGTGACCTTGGCGATCCGGGCCTGTTTCTCGGGGCGCATCACACCGAGCGTGCGCATGTTGTGCAGCCGGTCGGCGAGTTTGATGGACATCACCCGGACGTCGTTGCCGGTCGCCACCAGCATCTTGCGGAAGGTCTCCGGCTCGGCCGCCGCGCCGTAGTCGACCTTCTCCAGCTTGGTGACGCCGTCGACCAGATAACAGACCTCCGCGCCGAACCGGTCCCGAACCTGATCCAGCGTCACTTCCGTGTCCTCGACGGTGTCGTGGAGCAGGGAGGCGGTCAAGGTCGTGGTCTCCGCGCCCAGTTCGGCGAGGATGAGGGTCACCGCGAGCGGGTGGGTGATGTACGGCTCGCCGCTCTTGCGCAGTTGGCCGCGGTGCGAGGACTCGGCGAGTAGATAGGCCTTGGCGAGGATGTCCAGGTCGGCGTCCGGGTGGTGGCCGCGGTGCACCTTGGCGACGTGCTCCAGGGCGTGCGGGAGGCCGTCGCGCGGGGCCGGGCCGAGCAGCGCGGCACGGCCGATACGGCGCAGCCCTCTGAGCTCCAGTCGGCGGCGGCCGCGCTTGCGGCCCGCTGCTCCAGGGTTACCAGGGTTAGTGGCCTCTGCGCTCATGGGCACCTCCGGCAGCGTCGACCGGCGGTGGGACGTGTCAGTTGGGACGTCCGGGCCGGTGCTTGATGCTACCGAGCCCATCACGCAGCGCTGCCCACCTCTCGCTCAGAGTGATCCGGATCACCCGTTCGAGCGAATGTTTTGGCCGGAACCGCCCTCGCGGGAAGCCGTCCCCGGGAGGTGCCGCAGGTCCCGTCAGGCGAGCGCGGCACCCATCCAGGCGGGGGTGAAGGTGCCCTCGGCGACGATCTCGGCCGGGCCGGTCATCTCGACCGTGCCGTCGGGCAGCTCGGTGATCGAGAGGCTGCCGCCGAGCACATCGACCGTGTACGTGACGGGTGTACCGGTCTGCGTGGGGTCCGCACCGTCCCTGCGGGCGGTGGCGACGGCGACCGCGCAGGCGCCGGTGCCGCAGGAGCGGGTCTCGCCCGAGCCGCGCTCGTGGACCCGCATCGCGACCCGGCCCGGACCGCGGTCGACGACGAACTCGATGTTCACGCCGTCGGGATAAACCGACGCTGGGCTGAACGGCGGTACCGCCAGCAGGTCGCCGGCGTGGGCCAGATCGTCGACGAAGGCGACGGCGTGCGGATTGCCCATGTTCACGTTCCGGGCCGGCCAGCTGCGGCCGTCGACCGTGACGACGACGCTCTCCTCGCGGAGCTCGGCGCGGCCCATCGAGACCGTGACATCGCCGGTCTTGGCGACGTGGACGCGGCGTACGCCGGCGCGGGTGGCGATGGCGAGGTCACCGGCCTCGACCAGGCCGGCGTGCAGCAGATAGCGCGCGAAGACGCGGACGCCGTTGCCGCACATCTCGGCGATCGAGCCGTCGCCGTTGCGGTAGTCCATGAACCACTCGGCCTCGTCGGCCTGGGCACGCGCCTCCGGGTGCGCGGCGGACCGTACGGCACGCAGCAGGCCGTCACCGCCGAGTCCGGCCCGCCGGTCACAGATCCTGGCGACGGCGGTCGCTGGCAGGTCGCGGCGGCCGTCCGGGTCGGGGACGATCACGAAGTCGTTCTCGGTGCCGTGGCCCTTGAGGAAGGGGAGGCGCTGCGTGCTGGTCACCCTTGCATCGTACGGGGACGGCGGCGGGATCGGCCTTACGGGGGCGGGGGGCGGGGGCGGGGGCTGCGCTCGCCTACACCCGCCCACCCCCCGAAGGGGGGTGGGCGGAGGGGAAAACCCAGGCCCACGGCAAAGCGAGCCCGCAGGACACCCAGGATCCGCAAGCCCGCAGGCCCCCAGGAGCCGCGGAAGCAAGCACCGGAAAACGGAGGGCGGGAACAAACGGGGGGCGGGAACAGCCGCACCACCGAGGACAGTCGCCCCATCGGAACAGCCGCCCCCTGGGGAGACCCCCGAGGGTCCCCGCCGGTGGGGAGACGCCGCCGGCTCAGCGCAGCCGGGCCACGCGCCAGATGGCCAGTGAGGCCGGGATGGCCACCACGACGGCGTACAGCAGCACCACGCGCCAGTCGGCCCGGCGGCCGGAGCCGCGTGCCGGGAGGCCGGGCCAGGTGTGGCCGACGCGGCGGGCGGCCATCATGCCCCAGCCCGCGGCGCAGCAGCACAGCAGCAGGCCGAGCATCGCGATCATCGCGCCGCCGTCGCCGCCCAGCTCGAAGGCGAGGGGGAAGGCGAACATCAGCGAGCCGAGGGCGGCGAGCGCCACGATCGGGGCCAGCTGCCACAGCCGCAGCCGACGGGGCGGGCGCAGCTCCCGGAAGGACTCGCCGCCCTCGCCGGTGCCGGAGTCGGGGGCGTCGGAGTCGTCCAGGGTGTCCGGGTCGGTGAGCGGTCCGCTGCCGACACCGTCGGCGCCGGGCAGGCCGTCGTCGGCGTCCGGACCGTCGTCGGTCAGGGGTGCCGCATCAACGCCGTTGTCCGGACGCTGCGCTCCGTTGCGAGGGCCGGCCTCCATTGACACGCGCCCTCCCCACTCCAGACTGCACGCCTCGATCGAAGGTCGATGATGACACGCCCTCAGGGGCCCGGATGACGGCCGGAGCGTCCCGATGCCATGACGTGATCAGGCTGTGACCGGTCGTTCGAGCAACGCCAGCGCCTGGCCGGGAAGTTCCGCCCGGTGCTCGGCGGCGCCGCTGAGCCAGTGGACCCTCGGGTCCCGGCGGAACCACGAGTCCTGGCGGCGCGCAAAGCGCTTGGTGGCGCGCACCGTCTCGTCGCGCGCCTCCTGCTCGGTGCACTCCCCCGCCAGCTGGGCGAGCACCTGCTGGTAGCCGAGCGCCCGGGAGGCCGTACGGCCCTCGCGCAGCCCCTCGCCCTCCAGCCGGCGCACCTCGTCGACCAGGCCCGCCTCCCACATACGGTCGACCCGCCGGGCGATCCGCTCGTCGAGTTCGGGGCGTTCGACGTCGACGCCGATCTGAAGGGTGTCGTAGACCGCTTCGTGGCCGGGGAGGTTGGCGGTGAAGGGGCGGCCGGTGATCTCGATGACCTCCAGGGCGCGCACGATGCGGCGGCCGTTGCCCGCCAGGATCGCGCGGGCCGCCTCGGGGTCGGCGACGGCCAGCCGGGCGTGCAGGGCGCCGCTGCCCAGTTCGGCCAGTTCGGCCTCCAGGCGGGCGCGCACCTCCGGGTCGGTGCCGGGGAAGTCGAGGGCGTCGATGGCGCCACGGACGTACAGGCCGGAGCCGCCGACGAGGACCGGGGTGCGGCCCTCGGCGAGCAGCCGGTCGATCTCGGCGCGGGCCAGCCGCTGGTACTCGGCGACGCTGGCGGCGCAGGTCACGTCCCAGATGTCCAGGAGGCGGTGCGGGACGCCCTGCTGCTCCTCGGGCGTGAGCTTGGCGGTGCCGATGTCCATGCCGCGGTAGAGCTGCATGGAGTCGGCATTGATGACCTCGCCCCCCACATGCTGTGCGAGTGCGACGCCCAGATCGGACTTTCCGGCCGCAGTGGGACCGACGACGGCGATGACCCGCGGAGCGGGAACGGCGGTGTTCACCCCGTCAGTCTCGCAAACATCACGCCCCCATCTCGAACGAGCGACGTGACGGGCCACCGATGGGTTCGTTGCCTGTTGCGAGGTCCCAGGAGCCGGTGCGTCCCACCGGCGCCCGCGGGCGGCGCAATGGGCCGTTCCCCGGCGGCATGGGATTTCGCCACATGAAGAGCGTAGGAGCAGTTATGGGCGTGTTTTCGCGGTTTCGCCGCCGTAAGTCCGAAGCGTCGGCGGAGGAGAGTGCCGCTGCGGCGGTGACGGCCGAGGCGGAGGAGCCGACGGAGCCGGCGGAAGCGGCGGAACCGGCCGTTTCGGCGGCCGCCGAGGGCGCCGGGGCCGAGGACGCCGTCGGCACCGAGCAGGCCACGGACGGCCCCGGCGCCCCGGCGGAGACGGCATCCGCGGCGGAGGCGGCGGCTCCGGAGGCGGCCGCTGAGACGGCGGCCGCGACGGCCGCCGCCGATGAGCCGTCGGCGGAGAAGGCCGGCGAGAGCGCCGGGATCCCCCGCCAGCAGTCGGCGGAGGCCGCCGCGGACAGCGAGAGCGCACGGCACTAGCCGGCGCGCCTGCCATACCCGGCTCGACGGCCGCGAGGTGGAGCACCTCGCCGCCGTCGGCGTATCCGTGCTCGCGGCCGTCGGCGTATCCGTCCTCGGGGCCGCGCTACGACCAGGCGGCCACGAAGTAGCCCACGCCGTACGGGGCCTCGTCGCGGAGCAGCCGGCCGCGCAGGTCCGCGCCCTCGGCCGCGCCCGCCAGGACCTGCCAGCCGGCCCGTCCGGATACCTGGAGGGCGGCGGCGCGCTCCTCGTCCAGCGCGGTCAGCGCATCGAGGTCGGCGGTGCCCAGGGCGCGGGCCGTCGCGGCGTCGAAGGCCTCGGCCCGCTCGTCGAAGTAGCCGGGCGCCTTCACCGTCCGGCAGGCGCTGCCGTCGCCCATCACCAGCAGCGCCACCCGGGGCGCGGACGCCGCGAGCTCCCGGCCCGTCGACAGGGCGTGGTCGCGGGGCAGCGACTCCGCCACACCCAGCGCGTCCACGGGGGCGCCGGCCCATTCCGCACGGGACAGTAGCCAGGCGCCGACCGACAGCGACGGCGGGAGTTCCCGCTCCGGCGTGGCCCCGGCGGCGCCCAGCCGCACCTCGAGGTCCACCCCGAAGCCGCGGAACGAGCCGCGGGCGCCCTGCGGGTGCGGGCCCCGGCCGGCCTCGTCGGCGGGGCCCAGGACGACCAGCCGGTCGGGGCGGGCCGCGGCGAGCACGCCGGTCACGTCCAGGCAGGCGGCACGCAGCGCCGCCAGTTCGGGCGCCGCCCCGGCGGCCACCGCCGGGACGAGAAGCGGCGGGCAGGGGCAGAGAGCGGCGGCTACGAGCATGCACGCAGCGTAACGCTCCAGGTGCGAGGGCGGTCGTGGTGCCCTGTGGGCACCTGGCGCGCGACCAGGTCAGTCGCAGCCGCAGCCGGCGGCGGGCGCCGGGCTCGGTGCCGGGGCGCCGATGGTGGGCAGGCCCAGCAGCACGCCCTGGGGCTTCTCGGCCGGGGCGGCGTTGCGCTTCTCCCAGGCGTCACCGGCCCGGGTACGGCGGACCGCCTTGGCCGGGCCCTCCGCCAGCAGGTGGTGCGGAGCGGCGTAGGTGACCTCGACGGTCACCGTGTCGCCGGGGCGGACCGGCTCGTCGGGGCGGGTGAAGTGGACCAGGCGGTTGTCGGGGGCCCGGCCGGACAGGCGGTGGGTCGCCGTGTCCTTGCGGCCCTCACCCTCGGCGACCAGGACCTCGAGGGTGCGGCCGACCTGCTTCTTGTTCTCCTCCCAGGAGATCTCCTCCTGGAGGGCGACCAGGCGCTCGTAGCGCTCCTGGACCACGGCCTTGGGGATCTGGCCCGCCATGTCGGCCGCCGGGGTGCCGGGGCGCTTGGAGTACTGGAAGGTGAAGGCCTGGGCGAAGCGGGACTCGCGGACCGTGTGCAGGGTCTGCTCGAAGTCCTCCTCGGTCTCGCCCGGGAAGCCGACGATGATGTCCGTGGAGAGGGCGGCGTCCGGCATCGCGGCGCGCACCTTCTCGATGATGCCGAGGAAGCGCTCCTGGCGGTACGAGCGGCGCATCGCCTTGAGGACGGTGTCCGAGCCGGACTGGAGCGGCATATGGAGCTGCGGCATGACGTTGGGCGTCTCGGCCATGGCGGCGATGACGTCGTCGGTGAAGTCGCGGGGGTGCGGGGAGGTGAAGCGGACCCGCTCCAGGCCCTCGATCTTCCCGCAGGCGCGCAGCAGCTTGCTGAAGGCCTCGCGGTCGCCGATGTCGGAGCCGTACGCGTTGACGTTCTGGCCGAGCAGGGTGATCTCGCTGACGCCCTCGTCGACCAGCGCCTCGATCTCGGCGAGGATGTCGCCGGGCCGGCGGTCCTTCTCCTTGCCGCGCAGCGCCGGGACGATACAGAACGTGCAGGTGTTGTTGCAGCCCACCGAGACGGACACCCAGGCCGCATACGCGCTCTCGCGGCGGGTGGGCAGGGTCGAGGGGAACGCCTCCAGGGACTCGGCGATCTCGACCTGCGCCTCTTCCTGGATGCGGGCGCGCTCCAGCAGCACCGGCAGCTTGCCGATGTTGTGCGTACCGAAGACCACGTCGACCCAGGGGGCCTTCTTGACGATGGTGTCGCGGTCCTTCTGGGCGAGGCAGCCGCCCACGGCGATCTGCATACCGGGCCGCGCGGCCTTCTTCGGGGCGAGCTGACCGAGGTTGCCGTAGAGCCGGTTGTCGGCGTTCTCCCGCACCGCGCAGGTGTTGAAGACCACCACGTCAGCGCCCTCGCCGTCCTTGGGCGCGGGGACGTATCCGGCGTCTTCCAGCAGGCCGGACAGCCGCTCGGAGTCGTGGACGTTCATCTGGCACCCGTAGGTGCGGATCTCGTAACTCTTGTTCACGCCCACTGCCTGGCTCCGGTCGCTGCTGGTCATGCAACAAGGGTAGGCGGTACCGGAAGTACCTCCCGACCCCGGAGTCTTCGGGCGGGATCGGGCCCCGGGCGTGCGGCGGCGCGGGCGGCCCGTCTCACAGGGCCAGCACGATCGCGGCGCCGACGCCGCCCGCCACCAGCGCGAAGGCCGCGCTGCGCAGGCCGCCGTTCCCCCAGCGGAAGGGGCGGTCGAGGGCGAAGCGGCCGGGTCCGGTCGCCGCGACGGTCAGTGCGACGACGGCGATGGTCAGGGGGTATTCGATGCCGCCGGACACCGCCCAGAGCCCCTGGGACGCGGAGAGGGCCATGGCGTTGATCATCACGCCGATGAGTGCGGCCGCCGCGAGGGGCGTGAGCAGCCCGGCCGCGAGGCCGAGGCCGCCGAGGACCTCCGAGGCCCCGGCGAGGCCGGCGTAGAACTCACCGGGGTGGTAGCCGAGGGCCTCGAAGCCCTTGCCGGTGGCGGTGAGCCCGTGGCCGCCGAAGAAGCCGAAGAGCTTCTGGGCGCCGTGTCCTGCCAGGATCAGCCCCACGGTCAGGCGCAGCAGGAGCAGGCCGAGGTCGGCGGCGAGCGGGGGTGAGCGGAGAGCGTCGGGCCGGGCATGGAGGTCCGGACGCAGTTCGGTGAGCGGTTTCATGAGGTGTCGATTCCCGCACCGGCGCGTCAGGGGGCCGCGGTGTCGGGCACCGGCGCCGGTGCGCTCGGGTGGAGGGATCACAGGGAGTGCGCGCCGGACGGCACGCGGTGGGGGACGTGCCAGGTCCCCGCTACGTCGCATGATCGTGAGGGGCGGCCCTCTATGTTCGATCGTGCTACGCGAAGTGCCATCTGCATAGGGCGGTCGGACCTGTGGCGAGGCCCCGGTCCACCCCACCCCTCCCTTTCCGGCCGATGTGCTGGCAGGATCCCGCCCATGGTCACCGCACTCTCCCGCACCGGCCGCCGGGCCTTCCAGGCGACGGTCGCCGCACTGGTCGCCCTCGGGCTGGGCCTGTGGTGGCTGCTGGCGATGGGCGGTGAGCCCTCCCCCCGCGGACAGGTGACGCTGGCGACGGGCGTGCCGACCGGGGTGTACGCGCGCTACGGGGAGCTGCTGAAGCAGGACCTGGCCCGCGACTTGCCGGACGTGGATCTGCGGCTGGCCCGCAGCGAGGGCTCCATCGACAATCTGCGGCAACTGGTCGCCGGGCGCGCGGAGTTCACCATCGCGACGGCGGACGCGGTCGCCGAGTACCAGGTCAGGGGCGAGTCGGGCGCGGACCGGCTACGGGCCTGTGCGCGGCTGTACGACGACTACATGCAGCTGGTGGTGCCGAAGAAGTCCGCGGTGCGCTCGACGAAGGATCTGCGGCGGCTGCGGGTGGGCGTCGGGGCCGACAGCTCCGGCGTACAGCTGATCACCCGGCGGTTGCTGGAGGCGGCCGGGCTGGACTTCGACAAGGACATCGAGCCGGTACGGGTCGGCATCGACGAGATGCCGAAGCTGCTGGAGCAGCACAAGCTGGATGCCTTCTTCTGGTCCGGCGGGCTGCCGACGACGGCGGTGCAGCGGCTGGTCCAGCGGTTCCCGGTGCGGCTGGTCCCGCTCGGTGATCTGGGCCCGGCGCTGCACCGGCAGGGCGAGCGCACCCGCTACTACCGCGCGGCGGTGATGCCGGCCGACGCCTACCCCCTGGCCCAGGACGGGCAGGGTGTGAAGACGATCGCGGTGGCGAACCTGCTGGTGACGACGGACCGCGAGGACGCGGCGATGACCCAGGGCATCACCCGTACGGTCATCGACAGCCGGGACTCGATCGGGCGCCAGGTGCATGCCGCACAGAAGGTGGATCTGCGGACGGCGGTGTTCACCGATCCGCTGGAGCTGCACGAGGGCGCCCGGCGCTATTACGTGTCCCAGAAGCCCTGAGCCGGCAGCCGGCAGCCGGGGGACCTGATCGCAAACGGCCCGGTCCGGCAGCCCGGAGGCGCCCTCCCGGGCCCTGAGGCCCCGGACGGGGCCCGTGCGCGCACGGATCGGGGCCCGCACCGGACCAGCCGGTACGGGCCCCGGTCACGGGACGCGCGAAGCGTCAGGCGGCGACGATGTTCTCCGCCTGCGGGCCCTTCGGGCCCTGGGTCACGTCGAAGGTGACCTTCTGGCCCTCGAGGAGCTCACGGAAGCCCTGCGCGGCGATGTTCGAGTAGTGGGCGAAGACGTCGGGGCCGCCGCCGTCCTGCTCGATGAAGCCGAAGCCCTTTTCCGAGTTGAACCACTTGACGGTGCCGGAAGCCATGTTTTTCTCCTTCATGGGGCAAACCGGAGACCACACCGTGCGGCCTCCTTGTCGCCGAGATGATTGCCCCACACCGGAACAGGTCCGGAAAACAAGGAACGCCCGGGGCTACCAGCCTCCGGGCGCGCACAAAGTTCATCATGGGTACCACAACTGCAACGCCGTAAACGGTAGCACAGGTGACCGGGATGCCCGGCGGCCCGAGCGGACGCCCCTCACGGGGCGGTGCGCGGCACGGTGACGGTGACCTTCAGCCCGTGCGGCGGATGCGGGGCGTAGGTGATGGTGGCGCCGCCCGCGGTGAGCAGGGCGCGGGTGATCGACAGGCCGAGCCCGGAGCCGGAGACGTTCTGGTGGCGGCTGCTGCGCCAGAAGCGGTCACCGACCCGGACGAGCTCGTCGTCGGTCAGGCCGGGCCCCCGGTCGGCGACGGTGACATGGACGCGCTCGCCCTCCGGCGCGACACCGACGGTGACCGGCCGGCCCTCCGGAGTGAACTTCAGGGCGTTGTCGACGACGGCGTCCAGGGCGCTGGACAGGGCGATCGGGTCGGCCCAGCCGGTGACCGCGCGCTGCCCCTCGTACGTGAGGAGGACGCCCTTGTCGCCGGCCAGCGGACGCCAGGAGTCGACGCGTTCGGCGGCCAGCGCCGCGACATCGGTGAGCTGGAGGTCGGCGGCGGTGTGTTCGGCGAGCGCGAGGTCGAGCAGATCGTCCAGGACGCGGGCCAGCCGCTTGCCCTCCGTGCGGACCGAGGCGATCTCCGCGTTGCCGTCGGGGAGTTCGAGGGCCAGCAGCTCTATGCGCAGCAGCAGCGCGGACAGCGGGTTGCGCAGCTGGTGGGAGGCGTCGGCGACAAAGGCGCGCTGCTGCTCCAGGACGTCTTCGACGTTGTCGGCCATCTCGTTGAACGAGCGGGCCAGGCGGCGCAGTTCGGGCGGGCCCGCGGTGGCGGCCACCCGGGCGTTCATCCGGCCGGTGGCGATGTCGTGGCTGGCCGCGTCCAGGACCCGTACCGGCCGCAGCACCCAGCCGGTGAGGCGGAAGGCCGCGGCGACGGCGACGAGCATGGCCGCGCACTCTCCGGCCGCGATCAGCAGCCAGCCGCGCAGGACATGGGAACGCATCTGTGCGGTGGGCGAGTCGGTCATGACGACGGCGACCACATCGCCGTCGCGGATCACCGGTGAGGCGACCGGGATACGGCCGGTGTCGTCCCAGGGCCAGATCTGGTGCGGGTCGTGGCTGCGGCGGCCGGCCAGCGCCTCGCTGAAGGCCTGTGCGCCCTCGCCCTCGCGGGGCACCGGCATACCGGCCGGGGCGGCGGCCATCGGGGTGTGATCGCGGTAGAAGACACCGGCCCGTATGCCGTAGAGGCCGTAGTAGCGCGCGAGTTCGGTGCGCAGGGTGGCGCGCCGCTCGTCCTCCTCCGGGGTCTTGCTGTCGCCGTCGGCGGCGGGGCGGGCGGTGACGAACTGGGCGAGGGAGGCGAAGCGGGCGGCATCGTCGATCCGGTCGACGACCACCCGCTGCTGCTCCACACCGGCCGTGATGACGCCCAGCGGGATGCCGAGCGCGAGCAGCACACCGGCCATGAGGACGATGAGGAGTGGGAGGAGTCGGGTGCGCACGTGGTCGCAGCGGCCGTCAGGAGGCCGGGGCGGCGGGCGGCCGGGGCCCCGCGCCGGCGGCCGGGACGACCAGGCGGTAGCCGACGCCGCGCACCGTCTCGATCAGCGCGGGCATCCGCAGTTTGGCGCGGAGGGAGGCGATATGCACCTCCAGGGTCCGTCCGGTGCCCTCCCAGCTCGTCCGCCACACCTCGCTGATGATCTGTTCCCGGCGGAAGACCACGCCGGGGCGCTGGGCGAGCAGGGCGAGCAGGTCGAACTCCTTGCGGGTGAGCGGAACCGAGGTGCCGTCCACGGACACCTGGCGGGTGGGGAGTTCGACGGTGACCGCACCCAGGTGCAGCGCGTCGTCGGCGGCGCTCTCGTCGGCCGGCTGGTCGGTGCCGCCGGGTGCGGTACGGCGGCTCACCGCGTGGATGCGGGCCAGCAGCTCACCGGTGTCGTACGGCTTGACGACATAGTCGTCCGCGCCGAGGTTCAGGCCGTGGATACGGGAGCGCACATCGGAGCGCGCGGTGACCATGATGACGGGGATGGCGCGGATCTTGCGGATCCGGCCGCACACCTCGAAGCCGTCCTGGTCGGGCAGCCCGAGATCGAGCAGCACCACCGCGAACGGTTCCGCATGGTCGGGCAGCAGGGCCTTGAGCGCTTCCTCGCCGTTGCGTGCGTGCACGACGGACAGTCCGTGCTTGGCGAGCACCGCGGACAGGGCCGCGGCGACATGATCGTCGTCCTCGACGAGCAGCAGTCTCATCGGGCCTCCTTCCCGGGTGCGTGTGTACAGGCCACAGGGCATCTACGGCGATGGGAGGTGCGCGCGTCAAGAGGAGGCCACCTCCCGGCCGCCATCCGTTACCCAGCCGGTACGCCCGCGGCCACCGTCCAGCGCCGGCAGCTCGGCGCCCCGCTTCACGCAGAGTGTCCGTTTGCGGCCGGATCGTTATCCTCAAGTTCCCCTCAGAACTAATGACGCTGGTCGAAGGGCGTTACTAGGGTCCTCCCAACCGAGGAGGACGGAGCTACACGCCGATGAGCGAAGTATCGGTGACCAAGAACGCCGAGGGTCCCGCGCCGGCAGCGGACCAGCTGGTCGTGCTGGACAACGTGAACAAGCACTTCGGCGCGCTGCACGTGCTCCAGGACATCGACCTGACGATCCACCGCGGCGAGGTCGTCGTCGTGATCGGGCCCTCGGGCTCGGGCAAGTCGACGCTCTGCCGCACGATCAACCGCCTGGAGACCATCGACACCGGCAGCATCACGATCGACGGCAAGCCGTTGCCGCAGGAAGGACGGGAGCTCGCCCGGCTGCGCGCCGACGTGGGCATGGTCTTCCAGTCCTTCAACCTGTTCGCGCACAAGACGGTGCTCGAGAACGTGATGCTGGGGCAGACCAAGGTCCGCAGGACGGACAAGGCAGCCGCCACGAAGAAGGCCCGCGCACTGCTCGACCGGGTCGGCGTCGGCACCCAGGCCGACAAGTACCCCGCACAGCTCTCCGGCGGTCAGCAGCAGCGGGTGGCGATCGCCCGTGCGCTGGCGATGGACCCGAAGGTGATGCTGTTCGACGAGCCGACGTCCGCGCTGGACCCGGAAATGATCAACGAGGTGCTGGACGTGATGCAGCAGCTCGCCCGGGACGGCATGACGATGATCGTGGTCACCCATGAGATGGGGTTCGCGCGCTCCGCGGCGAACCGGGTCGTCTTCATGGCGGACGGCCGCATCGTCGAAGAGGCTGAGCCGAACCAGTTCTTCAACAACCCGCGCAGCGACCGCGCCAAGGACTTCCTGTCGAAGATCCTCCACCACTGAGGCCGCAGTTGGGCCACCATCAATGCCAACACTTGCTGAACCAAAGGATGTTCACCATGAGGATTCGTAAGACGGCTGCGGCCGGTGCGGTGGTGCTCGCGCTGGCGGCCACGGCGACTGCGTGCGGCGGCGAGTCGGGTTCTGCGGGCGACAAGCCGGCGGGCGGCGAGGTCTACAGCGGCGACTACAAGGTCGCCTCGGCGCCGAAGATCGACTCTGCGGTGCTGAAGAAGGCCCAGCAGGCCAAGAAGATCGTCGTCGGCGTCAAGGCGGACCAGCCGTTCCTCGGCTTCAAGGACCCCGCCACCAACAAGTACTCCGGCTTCGACATCGAGATCGCCAAGATGGTCGCCGCCGACCTGGGCTTCTCCGAGAAGCAGATCGAGTTCCAGACGGTCGACTCCAACGTCCGCGAGACCAAGATCTCCGGCGGTGCCGTCGACTTCTACGTCGGCACGTACACCATCAACGACGAGCGCAAGAAGCAGGTCGGCTTCGCGGGCCCGTACTACACCGCCGGTGCGGACCTCCTCGTGAGCAAGGACAACAAGTCCATCACCGGGCCGGACAGCCTCCGGGGCAAGAAGGTCTGCTCGATCACGGGCTCGACCCCGCTCCAGGAGATCAAGAAGTCGAAGTACGGCGCCAAGACCACCGAGCTGGGCAAGTACTCGGACTGCGTCAAGAACGTGCTGGACGGCTCGGTCGACGCCGTCACCACCGATGACGCGATCCTCAAGGGCTACGCCGCCCAGCGGCCCAGCAAGCTCCGGGTCGTCGGCAAGCCCTTCACCAAGGAGCCGTACGGCGTCGGCATGAACAAGGACGACAAGGCGCTCCGCAACGCGATCACCAGCGCCCTGGAGAACCACATCAAGAACGGCGACTACCAGAAGGCGTACGAAGGCACGCTCGGCAAGTCGGGCTCGAAGTACACCGCCCCGCAGACGCCGCTGCCGCGCTACTGAGGCGCCGGCACCCGCTTGACTGCGCCGCCCCGTACGCCCGCCGCGGCCGGGTGTGCGGGGCGGGCTGTCTTCCCCCGCTCCTCGCCCCTCTTCCCACCGTCGACCTGACCGCTACCGCGGAGACCCCATGAACGTACTCCTCGATTATCTGCCCGAGTTCCGGGACGGGTTCCTCAGCACTCTGGCGATCACCGCGTCCAGCGGTCTGCTCGCGCTGGTACTGGGCGTACTCATAGCCGGGTTCCGGGTCTCCCCGATTCCGCCGCTGCGCGCCTTCGGGACGGCCTGGGTCACGCTGCTGCGCAACACCCCGCTGACGCTGCTCTTCCTGGTGGCGTTCTTCGTCGTGCCGCAGATCCTCTTCAACGGCTGGAGCCCCTTCGCCCTGGCCACTCTGGCCCTCGGCTTCTACACCTCCTCCTTCGTGTGCGAGGCGGTGCGCTCCGGCATCAACACCGTGCCGCTGGGGCAGGCGGAGGCCGCCCGCTCGATCGGCATGACCTTCTCCCAGACGCTGCGCGTGATCGTGCTGCCGCAGGCCACCCGCACCGTGCTGTCGCCGCTGAGCAGCATCTTCATCGCACTGACGAAGAACTCCGCGATCGCCGGGGCGTTCAGCTACCCCGAGCTGTTCAGCGTCTCCAAACTGCTCAACGACAAGGGCTACGCGATCGCCTTGATCTTCCTGTGGACCGCCCTCGCCTACCTCATCATCACCTTCGCCATCAGCGGCTTCTTCCGGCTGCTGGAGCGCCGGATGGGGGTCGCCCGATGACCGGCCGCGGCATACAGAGCAGCACGACGTGGGCGCCGCGCGCAGGCGGGGCGGAACGAAGCGAGGTAGGGGCATGAGCGGCGCGAGCGTTCTTTATGACGTACCGGGACCGAAGGCGAAGACACGCAACCGCGTCTACACCGTCCTCGGCACTCTCGCGGTACTCGGGCTGATCGCGTTCGCCGTGCTGCGGCTGAGCGCCAAGGGCCAGCTCGAGCCCGAGGTGTGGAACATCTTCAACAACGCCGGTGTACGGACCAACATCCGTGACGGTGTGCTGACGACGCTTCAGGTCTTCGCGGTCGCGGCGGTGCTGTCGCTGATCCTGGGCGTGCTGCTCGCGGTGGCGCGGCTGTCGGACCACAAGCCGGTCCGCTGGCTGTCGACCGGGTTCATCGAGCTCTTCCGCGCCGTCCCGCTGCTGATCACCATCTATGCGCTGTGGGTCATCTTCCTCACCAACCGCGACAGCCTCGGCCTCACCGGCAGCCAGCCGCAGTTCTGGGCGCTGGTCGTCGGGCTGACGATCTACAACGGTTCGGTGCAGGCCGAAGTGCTGCGGGCCGGCATCAACTCGGTGCCCAAGGGGCAGCGCGAGGCCGCCTACGCACTGGGCATGAGCAAGACCCAGGTCATGACGACGGTGCTGATCCCGCAGGCCGTCCGGGCGATGCTGCCGACGATCATCAGCCAGCTCGTGGTGACCCTGAAGGACACCTCCCTCGGCTACATCATCACGTTCGAGGAGCTGCTGTTCACGGCCCGTCTGATGAGCACCAACATCATCGTGAACGGCAACGACACCTATGTCCCGGTCATCATCGTGACCGGCGCCATCTACGTCGCGATGTGCCTGGCGCTGTCCGCGCTCGCCAACTGGATCGAGCAGCGCGGCCGCCGGGCCAGGACCGGTATCGAGGTGACCACGGCCGGCGAGCCGGTGGCGGCCGGCGACGCGATGGAGGTTGCCGACGCGGTGCCCGACAAGCCGGCGGGCAAGCAGGACTGACGTGCCCGGCCGCGTGCCTGCCGTGCCGTTCCGAGCGGCCCGGCCGGCACGACAGCCGCTGCGCGGCTGAGATGAGACCGTCCGGAGGCGGTGGCGCCGTCGCCACCGCCTCCGTCACTTGACGCGAGCGGCCGCAGTGGGTTGCATACGCTGTGTGATCACGCACCGGGCTCCAACTGCCAGTTCCCGCCTGTCCCGTACGTACCAGCGGCCCCGGGGAGCTGCGCCGTGGACCCGGTGATCGTCGTCGGGGCCGGCCCGGTCGGCCTCTCCCTCTCGCTCGCCCTCGCCCGCCTCGGCGTGCCCTGTGTCGTCCTCGACGAGACCACCGGCGAGGAGGACACCCGGCCCGCCCGCACCGCCGTGCTCCGCCAGGACACCGCGGCCTTCGTCGGCCGGCTCGGCTGTGCCGACACCCTGGAGAGCGCCGGCATCCGCTGGACGGCCTGGCGCACGATGCGCCGCCGGCGCCTGCTGGAACGCGTCGCCTTCGCCCCCCAGGCCCCGGACGGCGCCGCCGCCCCCGCCGCCGTGTCCCCGGTCCATCTCCCGCAGCATGCGCTCACCCGCGCCCTGCGCGCCGCCCTCGCCGACGAGAAGCTCGCCGAGATCGTCACCGGCAGCCGTCTCGCCGACCTCGAACAGGACGAGCACGGCGTCAGCGCCCAGACCCGCGGCCCCAACGGGACGTGGTGGCGCGGGAGTTACCTCATCGGCTGCGACGGTCCGCGCTCGACGGTCCGCAAGCTGCTGGACATCCGCTTCCCGGGCCGTACGGCCGTGGAACGGCATGCCGTGGCCGCGCTGCGCTGCGAACTCCCCTGGCCCGGTGAGGCCCTGCTCCACCGGTCACCGCCCCGGCACGGCGGCCAACCGGGCAACGAGGTCTCCGCCCGTCCACTGGCCGACGGACTCTGGCGGCTGGACTGGCTGCTGCCGCCGGGGCGCGAACTGGTCACGCCGGACGCCCTGGTCGCCAGGATCCGCGACTCGCTGGCCGGCTGGACCACCGAACCCCCGGCGGACGCGGCGGGCGAGAGCGGCCCGGACGGCGGCGCGGTGCCCGCCCGGGGCCGCGGCCACGGCCGGCTGGTCCCGCCGTACGAGCTCCTCGACACCGGCGTGCACACCGTCCACCACCGGCTGGCCCGCTGCTGGCGGCAGGGCCGCGCCTTCCTCGCCGGGGACGCCGCCCATCTGCTGGGCGCCCTCGGCACCCAGGGCCTCGACGAGGGCCTGCGGGACGCCGAGAACCTCGCCTGGAAACTGGGCCTGGCCTGGCACCACGGCGCCTCCGAGGTGCTGCTCGACAGCTACCAGGCCGAGCGCCGAGGCGCGGTCGCGGCCCGGCTGCGTGCCGCGGACCAGGCGCTGCCACTGCTGCGGGACGGCCGCTCGGCGCGCTGGCGGACCGTGCTTCCGGGTGCGGTGCGCGGCCGCAGCACCCTGCTGACCGACGGCCACCTGGGCCGCGGCCCGCTGGGCTCGCCGCCCGTGTACGCCCGTACCCCGCTCGCGCCGCCCGCCGCCGAGGGGCCCCTCGTCGAGACGCTCCCCGGCGCGGCCGTCACCGATGTGCCGGTGACCGCGTCCGACGGCTCGGTGGTCCGGCTGCACGACCGGCTCGGAAAGGGCCTCCTGGTGGTGCTGGTGGCGCCCGGCACGGGGGTCTGGGACCGGCGGCACTGGCAGTCGGCGGGTCTGATGCCCCGGTTGGCCGACGCGGTCGACGCGCTGCCGATGGCCGCCGAGATCCTCGTCACCGAGGCCTATCCGGGTGCGGCCGCCCACACCGTGCTGCTCGTGCGGCCGGACGGCCATCTGGTCACCGCACTGTCCGGTGTCCGCCCGGCCGAGATGGCCGCCTGCGCGGACGCGGTACGGGGCGGGGCGCACGGGCGGGAGGCCGGGGCGGGCCGGGCCCGGCGGTCCGGGGGCAGCGGGGAGACCGGGGAATCCTTGGTGTCCCGGGACAGCGGAACCGGGGAAGGGGAGCCGTCCGCTGTTGACCCTGTGCGAACGTCCATGCTTCACTCCGAGGGTGACTGATCACAGCTCGCGATTCTGGCGGAGGGTCCATCTCGACCTGCTCCGCTATGCGGGCTGCATGTGTCGTCCGTCCTGTTGATCCTCATCTCCTCCCCCGCGCGGCCGCCTGCCCCTGTCCGGCAGCCGCGCCTCTTCGCGATCACCCAGGACGGTTTCCGTGCCCGACGTACGTACCCCTGCGCGCCCGCATACCACCGGCCATGACGGCGGGCCCAGCGCGTCCGAACTCCTCGACTTCGCCCACCGCACCGCCGCGGACACAGCGCTCATCGCCTCGCTCCCGCTCGACCCCGAAGGCCGTACCTGGATCCGGCTGGACGGGCCGGGCGGCAGCGAGGCATGGCTGATCGGCTGGCCACCCGGCACCGGCACCGGCTGGCACGACCACGGCGGCTCGCACGGTGCCTTCGCGACGGCCGCGGGTGAGCTGACGGAACAGTCGCTCACCGCCGCCCTCCCCACCGAGGGCTGGAAGACCCTGGAACTCGCCGACGGCGTGGACCGGGAGCGCAAACTGAGCGACGGCCGCGGCCGGGCGTTCGGCCCGCACCATGTGCATCAGGTGCTCAACCTCTCGGCCGAGACCCATGCGGTGTCGGTGCACGCCTACTACCCACCGCTGCCGTTGATGCGCCGCTACAGCCGCACCGGACCGGTACTGCGGCTCGAAGCGGTCGAGCAGCCGGAGGAATGGACATGAGCGGGATCGACGAGTTGCTGGCCCGGGTCCGGAGCGAACTGGGGCACCGGGTGGGCCCCCGGGAGGCCGCAGCGGTCCAGGAGTCCGGCGGGCTGCTGGTGGACATCCGCTACGCGGAGCTGAGGGAACGCGACGGCATCATCCCCGGCGCGCTGATCGTGGAACGCAATGAGCTGGAGTGGCGGCTCGACCCGACGGGCGAACACCGCGCTCCGGAAGCGACACATCACGCCCTGCCGGTCGTGGTCGTCTGCAACGAGGGCTATGCATCGAGCCTCGCGGCGCTCTCGTTGCGCGAGTTGGGCCTGCACCGGGCAACCGATCTGGAGG
>NZ_JAMJFM010000034.1:0-101609 GCF_023544705.1 Streptomyces sp. MCA2
GCACCGCGCCAGCTCGCCGTACTTCATGCCGCTGGAGTAGAGCGCCCCCTGGTGATTGCGACCCATGAACTTGATGCCTTGAGTACGCCGCTCCACATGGGTCAACCGGAGGATCTGGGTGCCCAACTCGGTCGAGAGCTCCAGGAGGTCGCCGGGCTGGAGATCCTCGGCGAGGACATCGATTGTCATGGCGGGGAGGGTACGACGTGATCGCGGGATGGATCAGCGAAGGGCGACTCTGAGGCGCCTGAGCAAACCGGTCACAGTGGGATGATCTTGTTATGGCTGGTGTGATCACGGCTTCGGAGCCGTCCTGGATAGCCCCGTTCACCGGGCTGGGCCCGCGGCAGTT
Source organism: Streptomyces sp. MCA2 (assembly GCF_023544705.1). Lineage (NCBI taxonomy): Bacteria > Bacillati > Actinomycetota > Actinomycetes > Kitasatosporales > Streptomycetaceae > Streptomyces > Streptomyces sp. MCA2. The sequence continues at coordinate 353 of NZ_JAMJFM010000034.1, forward strand.
CGGGAAGCTGGTGACTGTGCTGCGGCGCGAGGGTGCGGACGCGGTCCGCAAGGGCCGGCCGTGGAGCCTGCCGTTGGAGGACCGGGCGCTGATGGTCGCGGCCTACTGGCGCACGAACCTGACCATGCGCCAACTGGCCCCACTGTTCGGGGTTTCCAAGTCGGCGGCGGACCGAATCATCGATCACCTCGGGCCGATGCTCGCCCTCCAGCCCCGCAAGCAGTATGCCAAGGACACCGCGCTGATCGTCGACGGCACCTGGCGCCACCCACGATCACGCTGTCGCCGAGCAGTCGAAAAACTACCGGTACTCCACCAATCACCAGGTCGTCATAGACGCTGACACCCGCCTTGTCGTGGTGGTCGGCCGGCCCTTGCCCGGCAATCGAAACGACTGCAAGGCGTGGGAAGAGTCCGGCGCGAAAGCTGCCGTCGGCACGACAACGAAGATCGCCGACGGTGGCTACCCGGGCACCGGACTCGTGATGCCCCACCGGCACCGCCAGGGCGAGGAGCTTCCCGACTGGAAGCAGGCTCACAACAAGTCCCACAATCAGGTCCGCGCCCGCGTCGAGCACGTCTTCGCCCGAATGAAGACCTGGAAGATCCGCGGCTGAGGCCGGCCTCGGGACTGGTGGGCTCGCATGTTGAGGTGTCGCGTATTCCTTGTTGAGGCCGTGCCTGGTGTCACCGTGTGTGGTCGCCGGAGGCGTATCGGCTCCAGGTTCCATCGGCTTCAGTGACCAGGCGGGGGGCTGTCTTGTCGTGGTAACCGAGTACCTTCGCGATGACGGGGCCGGGGCCTGGAGGACGAGTTGGCGGATCGCGGAGTTCTGCCGCGCTGTGGCGGGACGCCGATCTCCCGCAAGTGGGCTTGGAGACTGCCCGGATCCCTGGGGGCGGAATCGGCGATTGTGCTCCCCTGCCGTCCCCATCGCGGTCATTGACGTTCCGTCGTTGCTGGAGGCGCTGGCCGAACGCGCGGCTGCCCGCGCGGAGCGGCACCTTCACCTCGATGCTCCTGGCCCGCTCCTGCCACATCTCCGTCCCCTCCCTGGAGCGGAACGCCCCCCCGGCGTCGACGCGGTCGCCCGGCAAGTCGCCCAGCCCGACCCCGCCGCCCGACGGAAGCTGACGCCTCAAGATCATTATTGCCGGGCGTGTCTGTGCCCGTCACAGCGTCATCCACCGGACGGGTGCCGGGCTCGACGCGCCGCGAGTCGCACTGACACAGATCGTCAACTGATTGATTCTCACGGGTCTGGTCGCTGTCCCGGTCCTGCGTAGGGTTTCAAGAAGACGGCAGTGCGGCATTTGCGCACTCGATCTGCTGCAGCGCCGAGTGTTCAGGCGCACCCACGAGAGAAGGAAACACACCCCTTATGCGCGCCCTTGTGGTCGATCACAGTGAGGCCGGACCCGTCCGGTTCGCCGATGTCGATGAGCCCGTACCGTCCGCCGGTGAGACGTTGGTGGAGATACGGCACATCGGTCTCAACTTCGGAGAGCTGAATTACGTGGACCAGTGGCCGGCCGGCGCTGTGCACGGTCACGACGCGGCCGGCGTCGTGGTGCGCGCCGCATCCGACGGCTCGGGGCCGCCCGAAGGTACGCGCGTCGCAGTGGGAATGGCTCCCCACGCGTGGGCGGAGCGGGTGGCAGTCAGCCCCGCCTCGCTCGGCACCGTCCCCGAGGGCGTGGACCTGGCCGACGCCGCCGCGCTGGGGATCGCCGGAGTCACCCCATTCCGGGTGCTGCGCAAGCGTTCCCTGCTGGCGCGCAACGTTCTGATCACCGGCGCCAGCGGGGGCGTGGGGCACTTCGCCGTCCAGCTGGCGGCGCTGGCGGGCGCCCGGGTGACGGCACTCGTCGGTTCGCCGGAGCGGGCCGTCGGACTCCGTGAACTCGGCGCCGACAAGGTCCTGACCGACTTGGCCGAGACCGGGGACCGGTTCGACCTCGTCCTGGACACGGTCGGCGGACCACTGGTGGCCCAGGCCTGGAGTTCCCTCGCCGAGGGCGGCACCATCCACCTGGTCGGTTACTCCTCGGGGCAGGAAACCACGTTCCCGTCAGGGACCTTGTTCGGCTTCGGCGAACCCCGCAGCATCGCCACCTACGGCGACATGACGCCGACCGGCGGGGAGTTGACGGACCTGCTGGGCCTCATGGCCGCCGGGAGGCTCTCGGCACCGGTCGGACTGCGAGGCGACTGGCAGGACGTGGACGACGCTGTCCAGGCGCTGTTCGCGCGGAAGGTGCACGGAAAGGCCGTTCTTGACGTGGCCTGACGCTGTGGACGAGGACACATGCGCCTCGCCTGCCGGTGGGCGGTTCGCCGTGGTGGACGAGAATGGACCCATGGATGTGCTGGCGGAGGTCTTGCGTGTTTCGGGTGCGCGTGGGGCGCTCGGGATCATGCTGAAGGCCGGAGGAACCTGGGGCCTGCGGCTGGACTCCTCTCCAGGAGCGGCACTGCACGTGGTGTCCCGCGGCACCCTGTGGCTCCACGTCCCAGGCGAGGATCCTCTTCAGGTGCAGGCCGGAGACGCCATCCTGGTGTCGCCGGGCACCGCACACGGGATAGCCGGCGGCGCCGGCGTGACGATGGGTTCCTGCGACCGTGAGGCGGCGGCCCGGTCTTTTGGCGATGGCCGAGCCCTGCGTCTGGGCTCGGCGCCGGTAGAGACGGAAGTGATCGTGCTGCACTACGAGCAGGACCCGGAGGTGCGCACACCGGTGCTTACCTCCCTCGCTCGGCCGATGCACGTCACAGCCCGGGAGAACGCGCAGCTCAGAAGGACCGTCGAACTTCTCGCTGCGGAGCTCGCACAGCCGCAGATCGGCACCACCGCCGCCGTCAACAGCATCATCGACCTTCTGCTCGTCCAGTTCGTACGCGCCTGGTTGGCCCGCCACCCGCAGGAGCAGTCCGGCTCATGGCTGGGAGCGATGCGTGATCCGGTCGTGCGCGACGCTCTGGCATGTGTCCACGCCCAACCGGAACACCCCTGGACCACGGAGACCCTGGCCGCTGCGACGAGCGTCTCCCGGGCGACGCTGTCCAGGCGCTTCCGGTCCGCCCTCGGACAGACGCCGGGCGCGTACGTGACGCAGTGGCGCATCGACCTGGCGTCCGTCCGGCTCCGCGATACCGATGAGCCGGTCGAGTCGATCTCCGGCGCGGTCGGATACGGCTCTCCGCACGCTTTCAGCCGTGCCTTCAGACGTGCCCGAGGCACGGCCCCTGGCGAGTACCGTTCTCGACTTCGCAAGTGATCCGGCCTCGGGACTGGTGTGCTCGCATGTTGAGGTGTCGCGTATTCCTCGTTGAGGCCGTGCCTGGTGTCACCGTGTGTGGTCGCCGGAGGCGTATCGGCTCCAGGTTCCTCCGGCTTCAGTGACCAGGCGGGGGGCTGTCTTGTCGTGGTAACCGAGGGCCTTCGCGATGACGGGGCCGGGGCCTGGAGGACGAGTTGTCGGATCGCGGAGGTCCTGCCGCGCTGTGGCGGGACGCCGATCTCCCGCAGGTGGGCTTGGAGGCTGACCGGGTTCGTCGGCTGTCCGGGCCGGCGGCCGGGGAAGAGTCACTGTGGGCTTCTGCTGCTGGCGTAGGGCAGGTGCCGGCGGGACTGCCGGCGGGACTGGATGTAGGCCCGCATGAGGTCAGCGACGGGCTCCGGCAGTGGGGACGGCGGATCTGCCAGCCGGACGGCGACGGTGGCGCCGTCGTCGAGGACGTCGTCGACGTGAGGCGGACGATGCAGGTGACGGGTTGCGCGTAGAGGAGAACGAGGGCGGCGGCGACCCGGGCCCGCAGGGGCTGAGAATCGTCGTTGAGGGCCCGTCGGAGAATGGCGAGTCGGCGATGCAGGTGCAGCGGCGTCTGGTCCTGGTTGATGACCTGGGTGGCAGGGTGAGGCGGGACATCCGGCTCGTCTTGATGCACCAGCGCAGGAATGTCTGGGCCGGGCGCCGGGTGGCCGGCTTCTCCGTGTGTCAGGCGTCGAGGTCGGCCTGTTGGCAGTGTTCGATGTTGTGGCCTCGGTCGGCAAGCCAGGTGAGGAAGGCGTCGGCCTGGGTGATTTCCTGTTTCGTCTGGCTGGTCTGGGAGTGTCCCAGCGGTCCCTTCTCCGCCATGCTCCGCAGGCGCCGCATATGGTGCCAGGTGGCGAAGTGCTGAAGACGACGACGACGGTGTTCGGGGTCCTCGATGGTGGCGAGCCGTTCGGTCAGCCAACGCTGATAGAGCATGAGCTGCCGGTCGACGTGTGGCAGGACGCCGCTGTCCATCAGCAGATCACGCAGGTGGACGACAGTTCGCCAGGGTGTTTCCTGGTGCAGCCCGTCGTGGGTGAGCGGGACGGTGCCAGTGGCCAGGTCCCGCAGGAGACGGACCACGTTGGGGTTGCGGAGCCAGATCAGGCGGCTCTTGGGCCGGCCATCTCCAGCAGGGCAGTGACCAGCGGTTGCAGTGAAGGAGCGACACGGCCGGTGCCGTCGTCGAGGAGTCGGCCGAGGATGTCAGCGAGGGTGCAGCGTTCGCATAGGCGCCTGCCGAGCAAGAGCCCTTCGAAGCCGCAGCGGTCGCAGAAGAAGTCGCGGACGATGCCCGCGCAGTCGCGGCAGACCGGTGCACCAGCATCGCTTCTTCCCGGCAACAGTCGGTCAGTTCGGCAGCCGGGGCAGCAACCGCGGACGCGCCTCGCGCGTTCGTGCAGGTCCGGCAGATCGGACCGTCTGACCACTCGGCGGATTTCGCCGCCCGCCGGCCACAGCGTGCGCAGGTCCGGACATGCCACCGCTCGTATTCCTCCGGCGTCACTGCTCATCCCTCGGGTGTCAGGCGGACCCGTGCGGGCCGCCGGGCGGCCAGATTGATCGGCGCCTCCTCGCCGGCGACGCGTCGGGCTGGCAGGTTCTGGGCTGAGGTGGCGATCAGGTCGGCGGGCGTGCAGTCGAGGATGTCGCAGAGGGTGGCCAGCACCGGCAGGGACAGCCGTTCGGGAGTGCCGGAGACCAAGCGGTGGACCTGGGAGGAGGACAGTGTGATGCCGCGTTCGGTCAGGTGCGGCATCGGTTCGGCGACGGTGAACATGCCACGGGCGGCCATCAGTTCGCGCAGGCGCCACCGGTAGCTGATCTGGCGTGGCATCAGGAGGTCCTTCCCGGCCCCAGAGCGGCCTCGATGGTGGCGTCCAGGACGCGACACAGTGAGCGGGTGCGGAAATCAGAGGAGACGCAGGTGTAGATCGCGGTGGTAGAAGCGTGGTCATGGCCGACCTGCTGCTGGACGAACAGCGGGTCGTGGCCGTCCTCGACCAGGTGGGTGATGTAGGACTGCGCAACGAGTGGAACTCCAGCGCGGGGGCCAGACCGACGGCGTCCCGGTAGGCGGCGAAGCGGGAGTCCAACCGCTGGACCCCGATCCGCGGGCCTCGCTCGGACGGCCAGAGAGCCCGACTGGTTGCCGACAGGCGGGGGTCGACTGTCCCGGCGCCTGAGCGCGGGGGGCCGTCAGGCAAGGATGGCAAGACCGCGTTCGCCACAGATCCGGCGTGCGCCGAGGTCCGTGGGGCCGTGAGGGCCGGCCGGAGCGCTCGGTGGCGTTCCGGCCGGCCCTGGGGGTTTCAGGCCGTCGGGCGCTTGGCGCGGGCGGTGAGGCGTTCCCAGTTGCGGTGGCCGATGTCGGCCTTCTGCTCGTCGGTGAAGGGCGAGTTCTCCAGGAAGGAGCGGGCTTCACCTCATCGAGGTGATGCAGCATCACCCGTTCGACCGTCCGGGTCCAGATGAGCCGGCATCTCAAGGGCTTGCCAGCCACCAGATTCGCAGTCTGCCCCCGGGACTGTAAATCGTTCGGTGTAACTCCCGATCATGGAGGATGCACCGATGACCAGTGAGAACGTGGCCGAAGCCGAGATCAGCGAGGCAGTAGAGCCTCAGTCGGCGAGGGCGGTGGACGACCGGCTGATCGACGAGTTGGTGTCCCGGGCCCAGGCCGAGGGACTGCAGCTGACCGGCGAGAACGGACTGCTCCAGCAGCTGACGAAGCGGCTGCTGGAGTCCGCCCTGGAGGGCGAGATCACCGACCATCTCGGCTATGACAAGCACGATCCGGCAGGGAAGAACGGCGGCAACTCGCGCAACGGCACCCGCGCGAAGACCGTACTGACGGACGTCGGTCCGGTGGAGATAACCGTGCCGCGTGACCGCGACGGCTCGTTCGAGCCGAAGATCGTCAAGAAGCGGCAGAAGCGTCTGACCGGGGTGGACGAGATGGTCATCTCGCTGTCCGCGAAGGGCCTGACCACCGGCGAGGTCCAGGCCCACCTGGCCGAGGTCTACGGCGCCGATGTCTCGCGCCAGACGATCTCCACGATCACCGACAAGGTCCTCGATGGTATGGCCGAATGGCAGAACCGGCCCCTCGACCCGGTCTATCCGGTCGTGTTCATCGACGCGATCCACGTGAAGATCCGCGATGGTGCCGTCGCCAACCGGCCGATCTACGTGGCCCTGGCCGTCACCGTCGAGGGCCGGCGCGAGATCCTCGGCTTGTGGGCCGGCGACGGCGGCGAGGGCGCCAAGCACTGGATGCACATCCTCACCGAGATCAAGAACCGCGGCGTGAACGACGTTCTGATGCTGGTCTGCGACGGGCTGAAAGGCCTGCCCGACGCGGTCGAGACCGTCTGGCCGAAGACGATCGTGCAGACCTGCGTCGTCCACCTGCTGCGGAACTCCTTCCGCTATGCAGCCCGCCAGGACTGGGACAAGATCGCGCGTGTCCTCGGGCCGGTCTACACCGCCGCGACCGAGGAGGCCGCGCTCGAACGGTTCGCCGAGTTCGCCGACACGTGGGGCCGGAAGTATCCGGCGATCGTCCGGCTCTGGGAGAACGCGTGGGAGGAATTCACCCCGTTCCTGCGGTTCGACACCGAGATCCGCCGCATCGTCTGCACGACCAACGCGATCGAGTCGGTGAACGCCAGGATCCGGCGGGCGGTCAAGGCCCGAGGCCACTTCCCGAACGAGACCGCCGCCCTGAAATGCGTCTACATGGCGATCAAGTCCCTGGACCCCACCGGCAGGGGACAAACCCGCTGGACCCTGCGCTGGAAGACCGCTCTGAACGCCTTCGACATCACCTTCGACGGCCGGCTTTCCGCAGCCCGTCAGTAACCCCAACCACCCTCGATACACCGTTCGATTGACAGACCCCCCCTCGCCCACGAAGCCAACCGCTGGCTCGCCATCGCCGACGCGCCCATCCGACTGACCGTTCAAACCGGTCTTCGCGTCCCCGAGTTGACCAGCTTGAACTGCGACGATATCGCCCTCGGCGACGATGCCGCCGTCCAATGCGAGGGGAAGGGGCGCAAACAACGCGCCGTCCCGCTCGACCGCCCCGTCCAGGACCTGATGCGTTCGTGGCTTAACGAGCGCGCCGACAGAGGCGGCGACCCGCTGTTCTGCACCCGCACCGGACGTCGCCTGACCCGAGACGCTGTCGCGCAGCGCCTGAGCACCCACGTGTCGGCGGCGGTGAAAGTCTGTCCGTCCCTGCTGGAGAAGCGTGTCCATCCGCACGTCTTGCGGCACAGTTGCGCAATGTCGTTGCTGCAGGCCGGAGTTGACACGACAGTGATCGCGCTCTGGCTCGGTCACGCCGGCGTTCGGTCCACCGACGCCTATGTCCACGCCGACACGACCATCAAGGAACAGGCCCTCGCCCGCACCACACCGGTCACTGTCCGGCCAGGCCGATACCAACCCGCCGACAAGGTCCTCGCGTTCCTCGACCGTCTCTGACGCCGCACCGCCTCAACTATGCCGAGCAACACGGCCTTCAGGCCAGTTGTCCCAAGGCGGCGAGCACACCACTCGGCATAGTCGCGGGCTCGACATAGGTCCACGATGATCAAATCTGAGCCACTGCTGCTGTGGATCAACTTCACCGCCAAGCTGCTGGTCTTCTGCGCCTCTTGGACGGCCACCCAGCAAGCTGCATCCATGAGCACAGCTGCATCCGATGTCCACTCCTACGAGCCGATCCATCGCAACGACCGCGACTGGTGGACATCCGCGACAACCTCATCGCCCGCATCGCCGAGGCCGAACGCGAAGGCTGGGCCGGCGAAGCCGAAGGGCTCAAGGTCAGCCTCGCCGCGGCAACACCAAACTCGACCAGCTTGACAACCTCATCGCCCGCCGCATCGCCGCCGTTGACCTCGGCATGCCGTCCTTCCCCGACGTCGCGGGCCGCCACGCCACCACCGCCCACCACCTTCGCCAGGCAGGTTCCTCATGACCCCCAACGACCAGGTCGCGTCCAGAAGGTGGTGTAAAAGGCGACGAGCGTAGGTTTCGTACTGAACCGCCAAGTTCGTACGGAAGGGCCCCTCCAGCGGTCAGGTCACCGCGGCGTTCGCAGCGGGCGCGAAGTTCTACGGCGTCGGTGTGGATATCTGCCCCGCCCGCAGCCTCCTGCTCAGTGCGATGCGAGCCGCTGCCGCATCAACCAGAGCGTCCTCGGCTCGTACTGATCAGTTACCTCCTGCCACCTCATGTCCCGGGGGCTACGCCGGGAGTTTTTGGCCCCTGGCGGTGATGCCGATGTACCGGATGTCGGTGAAGTTCGGGTCGTCGAGGAGTGCCAGGCATGCGTCGAGGTCATTCTGGGCGAGGTGCCCGTCGCGGACGAGATGCCTTCCGGCCTGCTGGAGATTGATGCGCCAGAGGTCATCCAGGGCTCCGCCCGTGCCCACGAGGCGGAGCTGGGATTCTGCGGTGACGTTGCCGAATCCGAGTGTGGCCAGGATGCCGGGGATTTTGCTGCCCCATTGCATGTCTGCGCCCCGTGCCTGTGCGGCGTGGCGGGCGGCCGCGGCGTAGTGGTTCATGGCCGTGTAGGGGCTGGAGCCCACGGGGAGGGTGTAGACGTCTTCCACGAGCAGCCAGCCGCCGGGGGCGAGCCACTCGAGGGCGCGCGCGAGGATCTCGTCCCGGGCTGGGAGGTGGCAGAGAACGGCCCGTGCGTGGATCAGGTCGAAGGAGGACGGGGCGAACGTGTGCGTGGAGATGTCGACTTCCTGGCCCTCGACGTTGGGTGAACGGTGTGGATCCAGGTTCCGGGTGTCGATGTCGGCGGCGATGACATGGCCCTGTGGGCACCTCTCGCCGAGCCAGTGGGCGATCGATCCTGCACCGGCGCCGATCTCGAGGCATCGCCACGTCTCGAGCAGGGGAAGCGACTCCAGGGCGTGGATCGTTGCGGGGTCCTTGGTCTGCTCCAAGAGCAGCAGCCGGTCCCGCTCGGTGAGCTCGTCCATGCTGAACGGGCCCGTGCTGTACGCATCGGTCCTTAATTGCGCGTTCATGAGTGTGTCGGCGTCCTCGTCCTCAGCGGTGTGCCGGCGGGCTGGGCCCCGACGGCCGGTGCCTCGCCCGGCGGCACGAGGGCACGCCGCGATCGCGGGGACCTGACGGTTCGGTACTGCCAGCGCCGTCACGATACTTCATGACCCCTGCCCGGTGCATCAACGGCCCGGCGCGGAACGGCCGCACTCGTGCACGCGGTGAATCCATAAGGCAGTGCGACGCCAGGGCTTGTCGGCAGGGCCGGGGAGGACAGCGGCTGTTGTGACGGAGTATCAACGGCCGTACGGGCGCTCCCTGTCTGGCCTCACCTCGCACCGGGTACCGATGACAGTCTGACGCAGGTCATCGGTGTTACCAGCCCAGTTCAAGTGGGGTTGAACCGGCGTGATCGTTCGCGGGCTGTGGACGGATGGGTCACCAAGCGGGGGCTGACATCAGGACGGTCCATGCCCCCTCAGGCCCTTTCTCCTTGTGGGCGGTGAGTGTTGACTGCGGACACACAGCGCTCTACCAGGGGTGTCGACCAGACGTTGGCTACTTTACGGAGCCAGTCGAGTTCGGAATCCCCATCGCTCCCGCCTTGGCGGGCTAGGTCGAGTGTGTGCTGTGCATGTGGCAGGCATGCCTGGTGTGCCGCCAACGCCACCTTGAGCCAGCACGCTGTCACCACGGCCTCGGATTGGTCACGGGGGACCTCCTCTTCGGCCATCACTGCCAGTATGCGGTCGATGTCGACCGGGCTGGCCCAGCCGCGCATGATCAGTAGTCCGTCACGGATCTCGACGAGTCGGCGGTGCAGCCGCAACTGACTGCCGTGCGGCAGGAGCGCGTCGACGAGTCGAGAGCGGGGAGGATAGAGCGCAATATGCGGTAGGGCGGTGCACAAGGCCTTCCACATGGGATAAAGCGTATTGGCCTTGCGCCATGAAGCAAAGCCTTGAATTATAGGTGTGAAAGCTGCTATCGAGCAGCCCAGGGCGACGCCTACGGTGTGGACCGATGATATGTATGTGCCGTACTCAATGAGCTTGGTCGAGTAGGTGAATACGGCTACTACTCGGCTACCGAGAAAGGCCATGAATGCACTGGTGGCGATCGCCAGAAGGGTTACCGGTATTCGTACAAGCCGCGAGCGGACCGTCCACAGGATTATGGCAAGCAGGGCCGACGTAATGCCGGTGACGATCAGCATGTACGTCAGGTAGGTTGCCCAGTAAATGCTGTGTACTGTGAATGTTCCGGGAACGGGGAGGAATCGGTCCCTCGTGGGAATTCGTTGGATCGTGACGATCGAGAACATTACGATCATGATCCCGAGCGTCATTCCGCAGGAGATTAAATGGGACCGTCTGAACGGGGTGCGGGGCGATCTGCCTGCCAGGTAGGCTCGTGCGGCGAATGTCAAGATGGTAGTCGCAACTCCGACCGCCATGAGGCTCGACACCAGATTTGCGATATGCGGAAGATCAGTGAGGTGCTGGACTGCTCGTTTTGCTGGTTGCTGCAGCATTGTCATGCCTAGGGCCAGCATGAGCAGCGCAAACCATAGCGGACGTTGTTCCTTCGACCGCAACGCAGAAACGCGGACGATAACAACCACCCAGCATAAGTAGAGCAATACCAAGCGGATAAGCTCAGGCATCCTTGTATCCCAATGCAGTCTTAGTTCATATAACGTCGGCCGTTAATGATCACGCGGGGGAAGTGCGCTGGGGAGTTCCACACGGGAACCCAGCTCGCAGAGAGAATGATTGCCCATGTCTCCTACCTGCGAATCCCCAGGGCGGCTTCGAGTTCGCCGCACACTCCGGTCGACAGCGGGCGAACGAGTTTCTTCGCGGTGGCGTGGATCAGACTAGCCATGAGCTCGGCTTCCTGCTCTTGCTCAGTGGTGTAGTTGGTGCGCGCTAGGAGTCGACCGACCATATCTGGGCTGAGGTTGGGGAAGAGCGTGCTGAGTGCACTGCGGGTTTCCTGGTCGGTGATGCAGTGATTCCACAGGATATGGCCGATCTCGTGGAGAATGATGTGTTCCTGGTGGAACTTGGTGGTCTTCTTCTCGACGTAGATGTCATCGCTGACGTCGGTGGAGACCCACAGGCCGCATGCGTTGGTCGCGTCGCTGATCGGCACGGTGTGAATCCGGATTGGTCGGCCTCGATGCGCGGATAACTCGCAGACAAGTGCATCCACGGAGAACGGTCTGGGCAGTTCGAGTGTGTTGACTAACGCCTGGCACCGCTTGCGGGTCTGCCGTGCGGTCATAGCGTCACCTTGCTCCCCAATTGGACACCTGTAGAAAACGTCTACTCGATGCATGCTTCAGAACCAGCCTTCTGTCGGTCTGTTCTTTGGGGCGAGTACCGGAATCTGCTCCCTCCCTCCGCACCTGATATGGCATTCCGGAAACGTGGCGCGACGTCTCGCGACGCTGGAAGAAACCCGGCCCTGTCCAAGCTCCCAGGACCGCCAGCGCCGTAGGGCCCAGAGGGTCAACTGTCTCGCACAGATATCTACGCACCGCTGGAACGACTCTTCACTTCGTTTTCAGTCAGCGGTGCGCCGTGCAGGGTATCGCGAGCCTGGGCTGCGGCGTCGATGATCCCGCTCAGAAGCTGCGAGAGCTGATCGGCAGCGGTGTGATGGGGGGTCGGGTGAGACGTTCGCAGGGTGAGCCCCTGAAACTTTTGCCGATGCAGCCCCTTGAGCGCCTCCAACTCATTATTGATCTGCTGGAATACATGCTCGTCAAGGAAATAGGCGCAGCGCTGGATGCCGAGACTGTGAGCGACCTTCACCAAAGTCTCGATAGTGAGGTTCGCCCCCTCGGCGGACTCCGCCGAGGCCAGTGTGCGCTTGGAGACCCCGGACAACTCGGCGAGTTTGGCCAGGCTGAAAGGGCCCTCCGGGTGGTGCTGACGGACGTGCCGCAGCCGCACAGCGATCGCGGCCTTCGCCGCATGGGCCTGGTGGTCGAGGAACGACTGTGATGCTTCCCCGGCGGACGGCTGGTTAGCGTGCATCATCCTCCTCTTCGTCTTGCAGTATGTTGCAACACATACGCAGCTTGTTGCAACAGTGGTCTGTCCCGTCTATGGTCTTCACCCATGGGGGTGAACCTCAAGAGGGAGTATCGGGAAATGGCGATAGACCTCAGGACTGCTGAGGTTGACCTCGGGATGGCGTCGGAGGCTGACGGCTCATGATCTTCGCGGTGCGACTCGTTCGTGAGATACCCACAGGGTGGCGGGCTGACGCCGAAGCGTGTCAACGGCCCCGTCGGTGTTGATTGTCACGGCGACTTATCCCACTGCCCGGGCAGTGGCTGGACGAAGGCCACATACCCAGTGCCCCTGGTCGGTTCGGCACTACGAACGACACCGGTCTCAAGATGAGGACAGCGTGACAGGCCAGCGCCTCACGCCTTCGGCGAGAGATAGTCAGTTGACTGCCCGGGAGACCAGTTCACCTGCGGCGCGATGGCAAGTAGGACCGCGCGAGGGTGGCGATGGCTCCTGTTGCCTCCCTACATGAACCTGGACCGTACATGGCGGGCCACGAGGTAGGGGTGGTTGCGGCGAAGGAGGGGAGAAGTGATGGACCTGTACCTCGCTTCTTCAGCCGACTCCCTGGGACGCACGGATTGAAAGGGGAAGGGGGGAAGGGCTCGCAAGGGCGTCGCACCCCGGACTATTCATGGAATTAGCAGATGGGATTAAAGATCGGCGACTTGCCGTTGCAGCTGCTGCTGTCACCGTCTTCCTATGGCTTCAGCTTTCGTGGCGATACGCAGCGCTGCACGGACGGCTGCCCCCACAACTGCAACGACTGCCGAGCTTGGGCCGAATTCGGCGCCCAGAACGCCGTCGGTGCCACGCTCATGATCGCCGACGGCGGTCATCAAGGCAAAGGTTGACCATTCCGCACTACCGCCGCCAGGGCGAGAACGAACTGCCCGCTTGGACGGAGGAGCAGAACACCCTGCACCGCATGGTTGCGTCCGCATCGAGTACACCTGCGCGGATGTAGAGGGAAGACCCTCCGCGACTGCCGCCTCGAAGACAACGGCGTCCACCACGCCATGCTCGGCATCGCCCACCCGCACAATCTCACCCTCGATAGGCGGGAACTTCGCCTGTTGGATGGCTGCATCGAACTCGACTCGTAGATCATTTACGAGACAGCTCTCAGCCGATGTCTCGATCGCTGCGACAAAGTCCTGAGTTGGCATCCAGCGGCGGCGCTTACCACACGTGGTCCACTCTCGGAGGACACTGATGAGCACTGAAACTGCCATTACGCAGACACCCGCCGGGTGCCGAGCGGGCCGGGTGCCCGGACATGGCCAAGGGGGCCAGGCTCCGGAGGGGCCGGGACTCCCGCTGTCCGAGGTGCAGGAGGTCCCGATCGGCCTGCTTCGCCAGGCCGACTCGCCCCGCAGGGAAGGTATCGACAGTCGGCATGTGTGTCTGCTCGCCGAATCTGACACGGCACTTCCTTGAGGACCCGGGACCGTGCAGATTGCGGGCGGCCGTGCCCTGGCGCCATTGGGTCGGCACCGACGACTCTCCTCGACGTGGTGACATCCGATGTTTGCTCCCATCGAGCTCGGTCTCCGTCGACATCGAAACCGTCTTACTGAGCATGCGCGCAAGGCCCCCTCACTGGGCCTTCGGCCGGCGGGCTGCTGCTCTGGCTGAGCACCCACTCGCTGACTCGGGGCAGCGGCGGCTGTTGGTCAGGCGGATGCCGCTCCGGTGGCGCGAAACCGTCGCCGATCCCGCATACGCCGGCTCCTGGCACTGATAGCAGTTCGCCGAACGGGTGGAGGCATGCTCCGGGGCTGACGCCGAGAGCGGACACGAGGCTGAGAGCGCGGGATTGACGTCGAGCAACGTCAGTTGATAGCCCCAAGGAGTTGACATGGGCAAGGATGGTGTTCCGGGCCATGCGGCCCCCGAACCCTCGGTACAGGGAAGCGCACGTGCCACAGGCAGTGTGACCGATCCCTTCGACGCTATTGGCGTCGGTTTCGGCCCTTCCAACCTCGCGCTTGCAGTGTGCGCGCGAGAAGTCGACCCGACGCGGAATCTGATGTTCTTTGAGCGGAGTCCGCGGGTGCAGTGGCATCCGGGCATGCTGTTCGACGGCGCGCGGATGCAGATCTCCTTCCTCAAGAGCCTGGTCTCGCCGCGCAACCCGGCCAGCCCCTACAGCTTTCTCCAATACACAAAGGCGCGCGGTAGGCTCGAACGCTTCGTCAACCTGGGTGAGTTCCGGCCCACCCGCCTCGAGTACAGCGACTTTCTCAAGTGGGTCGCGGGTGACTTCGCCGATCAGGTCCGCTACGACAGCACCGTGACCCGGGTAACCCCGGTCGACCCGCTGGGCGAGGGCGAACCGAGTCTCTTCCAGGTCGAGGTCAGCTCTGGCTCCACGGGCGAGCGCACCGTCCACTACGCGCGCAACGTCGTGCATGCCGGGGGAGGCAGACCTCGCTACCCCAAGGGCGTGCCCGTGGGAGCGCCCGGGTTGCTGCACTCCAGCGAGTTCCTGCAGCGCTTCCCTGCCACGTTCGCTGACCACGACAGCCCGTACGGCTTCGCCGTCATCGGCGGCGGGCAGAGCACGGGCGAGATCGTGGCCTACGTCCTGGAGCGCTACGAGAACGCCCAGGTCCACATGGTGATGTCGGGGTTCGCGCCGCGCCCTACGGACAACAGCCCGTTCGTCAACGAGCAGTACTACGCGGAGCGCACCGAGCAGTTCTACGGCCTCGACGAGGACTCCCACGCCTCCCTGCTGCAGGAGCTGCGCGCCTCCAACTACGGCGTCATCAGGGAAGACCTCATCAACGAGCTGTACGACACCGCGTACTTGGGCGAGGTCAAGGGCAGACAGCGGCTGTTCCTCCGTACCCACCGGCTGCTCGACGAGGTCACGCAGGACGGGGCCGAGCTGCACGCCACCCTCGAGGACCGGTTCACGGGCATGAGGGAGACGCTGCGCTGCGACGGACTGGTGCTGGCCACCGGTTACGACCGTTCACTGCCGCCGGAGATCTACGCCGGAGTGCTGCCCCACCTGGAGGCTGACCACGTCGGCGCGCCCTCGGTCTCCCGGCACCACCGGGTCCGTGCCTCCGGGCTGCGCGGCGGCCTCTATCTCCAGGGATATGGGGAGGCGAACTTCGGGCTTGGCGACACCCTGCTGTCCCTGCTGCCCTTCCGAGCCAAGGAGATCTTCGACGACGCTCGTCTCGGTGCGAGGTACCGGCGAGCCGGTTGTGACACAAATACCGCTCATCCTCGACCGCACGCGGGGCGCCAAGGGGGTGCTCTTCGGACACCTCGACCGGGCCACCCCGCACAGTTGGGGGACCCAGACCGCTCAACCCGCACATCGCTTCGCGCCAAGACGTGCGGGCGGCTGCACGGCGGCGCTGCCCTGCAAGGTTCGCCGACACGGCCTGCCTCCCATGCCATCACGCACCGCCGCGTCCCTCTCCATCAGGAGGCTGAGATGACGTAAGTCTCGTGGGCGGCGCCCCTTCATGGGCCTTCGACGCCGCCCTGGTTTTCCTTCGCGGAGAAAATTTTGAGCCTGCACCTTCGACACCGATCAGGTAATTAGTGGCAACGATGAGTTCTGTACCACACCGCAACGTTGATGAAGAAGAAGAGATTCGAATGGGGGAGTTTAGGTGGATCCGACGAGCGTTGACATAGTCGCTCTCCCTGTCGTCGAAATCGAGTTGTCCCGGCTGTCTTCCGTATCCTCGCCTCGAACCTCAGGTGAGGATCCGGAGCACGTCGAGACACTGTTATCGGCAGAGGGAGAGCTTCCGCCTATTCTCGTTCACCGACCAACGATGCGGGTGGTTGATGGCCTGCACCGGTTGAAGGCGGCGCGACTCAGAGGCGATACAAAAATCGTGGCAAGGTTCGTCGATGGCACCGAAACGGACGCCTTCGTCCTAGCCGTCGAGGCGAACATACGGCATGGTTTGCCGCTCTCGCTCGCTGATCGCAAGCGTGCGGCCGTTCACATCATCGGGACGCATCCGCAGTGGTCCGATCGGCGGGTGGCCTTGGCGACCGGCCTCTCTGCCGGCACGGTGGCCGACCTGCGCAGGCGCAGCGGAGACAGCGGAACCGAGGCAAGGATCGGGCGGGATGGGCGCATCCGTCCGGCCGACGGTTCGGGGCGGAGGAGACTCGCTGCCGAGCTCATCCGCAGTGATCCATGCCTGTCGCTCCGGCAGGTCGCCAAGCAGGTCGGCATCTCCCCGGAGACGGTCCGGGATGTGCGAGGTCGGCTGGAGCGTGGTGAGAGCCCGGTCCGGGACAGGAGCATGAGGTTACGGGCCGAGCCGCATCCACTACATCGCACGGAGCCGGACTTCGGCCGCACTGTGGGTCGAGATCGTCTCGCGATGCTGGAGCGCCTCAAGGCCGATCCGGCGTTGCGGCTGAGCGAGACTGGCCGAATCCTGTTGCGAATGCTCATCATGCACTCCATCGACGGGCAGGAGTGGGAAAGGATCTTGCATCGCATCCCGCCGCATTTGTACAGCGTGGTCGCCGAGTTCGCCAGAGAGCACGCCCGGGTCTGGACTGGGTTCGCGGATCGCCTGGAGAACCGGGTGACCAGTTTGGCCGCAGAATGATCGCGTTCGGCGGCGTTCTGCCGCAGGCGGCGCCTCTCAACATGCGGCCAGCTCACGCGCGCAGGTGCCCAGCCCCTACTCGCTGGAAGCCTTGAGGAACACCGCGTCTCCCGGCGCGATCAGCTCGGTGGCCACCCTGACAGCCCCGGCCACGTCCTCGACCGTGTGTACCGCGACCTCCGCGTTGGACGCCTCCTGTGCCATGGCCCGTGGATCGCCTTCGCCGACTGCGATCAGCACGTTGATGCCGAGTTCGGCCACCAGTCGGCCCACTTGCTCGTGCCGGGACCGCGACGTCGGCCTGCTGCCCGTACCGCGATGGTGCGGCGGGAGCTGGCCAGTGCCCTGAACGCGTGCAGCCCAGCTCGCATGGATTCGGGGTTGGCGTTGTAGGCGTCGTTGATGGTGACGCAGTCGGGCCGATCGATGATCTCGAAGCGGCCTGATGAGCGGCGCTGAGCCGCGTTCAGCCCGGCGGCGATCTCGTCAATGAAGATCGACCAACTTCGAAGCTGCAGGTCATCGGGGCTGGTGTGAGTCGTTGATCGTGTTCTCGTGCTGGTCGCGGGCGGTTGTCCGACGTCAAGATCGTCTGCCGCTTCGGTGATCACGGCTCCTCGGGTTGCCCGGCGCGGGCGTACCTCCCGCCCGTACGATCCGGGCGGGAGGTGCGTGAGGGGCACCGATGAATTGGCTGACGTGCGGCGATGTTCGGGTTACGGGACGGTAGTTCCGCGTTAACGGAGATCATCTTCCGTGGGTGATCGTCGCATTGGGCGATCGCTCCATGGAGTTGGTTGAACCCCGTGCCGGCGGCGGTCGTGGCCGCCCCCATTACCGCGCTGCGGATGTGGTGGGGGCGGGATCGCCAAGCTCCTCACTCGAATGAGTGATCTGATGGCGGATTACCGTTCGATGGCGGTGGGGTGTGACGATGCTGTCGATCATGAACGATGCGGATGCGATAGCCGCGCTCCTCTGCGACGCCGAGCTGCTGGACGGGCTGCGGCGTGAGGAGAAGGAACTCGCCGAGCGGATCGAGCGGGTGAGAGAGAAGATCGCGGCGGGGGAGGCGGTGCTGGCCGCCGTGGAGCGGTGGCGGCAGGTCGCCACGCTGCCCCGGGCGGTGTCGGCAGGGGCGCCGGAGGCGGCCGCGGCGGCGCAGGCGGCGGGGGTCGGGGCCGATCCGCCGCTGATCGAGCAGATCGCCCTGCTGCTGGCGCAGGATCCCGACCGGGTCTGGAGTCCGGAGGAGGTCCACCGGGCCCTGGGTGCCTCGCCGGGCTCGGTGCACTCGGCCCTGTCCAGGCTGGAGCAGCGCGGGCGGGATCGCCCGGGTGGAGCGCGGCTCCTACCGGGGCAGGTGAGCCGCCGGTGGTGCTTCAGTGGCAGTTCGTGCCGGACGCGGGGGTGTTCGACTGGCGCACCCCGGTCCGTGACGCGCTCGCCTCCTGGCGGCCGCGGCCGCGCGGTGCGGGTGAGGCCGGGCTGTGGGTCCGCGTCAAGCGCCGGGTGCGTGAACTGGTGGGCCGCGCGGATCCGTTGAACGCGAGGATGGCCGCGGACCTGGCCGCCGCGCTGTGGCAGCTCGCCGTCTTCTACCACCGGCGCGGCCTGGGGGAGACCAGCGATGTCTGGCTGGACGGGCAGAGCCTCGCGGTGTTCTGCCGCACCGGCCGCCCCGACCTCTCGCCCGCCACCCGCAAGGCCATCGCCTCCCGGGTGCGCTCCCTCGCCCACCCGGTGCCCATCTCCGGCCGGGACGTCCACGCCCCCTACACCCCCGCCGAACTCGCGGCGCTGTGGCAGGCCGCCGGCGACCAGAACACACCCGAACGCTGCCGCGACGCCAGAATCCTCCTCGCCCTCGGGGCCGGCGCAGGACTGACCGCAGCTGAGATCGCCCGCGTCCGCGCGCACGACGTACGCCCGGCCGGCGCCGCGGTCGTCGTCGCGGCGCGGGGCCGCACCCAGCGGCGGATGGTCATCGTCCGCCGCGCCTTCGAGCACACCCTCGCCCAGGCGCCCACGCCCACACCGGTCAGGTGGTCTACCTGCTCGCCTGCTTCGCACGCACCGGCATCGTCCACAAGGTCACCGGCAGTCTGCGGCTCCCGGACGGCTGCCCCCGCCCCCAGCCCAGACGCCTGCGCGCCGGCTGGATCAAGGAACTGGCCGAATCCCGGATTCCGCTGACCGTCCTGGCCGCCGCAGCCGGCATCACCGACCTCGGCGCCCTGACCCGCATCCTGCGCCACCTCCAGCGACCGGATACCGACGAAGCCGCCGACCAGCTGCGCAACGGCTGACCGGTGACCGAACCCGACACCCCGTCAGGCAACGAACCTTCTTCTTCGTCGTCGTCGAAGGCGGACGCCTCGCCGGGTGCTGAGGTTACGGGTATCCGGCGGCATTTCACCTCTTCCCAGGTCGAGGCCGCAGCAGAGGCGATGGGGCCGGTGGCGGACCTGCTCACGCCGCACCTCCACTCCGGCGGGCCGGGCCCGGAACGCAAGATCACCGTGCTCGGCCTGCTGGTCGGCCTCCACCTGGCCTGCGCCGGCTCCGGCGGGCAGCGCGTGCATCTGGCCGAGGCCGCCCGCATCCTCGGCTGGTGGATCCCCGCCCAGGCCCGTGAGCGACTCGGTATCACCGACGTTCCCGCCGTCGAGACCGCCTCGGCCTTCGAGGCCCTGGAAGGCCGGGTGCGCCGCCTGTTCCACGACATCGAGACCGTCTGCGACCCCTCGCCGCTGCCGAAGAACCGCCGCCTGGACCGCGAGGAGGCCCAGCGGCTGCGGGACGCCGACGCCCCGGAGCGCGCCGAGCGGGCCCGGCAGCTGCTGACCGCCGTCTGCAACCAGATCCTCGAGGCTTCCCTCACCCCCGTCCGCCCCTGCCTGACGGCCGGTTGGGCCGGATCCTGCGCGGTGGACGGCACCGCGTTCGCCACCTTCGCCCGCGGGGTGAAGACCACCGGAGCACTCACCGCGACCGACCCGGACGCCGGCTGGTACGTCCGCGACGGCGACCACCACGACCCCGACACCCTTCCCGGCTCCGGCTCCGGCTCCGGGAAGAAGCGATCACGGCGGAGCAGACGCGTCAAGATGCTGTTCGGCTACGAGACCACGCTTGAGATCGTCGCGCCCACCGTCCTGCACCCCGCGGCCGGTCTGCCAGCCGGGACCCGCCCGCCCGCGGTCATCCTGGCGATGTCCACGAATGTTCCCGGCGCCGACCCGGGCGGAGGCGCCGTGCGGGCCCTGGCCGACGCCACCTGCCGCCGCGGCTACCCGGCCGGGACACTGGCAGCGGACTGGGCGTTCAACAACAGCGTCCCCGAAACCTTCCAACTCCCCGTCCGCGAGCTGGGCTTCACCCCCGTCTACGACTACCCGCGTGATGCGCTGGGCGTCCAGGAACCCGGCCCAGGCGGCGCGAGTCTGCTGGAGGGCTCCTGGACCTGCCCCCACACCCCGGCCGAACTGAAGGACGCCACCCCCGCCCTGCACCGGCAGATCGACGCCGCCGGCGAGCTCGGCTCCGCCGACGCCCCCAAAGCCCGCGAGCAGGCCCGCGAAGACTGGGTGGAGCGGATCACAGCCCGGCAGGACTTCCTCCTCGCCCCCAAGGGCGCCGCGGACGCCGACGGCTACCGCCGCTGGCGCTGCCCCGCCGAGGCGGGCACGGTCCGCTGCCCCCTCAAGCCCAGAAGCCTTGAGCACTACCGGGCCGGGGCCCCGCTGCTGGACCCCGAACCCGGCCCCGGCGGGACGCTGAAGCTGTGCGCGCAGGGCTCGATCACCATCGGACCCGAGGCCGGCTCCAAGCACTGGCAGCCCCTCCCGTTCGGCACCCCGGCCTGGCAGCAGGCCTACCACCTGGGAAGATCCAGCGTCGAGGGCGGCAACGGCCACGCCAAGGACGGGGCATTCGAGAACATCGCCGACGCCCGCGGCCGGCGCGTACGCGGACACGCCGCCCAATCGATCCTGCTGGCCTTCCAGCTCGCCCACGCCAACACCCGCAAGATCACCAACTGGAAAGCAGCCCTCCCGCAGAACGGACGCGAGCCGACCCGCCGCCCACCCAGACGCAAGAAACCGCCGAACGGCTCCTGGACCCCGCGCGGCTACACCCACCCCACACTCTCCCCCGACACACCCCCGCACGGCCCCTGACCGAGCGCCAGCACCCACCGCGTCCACCCATACCGCACCACCCCGTACGCCCCTCCCCGGCGGCGGCACCCGACGCTGCCCCGAACCGGCCCCGGCCAGCAGAAAACCGCGCACAAGACCCGCCTTCGCCACCCCGACCAGGCGCTCACCCTCCCGAAGACGCCACCACGGCCCTGACGACGTCCCCGAACACCCCGAAACGATCACCAGCAAGCCAATACGTCGGCACGAGACCCCCAATTACATCGGCACCCCCGTGAGGTGGAAGCCGGGCATGCGAAACCAGAGCTTCGTGAGCTGATCGCGGCCCGCCGGACCGAACTGGAATTGCAGGCTGAGAAGTTGAGCCAGCAGCTCCAGGAGGTGCGCGACGAGTTGGAGGAGCTCACCGTCGCCGAGCGGGTCGCACGCCGGCTGGCCGAGCAGCTGCACGCCGAAACCGAGCGGGAAGCGACGCCCTCCCGGGGTACCGGGCAGGTTGCGGGCCGTGCGGTGCTGCTGGTGCCGCAGCGCGAGCGCGGCGCCGATGAGGCGGTGCTGCCCGCGGACTACCAGCGGATCATGAAGGTGGTGCGGCAGGCGGATGGGCCGGTCATGGTCAAACAGGTCTGCGATGGGCTGGGGATCTCCACCGAGCGGGCCCGTGCGGAGGCTATGCGTTCGCAGCTGAACCGGTTGGCCGAGCGGGGCTGGCTGCGCAAGCTGGCCGACGGGAAGTTCACCACCACACTGTGAGCCCGTTCTGCCGCCCGCGGGACACGGCCCGAGCCGTAACGTCCGTGCTCCCAGTGGCAGTTGATCGTGCATGTCAAACAAAACCAGCCCCGCCAGGGGCACTGAGAGGGTTGTCTACCAGTCCAGTCTGCGGCTGTCCCCGGCCACCCTGACCTTCCTCGGTGACCTGCTGCGCGGCCATCTGAAGAAGATCGGGTCGCGGTGGCGCAAGCTCCCGCCCGGGCAGATCGCCACGATCGTCCTCGCGGTTCTCCGCCATGACCAGCGGCTCGCCGACATGGCGGGCGGCAACCGCATCTCCGCCACCACGGTGCGGCGCTGGGTGATGGAGGTGATCGGCCTGCTCGCCACGCGGGCCGAGCGTCTTCAGCGCGCGCTGAAGAAAGTCATCCGAAAGGGCGGCCACATCGTCCTGGCCGACGGCACCCTCATCCGCACCCGGCGCCGCACCGGCGCGGACAACCGCCGTAACTACAGCGGGAAACACAAGACCCATGGCCTGCTCTTCCTCGCGCTCACCGACGACAGGGGCCGCCTGTTGTGGCTGTCCGCGGCCCGGCCGGGACGCTCCTCGGAGATCACCACCGCCCGCTACAACCACCTCGTCGAGCGCCTGCGGGCCCACGAGCTGGGCGCCATCGGCGACCTCGGCTTCACAGGCCTGGACGACGATGCGGACAACCCCGTGGTCATCACCGGTTTAAAGGCCGCCCGCACCAAACCGCTCACGTCGGCGAAGAAGCAGGTCAACAAGCTCATCGCGTCCGTCCGCGCGGTCTGCGAACACGCCTTCGCCCACCTGAAGAACTGGCGCATCCTCACCAAGCTCCGCCTGGACGTCCGTCACGCCACCACCCTCCTGCGTGCCCTGCTCGCCCAGACACACCTCCTTGGCTCGCACACTGGTGCCCGGCGACCGGCCGTACAGCACGGTCCGGGCCTTGGTGCGCTCCGCCATGCCCATGACGTACGGGCCGTCGGCGTTGAGCAGCGCGTACCCGTTGGGCGTCAGAGCCTCCACCAGCTCCCCTTGGCCTCGGCCGTGTCCGCCAGCCCTCCGCCCATGCGCGACAGGTGTGCGGCGCCGATGTTGAGTGGTGACGGAGGGCAATGCGTACGATCGGGCTGATCGGCGGGTTGAGCTGGGAATCGACGGTCATTTACTACCAGGTCATCAATCAGCGGGTGCGCGAGCGCCTCGGCGGCAGCCATTCCGCCAACAGCCTGATCGGGTCAGTCGACTACACGACCGTCGAAGACCTCATCTTCGCGGCCGGTGGGCCGAGGCAGGCAAGCTGCTCGCCGGCGCGGGCGTCAGCCTGGAGGCCATGGGGGCCGAACTGCTCCTCATCTGCAGCAACACCTTCAGCCGGGTCAACGACGAGGTCCAGTGGGCGGCGAGGTCAGCGCTAGCTGATCCACCTGGTGATCTTCGAGGAGCTGATACGCGGGGCGTTGCGGCCGGAGTCCAGGGATGCTTACGTGCGCACGACCGTCGGCCTGGCAGCCCAGGGCGCCGAGGCCGTCATACTCGGCTGCACCGAGATCGAGCTGCTGATCACCGACAAGGACACCGTCATCCCGTTGCTGCCAAGCGCCCGGCTACACGCGGAGGCGGCGGCTGCTTTCGCACTCAGCCCGGCCCGCAGAGTTCGCGGCGCCAGAGGTCGTCGGAGATGCGTTCGATACCGGCGTTCAGGTGACGGAGGTAGGTGCTCAAGGACAGGCCGAGGCGCTCGGCGGCGGCTTCCTGGGTGGGGGCGCCACGCAGGAAGGTGACGTCGAGGGCGCGGTGCGGCTTGCCCGCCCACGGATCCCGACCCAGGTCGCGGATGCTGTCTTCGAGCAGCTCGCGCAGCGCCCGGGCAGGGGTGGCCTGGCCGGCGAGCAGCCTGGTGCGGGTGAGGGGGTTGGCGGCCAGCTCCCCGTGTATCGGCAGGTGGCGCAGAGCCTGGCGGATGGCGTCTCTGAACTCCTCCTGTGACAGCACCACCAGCTCCGGCTCGTGCGTGGCCGGGGCCTCCTGCGCACCGGTCGCCAGCAGCTGGTCGAGCCAGACCTGCGTCGGCACGGCCCGCCAGTCGTGCGCGGTCAGGACATACTCGGCGTCGCTTTCCTGCGCATGATCCCCGAGATCGTGCATGTTGTAGTACTCGTAGCGACCGCTCGAGCGGTCGTCACTGCGCACAGCGAGGAACGACCAGGCCAAGTGTTGCGAGCGCAGGAACCAGGCCACTGCCCGCCACTGGATCAGATTCATCATCGGTGAGAAGCCCCGGTGGCACTCGCGCACCCAGCTGCGGTAGACGGCCAAGTGCTCGCCGGGCCGCAGCGGAGCGTTGGCGCGGGCGGTGGCTCAGGCCGTGGCGACGACTGGGTCCGCCTGCGCCTGCCGGGCCATCGAGTGGGAGACAGCGGCAACAGCCCCCGCATCCTGCTCGATGGCCAGGCGCAGCAGGTCCTCGGCGTCCTCGGGACGGAAGACGTCCTCATACACCTCGCCTGCACCGAGCCACACGTGCGGCTCTGCTCTCCGGCCATCGCCGCGGTGCAGGTAGAACAGCGAACCGACGGCCCCGAACACGTCCGCGTCCTCGGCGGCACGGATCTGCTGGGTGAGGCAGGCCTTGATACGCCGGTGCATGTCGGCGTAGCCCCGCGGGTCGCGCCAGCGCAGGTCGGCTTCGAGGATTTCACGGACGACGTCGTGTGGATACCACCCGAACGGGCCCGGCTCGACGAACGGCAGCCGCCGCGGCCAGAAGAACAGCGTCGCCGCGTCCTCGCCAGGCAGCGCCGCGTGCAGCACGTCCTGCGTGGACATGTACGTGTGCGCGCAGACCTCCAGGGCATGCCGGTGCGCCGGGCTGGGCACTTCACCGACGAGCT
Source organism: Streptomyces sp. MCA2 (assembly GCF_023544705.1). Taxonomy (NCBI): domain Bacteria; kingdom Bacillati; phylum Actinomycetota; class Actinomycetes; order Kitasatosporales; family Streptomycetaceae; genus Streptomyces; species Streptomyces sp. MCA2. The sequence goes on from NZ_JAMJFM010000034.1 coordinate 25,211, forward strand.
GGTCGAGCAGGGTGGCCAACACATCATGGGCAGGCGTCCAGTGCGAGCCGGCGGCGCTGTCACTGACCGCCACCGCGGTGCTGCTGGCGGCATCCTGGCCGGCAGGTGCAGCGGCACCGAGCGACAGGGCAAGCGGGTGCCCGCTGGCGAAGGTGAGCAGCGGCTCGTGCAGCTCACCGGCCACACCGCGGGAGTCCAGCAGCGCGGCGGCGTCCATGCGCCCCATATCGCCCAGCTCGATGATCTGCACCACGCCGGCCCAGCCCGGGTCTGCCTGCCACATCATGTCCGGGGGTATGCGGCTGGCCATCACCACCAGCGCGCCGGTCGGCAGCACCGGCAGGAACTGCTCGCTCAGCCAGCGCTCCAGGCCCTGCACGCGCTCGAAGGTGTCGATCAGCAGCACCGCGCGCTCGTCGGCGAGCACCGCCCCGGCCTCGGCCACGAAGGCCGCGGGGGACTCCTTGAGATTCCGCCCGTCCAGGATCAGTGGGGTGCGATCCGGCTGCTGCGGCCCGTTGGGCGAAGCGGCCAAGGAGCGCCGACTTGCCGACACCACCGGGGCCATGAACGAGCAGCACCCGGCCGCCGGTGCACAGCGCCTCCTCGAACGCGGCGAGCTCTTCCTTTCGTCCGACGAAGGCACGGTGCCGCGCGGCCTGGAGACGCCCTTCCAGGCGCTTCGCACGCTGCCCCTCGTCAACGAACTTGCAGAGCATCGCGGATCTCCTGGGTCGGTGGTGGCACGTCGGCGTCCGGGCGGTATTCGAAGTGCCACCACTCGTTGTCGTAGATGCGGTAGAGGTCGTAGCGGGCACCGTGTTCCTCGAGCCAGCGCGCGCCTTCGAACGGGCGCACATCCAGCGCGGTGCCCTGGACGTGCCTGGATTCCGCCGGTGGCAGTACGAACATCCGGGCCGCGGCCGGTGAGCCGACGCGGCGCACCTCCTCGTCGAACAACCGCTGCTGGGCGAGGGGATCGCGGTATCCCGACGTGAGGCCGACGAGCTGCCCGTGGCGCCAGAGCGCCGCAGCGCGTGCGGCGGTGAACGCCGCCCTGGCACCGTCGGTGAGCCCGGTGAGGTCCTCGGCGGGAAATCGGATCCCCAACGCCCAGTGGCAGGCCAGTTCACGGGCACGGCTGGGATCGCGGACGAACGCGACGGGGAGCAGGAGCACGGCGAGCACCACCGCGAGTACGGAGAACAGCCGGTCACGGGGCCGAAGTGGGATAACGTGTGGCTCGTTCATGCCTCCAGTCAAGGGGGCGTGATGTTGCCGGCCCGTATGCAGTTTTCGATATAGCGACGATATGCACCAACTCGTAGCATCAGTCCATGCGCGTATTAGTCGTCGAGGACGAGCCCTACATGGCAGAGGCCATTCGCGATGGGCTGCGCCTGGAAGCGATCGCGGCCGACACCGCCGGTGACGGTGATACCGCTCTGGAACTGCTGAGCACCAACGCTTACGACATCGCCGTCCTCGACCGGGACATCCCCGGACCTACCGGTGACGAGATCGCCAAACACATCGTCGCCTCCGGCAGCGGCATGCCGATCCTCATGCTGACCGCCGCCGACCGGCTCGACGACAAGGCCACCGGGTTCGAGATCGGCGCCGACGACTACCTCACCAAGCCCTTCGACCTCCGCGAACTCGTGCTCAGGCTCAGAGCACTCGACCGCAGGCGGGCCCACAGCAGGCCACCTGTGCGAGAGATCGCGGGCTTGCGTGTGGATCCGTTCCGCCGCGAGGTCTACCGCGAGGGCCGCTACATCGCGCTGACCAGGAAGCAGTTCGCTGTGCTCGAAGTCCTCGTCGCTGCCGAAGGCGGTGCCGTGAGCGCGGAGGAGCTGCTGGAGCGAGCGTGGGACGAGAACGCCGACCCGTTCACCAACGCCGTGCGCATCACGGTCTCGGCCCTGCGCAAACGCCTCGGCGAACCCTGGCTGATCGCCACCGTGCCCGGGGTCGGCTACCGCATCGACGCAGGCCCGGACGCCGATGACCGGGGAGCGGTGCGTGGATAGGCGTCAAGGGCTGAGCGTCCGCCTCAAGTTCACCCTCAGCTACGCCGGATTCCTCGTGATCGCGGGCGCCTTGCTGCTCGCCGCCGTGTGGGTATTCCTTCTACGGGGAAGGTCGAACAGCCTGTCGGTCCCCGATGGGTCCGACTTCCTACGCGTCTTCAACCCGAGCAATTTCGGCCCAGTCGTCTTCGTCCCGGCGGGAATCCTGGCGCTGGCATTCCTGTTGGTGTTTGGTCTCGTGGGCGGGTGGATTCTGGCCGGCCGGATGCTCGCCCCGCTGATACGCATCACCGACGCCACCCGCAGAGTGGCGAACGGCCCGCTCTCCCACCGGATCCGGCTGCCCGGCCGCCGAGATGAGTTCCGCGAACTCGCCGACTCCTTCGACACCATGCTGGCGAAGCTCGAAGCCCATGTCGCCGAACAGCAGCGATTCGCGGCCAACGCCTCGCACGAACTGCGCACCCCGCTGGCGGTCACGCAGACGCTTCTCGACGCGACCCGCAACGATCCGAACCGCGACACCGGCGAGCTTGTCGAGCGCCTCCGCGTGGTCAACACCCGGGCCATCGACCTCACTGAAGCATTGCTCCTGCTCAGCCGCGCCAACCAGCGGTCACTCACCAGGGAACACGTCGACCTGTCCCTCCTGGCGGAAGAAGCCACTGAAACGCTTCTCCCCTTGGCGGAAAAGCATGGCGTCACCCTCGAAACCTCCGGCGACGTGAGCACCACCATCGGCTCACCGGCGCTCCTGCTCCAGATGGTCATGAACCTTCTGCACAACGCGATCGGCCACAACCTGCCTGAACAGGGCGTCGTATGGGTGCATACCAGCGTCTGCCCCAGCACGGTTGTGCTCACGGTCGAGAACACCGGCGAGAAGCTCACCTCACAGCTGGTCTCGACACTCACCGAGCCATTCCAGCGCGGCACCGAACGCATCCACAGCAGCCGCCACGCGGGTGTCGGGCTCGGCCTGGCGATCGTCAAGACGATCGCCCAGGCACACGACGGCACCCTCACCCTCACCCCCCGCCCCGCCGGCGGGCTCCGCGTCACGGTGCACCTCCCCGCCGCGTCAGCGCACGCACAAACACAGGGCGAGTACGCCTGACGAACGGCAGCCGCTCCTACCTGTCGTCCATGGGGCGATCTACCAGCACGTCGTAGGGTTCGGAGGCGAGCGCGGCGGCGACTTCGTTGAGGCGTGCCCCGCGGGAGGCTTTGACGAGCACCACATCGCCGGCGGTGAGCCGACCGCGCAGCCACTCGACGGCCGCGGCGTTGTCGGCCAGCGCTACCGCCCGCTCTCCGGCACCGGCGGCGATCGGCCGGGCGCCGACCGCGACCACCACGTCGGCCCGGGAGGCGGCGTACTCCCCGATGGCGCGGTGCTCGGCCTCGTTGCCGTCGCCGAGTTCGAGCATTTCGCCGAGGACGGCGATGCGGCGTCCGCCCTCGATCGCCGCCAGCGTGTCCAGGGCGGCGCGGGTCGAGTCGGGGTCGGCGTTGTAGGAGTCGTCGAGCAGTGTCGCGCCGCCGACGAGGTCACGCAGTTCCAAGCGCCACTGCGACAGCGAGACCGTGGGCAGTGCCGCCGCGGCCCCATCGAGGGAGACGCCGGCCGCCAGCCCCGCCGCCGCGGCAGCCGACGCGTTGAGCGCCTGATGAGTGCCTACGAGCGGCAGCTCGACGCGAGCGGAGGTGGCGGCGGTCCGCAGGGTGAAGGACGGCCGGGCGAGCCGGTCGAGGACCACGTCGCGTACGCGTACGTCGGCGTGTTCCGCCCGGCCGAACGTCAGCACCGGGCGGTCGGTGAGCGAGCGCATCGCGACCACCCGGGGATCGTCGGCGCTCAGGACCGCGGTGCCGCCGGGCGCAAGACCCTGCACCAGCTCGCCCTTGGCCCGGGCGATCGTCTCGCGTGACCCGAGGTGGCTGAGGTGGGCCTGGCCGACGTTGAGGACGACACCGATGTCGGGCGCGACCAGGCCGGTGAGTTTGGAGATGTCGCCGATGCGGCGGACTCCCATCTCAAGGATGAGGAACCGGGTGGCCGCGTTGGCACGCAGCATGGTGAGCGGCACGCCGAGTTCGTTGTTGAGCGAGCCGATCGTGGCGATCGTCGGCGCGGCGCTCGACAGCACGGCCGTCAGCAGGTCCTTGGTGCTGGTCTTGCCGCGGGATCCGGTCACCCCGACGACCGTCAGGCCGTCGCGCAGCCGTGCCACGACGTGGATGGCGAGTGCCTGCAACGCGGCCTGGGCGTCCTCGACCACGACGGTTGGCAGCGCCGTGGGCCGGGAGCCGAGCACGGCCACCGCGCCGGCCCGGCCGGCCTGGAGGGCGTAGTCGTGGCCGTCGACGTGTTCGCCGGCGAAGGCGACGAAGAGGCCGCCCGGCTCGGCCTGCCGACCGTCGAGCACGGCCGGAGCGGTCACGGTCACGGCGCCGTCGCCCGCGACCGTCCCGCCGACGACTGTGGCGATCTCATCGAGGCTGAGGGGGATCATGCCCGGACCGCGCAAGGGTCGGCGAGGCAGAGGATGGCAGAGGCTGATTCGCTGGAACTCATGGCTGCCAGTCAAGGGAGCGTGGTGTTGCCGCCGCGTATGCAGTTTTCGATACGCCGACGATATGTATGCTGCCGACCGCTACCGGCGCGGCCGGTCGATCCCACGGGCGAAGCCGGTGCGGTCGACCAGCCGCAGCCATGCTCTCGCGGGGTGTCGGCCGGCGACATATCGTCGGCGTATCAAAAAACGCATACGCGCTGGCAACACCATGCTCTCTTGACTGGTAGGCATGAGCTCCAGCGGACCAACACGAGCGGCGGCGTGCCGCACCCGAGCACCGGTGTCGTCCTCAGGGACTGTCTCGACGACGGGAATCACAGTCTATGGGTGCGAGCAGGATGAGGCCCTGCTCTTCCGAAAGATGGCGTCTCGCTTTGGCATGGTGCCAACCATCACGAAGGAACCGGTATCTGAGGCCAATATCGACCTGGCAGTCGGGAACCGCTGCATCAGCATCGGCCACAAGACGCGCGTCACCCGTGCCACGCTCAGCGCACTGAGCCGCGCCGGTGTGGAGTATCTCTCCACACGAAGCGTCGGATGCAACCACATCGACGTGAGCTACGCGGACAGCGTCGGTATCGCTGTCGGAAACGTGGCATATTCTCCCGACAGCGTTGCCGACTACACGCTGATGCTGATGCTGATGGCAGTGCGCCATGCGAAGGCCACCGTCCGCCGCACCGATGCTCATGACTACCGGCTGAGTGAGACACGCGGAAAAGAGCTGCGCGACCTGACGGTCGGAGTGGTCGGCACGGGGCGTATCGGCTCAGCGGTCATCGACCGGCTGCGAGGTTTCGGCTGCCGCGTGCTGGCCTACGACAACCGCCCCAAGACCGCCGCTGATTACACGCCGATCGACGAGCTGCTTCGGCACAGCGACATCGTGACGCTCCACACTCCGCTCACCGCGGAAACCCGCCATCTCGTCGATCGCCGACGTATCGACCAGATGAAACACGGCGCGTTCATCGTCAACACCGGACGCGGGCCACTCGTCGATACCGAAGCCCTTCTTTCGGCGTTGGAGAGCGGCAGGTTGGGCGGCGCGGCGCTGGACGTCCTCGACGGTGAGGAAGGAATCTTCTACACCGACTGCCGGAACCAGCCCATAGAGAACCGCCAGCTGTTGCGACTACAGGAGCTGCCGAATGTGCTCATCAGCCCGCACACGGCCTATTACACCGACCACGCGCTGAGCGACACCATCAGAAACAGCCTCATCAACTGCCTCGACTTCGAAAGCGGGAAAACATGGACAGGTTGAAGATCGGCGTCATCTTCGGGGGCTCTTCCGAAGAACACCCCGTCTCCGTCAAGTCCGCCCAAGAGGTCGCAAAGAACCTCGACACCGGTAAATACGAGCCGTACTGGATCGGCATCACGCAGTCCGGTGCCTGGCAGCTCTGTGACTCCCCTGGCACAGACTGGGAGAGCACCGACGCTCGGCCGGTCATGCTGTCACCCGACCGGAGCGTTCACGGACTGCTCGTCCTGGAACAGGACCGATTCGAAGTGATCCGTCTGGACCTCGTGCTGCCCGTCCTGCATGGCACATTCGGCGAAGACGGCTCGATCCAGGGCCTGTTGGAACTCTCCGGCATCCCCTATGCGGGCTGTGACATCCAGAGTTCCGCCATATGCATGGACAAGTCCCTGACCTACACCGTCGCCAAGAGCGCGGGCATCGCCACGCCGAATTTCTGGGTGGTCGCGGCGGACGAGAAGGTCGACGCCGACCGGCTTCCTTACCCCGTCTTCGTGAAGCCGGCCCGTTCGGGCTCGTCCTTCGGCGTCAGCAAAGTCGCCGGAGCGGAGGACTTGCCGAGTGCGCTGGAGGACGCGCGGCAGTACGACTCGAAGGTCCTGATCGAAGAGGCGGTGGCCGGGAGCGAGATCGGCTGCGCGATCCTGGGGGACCCCGCCAACCCGATCGCGGGTGAGGTGGACCGCGTCGCCCTCTCCCACGGGTTCTTCAGGATCCATCAGGAGGAGTCACCCGAGACTGGTTCGGAGAACTCGGCGTTCATCGTTCCCGCCGACATCTCCGAAGAATCGCGCCGGTTCGTCCAGGAGAGTGCCAAGACCATCTACCGCACACTGGGCTGCCAGGGGCTCGCCCGCGTGGACATGTTCCTCCAGGATGACGGCCAGGTGGTACTCAACGAAGTCAACACCTTTCCCGGCATGACCTCCTACAGCCGCTATCCCCGGATGATGGCCGCCGCGGGAATGCCGCTTTCCGACGTCATCGACCGACTCGTGTCCATGACGCTGCATCAGAAGAAGCGATGAACAGCGACTTCGCGTACCTGGACGACCTTGTGCCCGGTATCCGTTGGGATGCCAAGTACGCCACCCGGGACAACTTCACCGGAAAGCCGGTGGACGGATACCTGGTGAATCGGATAGTCGGCACCAGAGCCTTGTGCGCGGCCCTGGGGCGAGCGCAGGAAAAGGCCGCGTCCCGCGGCTTCGGCTTGCTCGTCTGGGACGGATACCGTCCACAACGCGCCGTCGACTGCTTCCGGCGCTGGTCGGAACAGTCGGAGGACGGCCGGACAAAGCAGCGCCACTACCCCAATATCGACAGGTCCGAGCTCTTCGACAAGGGCTACGTGGCCGCCAACTCGGGCCACAGCCGCGGCAGTTCCGTCGACTTGACGCTCTACACCCTTGCCACCGGAGAAAATGCCTGCATGGGTGGTGGCCATGACCTCATGGACTCGATCTCACATCATGGAGCAGAAGGAATAAGTGCCATCGAAGCGGAGAACCGCGAGCACCTCTGCTCCATCATGGAGGACTGCGGATTTGCTCGCTACGCCTGCGAGTGGTGGCACTACACGCTGGAAAGCGAGCCTTACGCAGATGTCTATTTCGACTTTCCCATCACATGACGGAAGCCTCCCTTACATATCACAGTGGGGAAGCCTGGACCGGAACGACGAAGTCGTCATGCGGCGTGCCGCCCCAGCGAGGCTCGACGTCTTCCTGAGGCACACAGATCCCTCGCACCTGCACGACTGGACCGCCGACGGATACCACTCGCGTGAGGAGTACCTGTTCTGGTCCCGCAAAGTCTGCGGCTTGGCATGCCTGCAGTCCCTGCTCCACGGCTGGACGGACATCCGGCTGTCGATGCGTGAACTCCTTTCGCGGGCCCTCGACTGGGGCTGCTACGTAGTGAAACCCCAAGGAAAGGTCCAGGGACTGATCTACCGGCCATTCATGGCCTGGGTCAGCTCACACTTCGGATTCACCTGCCAACTGGTCGAGCACACGCCGATCCAGGAATCCGCCCGAGCGGTGCGTCCCGGGCAAGCCCTGATCGCTTCCGTGTCCCCTGAGATTCGTGACCCAAGCACCTGCACACCCCGACGGGGAGGGCATCTTGTGCTGGTTCATGAGGCCCATGGCGGGACGGTGCGGTTCCACAATCCGTCGGGCTACTCCCACAATGCGGACTCCGCATCGCTGCCCATGCACGTATTCGAGCGCTTCCACGCGGGACGAGGAATCCTGATCAGCGCGACACCGTGAGGAGTGTCGTCCCCCACGGCCCGGCGCCCACCGGCAGCGGTCGAGGCAGAGCTGGTCGCTGGCGATCCGTGGGGAAGCGGAGATATAACCGGTGCCGAGTCCGATGACCTGCGGTACGGCGACTTCCCGCACCTGCACCTGCACCCCGGGCCGTCGGCCCGGGGCCTTGCTCGTGGCGGCTCGCAGACCGTCACCTGGGCGATCGCGGTGGTCCCCCGTGCCGCGGCAGCCTTGCGGTACCGACGCCGGCAGATGCGTCCAAGTGCCCGGAATCTTCAGTTGGACTCACTCGTGGACATCGGCTTGGTTCAGCACGATTGAGCTTCGCTGACTTCGTGAGCCGTCTGAGAGCCGTGTGAGAGGGGCACCCGCGTGGAAATGGTGTTGCGCTACCAGGGGGTGAACAAGAGCGATGACGATCCCGATCCCTGGCAGACCACGATCCACCCGGGGACGGTGCGCCGTGTGCTCACCTACTTTCGCCCGCACCGCCGCATGGTGGCGCTCTTCGTCGTAGTCGCCACGATGGAGGCGCTTGCCGTCGCCACAACTCCCTTGCTGCTGAAGGAGCTTGTCGATAACGGCATCGTCAAGAACGATCGCGGGGTCGTGATCCTGACGGCATGCCTGGCCACCGGCCTTGCCCTGCTGGGCGCGGGGCTGTCGCTGGTGTCCGCCTACATCTCCGGACGGATCGGGCAGGTGGTCACCTACGACCTGCGGGTCCAGGCGCTCGACCACGTCCGGCGGCTGCCGCTCGCGTTCTTCACCCGCACCCAGACGGGGGTGCTCGTCGGCCGGCTGCACACCGAACTGATCATGGCGCAGCAGCAGTTCGGCGGCCTGCTGATGGCGGCCACCAGCGCGGTCATGGTCGTAGTGGTGCTGGCCGAGCTGTTCTACCTGTCGTGGCTTGTCGGCCTCATCACGCTGGCGCTGGTCCCGATATTCATCGTTCCCTGGATTCGCGTGGGGCAGGTGATACAGCGGCGCACCCGACGGCAGATGGACGAGAACGCCGGCCTCGGCGGACAACTGCAGGAGCGGTTCAACGTACAAGGGGCGATGCTCTCCAAGCTCTTCGGCCGTCCGGACGAGGAGATGGCGGAATTCGCGGATCGTGCCGACAGGATCCGCAAGATCGGCGTCAACCTTTCCGTCTGGGGCCGGATGGCCTTCGTGATGATGACGCTGATGGCCTCGCTCGCCACGGCGATGGTCTACGGGGTCGGTGGCGGGCTCGTGCTCGACGGGGCCTTCCAGCTCGGCACGCTGATCGCCATCGCCACCCTGCTCCAGCGACTGTTCGGGCCGATCACCCAGCTGTCCGGGATGCAGCAGATCGCGCAGACCGTCGTGGTGAGCTTTTCCCGGGTCTTCGAACTGCTCGACCTGAAGCCGTTGATCCAGGAACGCCCCGATGCGGTCGCGCTCGCGAAGAACGTGGCGCCGGACGTCGAGTTCGAGCATGTGTCGTTCCGCTATCCCACCGCGGACGAGGTCTCACTTGCATCCCTGGAGCATCTGCGGACCGATCGCGAGCGCGGGACAGCGACGCCGGATGTCCTGCGCGACGTGAGCTTTCACGTGCGGGCCGGAACCCTCACCGCGCTCGTCGGCCCGTCCGGCGCGGGCAAGAGCACCATCAGTCACTTGGTGTCCCGGCTGTACGACTCGAACTCAGGGACCGTTCGCGTCGGTGGACACGACCTGCGGGACCTCACCTTCGACTCGCTCCGCGAAACGGTAGGAGTGGTCAGCCAGGACACCTACCTCTTCCACGACACGATCCGGGAGAACCTTCTCTACGCTCGCCCGAGTGCCACCGAGGACGAGCTGATCGAGGCATGCAAAGGGGCCCAGATCTGGGATCTGATCGCATCCCTCCCCAATGGGCTCGACACCGTCTCGGGCGATCGCGGCTACCGCATGTCGGGCGGGGAAAAGCAACGACTGGCCATCGCCCGGCTGCTCCTGAAGGCACCCTCGGTCGTCGTCCTTGACGAAGCCACCGCGCACCTGGACTCCGAGTCGGAGGCCGCCGTCCAGCGGGCACTGAAGACCGCCCTGCGCAGCCGTACCTCGCTGGTGATCGCCCACCGGTTGTCCACGATCCGCGAGGCCAACCAGATTCTCGTGATCGACGACGGACAGGTCCGCGAGCACGGGACGCACGAAGAGTTGCTGGCCGAGGGTGGCCTCTATGCCGAGCTCTATCACACGCAGTTCGTCAAGCCGGGAGACAACGGCGCCGAGCCCGCCGGACTCGGGACCGGGCCCGGACCGGACGACACACTCCGGTCGGTGCATCAGGCGGTTCGTGAAGGAGAACGATGAATTCCACAGCGCAGGCCACACCTACGGTCCTTGAGCTGTTCGCCTCGCATGTCGACCGGACGCCCGATGCGGTGGCCGTCGTCGACGGCGACCGGGTTCTGACGTACCGGCAACTCGATGAGCACGCGGGCCGGCTTGCCGGGCGCCTGATCAGTCGGGGCATCCGCCGCGGCGACCGCGTCGCGGTCATGATGGACCGTTCGGCCGACCTGCTGGTGGCACTGCTCGCCGTATGGAAGGCGGGGGCGGTGTACGTACCTGTGGACGCCGCCTACCCGGCGAGGCGGGTGGCGTTCATGGTGGCGGACGCGAGGGTGTCCCTGATGGTGTGCTCGGTCGCGGCGCGCGACGGCGTACCGGACGGGATCGAGTCGATCGAGTGGGACGCCGCCACGGACGACGCCACGGACGACGGCGCGTACGACGCGGCGGCGGTCACGGTGCACCCGGGCGATCTGGCCTACGTGATGTACACCTCCGGCTCCACGGGCACCCCGAAGGGGGTGGCCGTCCCGCATCGCAGCCTGGTGGAGCTGGTGGAGAGTTCCGGCTGGGCGATGGAACCCGGCGACGCGGTCCTCATGCACGCGCCGTACGCGTTCGACGCTTCCATGTTCGAGATCTGGGTGCCGCTGGCGTGGGGCGCCCGGGTGATGATCGCCGGGCCGGGGCCGGTGGATGCCCGGCGCCTGCGGGAGTTGGTCGCGGCCGGGTTGACGAGGGTGTATCTGACCGCCGGGAACTTCCGCGCGGTGGCGGAGGAGTCGCCGGAGTCGTTCGCGGGGCTCCATGAGGTGCAGACCGGTGGCGACCTGGTGCCCGCGCACGCGGTGCAAAGGGTGCGGGATGCCTGTCCCGGAGCGCGGATCCGGCACCTGTACGGCCCGACCGAAGCGACGGTGTGGGCGACGTGGCATGTGCTCGAGCCTGGTGACGTGATGGAGCCGACGCTGCCGATCGGACGGTCGCTGCCGGGCCGCCGGGCCCAGGTGCTCGATGAGTCGCTGCGGCCCGTGGGGCCGGGTGTGGTCGGTGAGCTGTACCTCTCCGGTGCCGGTCTGGCGGACGGCTACCTGAACCGGCCGGGCCTGACGGCGGAGCGGTTCGTGGCGGATCCGTACGCACCCGACAGCGCCTTTGAGGGTGGCGGTGATCAGGTGACGGGTGGGCGGATGTACCGGACCGGGGACCTCGCCCAGTGGACCGCGGACGGTGAGTTGCTGTTCGCGGGCCGGGTCGATCACCAGGTGAAGATCCGCGGATACCGGATCGAGCCCGGCGAGATCGAGGCCGCGCTGACGGCTCAGCCGGGCGTCCACGACGCCGTGCTGGTGGCGATCGACGGGCGCCCGATCGGCTATGTGGTGGCGGACGGGGACACGGATCCCGATCTCATCCGCGAGCGCCTCGGGACGGAACTGCCGGAGCACATGATTCCGGCCGCGGTGATCGTGCTGGACGCGCTGCCACTGACCGGCAACGGCAAGGTGGACCGAGCGGCGTTGCCCGCGCCCGAGTTCGCGGCGAGTACTACCGGCCGTGAACCCGTGACCGAGGCGGAGCGCGTCCTGTGCGATCTCTTCGCCGAGATGCTCGGCCTGGAACGCGTCGGTGTCGACGACAGCTTGATCCAGTTGGGCGGAGATTCGATCGTCACGATGCGCATGGCGGCACGTGCGTTCAAAGCCGGCCTGCTGCTGACACCCGTCCAGATCCTTCAGGAGCAGACCCCCGCACGCCTCGCGGCCGTGGCGCGTGCCGTACCGGCTTCTCGCCCCACCGACCGGCCGCTGATCGCCCTGACCGCGCAGGACGAGGCGGAGCTTGCGATCGTCGACGCGGAGGCGGAGGAGGTCTGGCCCCTTGCACCGCTCCAGGAGGGGTTGCTCTTCCAGTCGACCCTCGATGACCATGGCCTTGGTGATCAGGGTCGCGACATCTACCAGGTGCACTGGCTCGTGGAGCTGGACGGAGAGCTGGATACGGCCCGGCTGCGGGCCACATGGGAAGCGGTTTTCGCTCGACACGCCCAGCTTCGACCGAGCTTCCATCGACTCCCGTCGGGCAAGACGGTGCAGGTCGTCCACCGGCACGTCACCTTGCCGTGGCAGGAGGTGGATCTGACGGGTGCGAGCGATGTCGATGCGGCCGTCGACGCCCTGGTCGAACGGGAACAGGAGAAGCGGTTAGATCTCACCGAGGCTCCGCTGGCCCGCCTTGTGCTGATGCGGATCGCCGAGGACCGGCACCGCCTGCTGGCCGTCATCCACCACACCCTGATCGACGGCTGGTCGGTGGCGGTCATCCTCAACGAGGCGGCCAAGGCGTACACGGCCGGTGGGCAGCTCCCGGAACGGGCGGGTTCGGCCTCCTACCGGGATTACCTGGCCTGGCTGGACCGGCAGGACAAGGATGCGGCACGTGCGGCTTGGCGGGCGGAGCTGTCCGGTCTGGACGAGCCGGCGCTCATCGCGACAGCGGCTCCCGCGGCGGACTACGGCCACCGCGTCGTCCACCTGCCGACGGATCTGCACACCCGGCTGACGCGGTTGGCCCGCGACCACGGTCTGACGTTGAACACGGTGGTGCAGGGCGCGTGGGCGATGGTGCTTGCGCGACTTCTGCGGCGGACCGATGTGGTCTTCGGCGCCACGGTCGCCTGCCGTCCCGCGGTGCTCCCGGGCGTGGAGTCGATGCCGGGCCTCATGATGAACACGGTGCCGGTCCGGGCCCCACTGGACGGCGGGCAATCGGTCATAGACATGCTCACCGAGTTGCAGCACCGGCAGACGGCCCTGATCCCGCATCAGCATCTGGGGCTGCCGGAGATCCAGAAGTCGGCCGGCTCCGGCGCGGCATTCGACACGTTGCTGGTGTTCGAGAACTATCCGCGCGAGTTCGCAGGCCAATTCACGTATCTCGGCACCGTCGAGGGGACCCACTATCCGCTGACCCTCGGCATCATCCCGGGAGATCGTTTCCGGATCCAGCTCAGCTACTGGCACGGGCAGATCCGACAGAGCGTTGCCGAGTCGGCTCTGCAGTGGTTCGTCGATGCGCTCGCCGCGCTGGTCGCTGATCCGTCCGGACTGGTGGGGCGGGTCGGTGTGGCCGAGGGCCAGGTGCATGACGCGCACCCGGCGTTGGCGGTGGGCGAACCATGGCCGGCCTTGGTCAGGCGGGTGGTGACGGAGCGGTCGCACGACGTGGCCGTTGTGGACGGTGAGGGTGAGCTGTCGTTCGGGGAGTTGTGGGACCGGGCGGTGGGCCTGGCCGCTGTGCTGCGGGCTCGCGGGGTCGGGCCGGAGCGCCGGGTGGCCGTGGTGGTGGAGCGGTCGTCGTGGTGGCTGGTCGGGATACTGGGCGTGTCCTTGGCGGGTGGTGCGTTCGTTCCGGTGGATCCGGCGTATCCGGCCGAACGCGTGAAGTGGATTCTGGACGATGCCGATCCGGTGTCGGTGGTGTGTGGGGGAACCACCCGGTCGGCGGTGCCGAAGGAGTTCGCGGATCGACTGGTAGTGGTCGGCGAGGCCGATCCGGCGGGGGGCTCGGACGCGGAGTTGCCGCAGGTGGGCCCGGGTGACGCGGCGTACGTGATGTATACGTCGGGCTCGACGGGCGCTCCGAAGGGGGTCGTCGTCTCCCACGCGGGGCTCGGCAATCTGGCGGCGGCGCAGATCGACCGGTTCGGTGTGTCGCGCTCGTCACGGGTCCTGCAGTTCGCGGCCCTCGGCTTCGACGCCATGGTGTCGGAGGTGTTGATGGCCTTGCTGTCGGGGGCGACGCTGGTCATGGCACCGGCGCGGGATCTGCCGCCGCAGGTGTCGTTGACCGAGGCGCTGGAACGGTGGCAGGCCACGCATGTGACGGTTCCGCCGTCGGTCCTCGGCACGGCCGACGCCTTGCCGGACGAGCTGCAGACGGTGGTAGTGGCGGGCGAGGCATGCCCGCCGAGCCTGGTGGACCGCTGGTCCAAGGGGCGGCGCTTGATCGACGCCTATGGGCCGGCCGAGGCCACGGTATGCGCGGCGATGAGTACGCCGCTGGCGGCGGGCCGGGATGTGGTCCCGATCGGGACGCCGATCGCGGGAGGCCGTTGTTATGTGCTGGACGCGTTCCTGCTTCCGTTGCCGCCAGGGGTCACTGGTGAGCTGTACGTGGCCGGAATCGGGTTGGCCCGCGGCTATCTGGGGCGCGCGGGGCTGACGGCGGAGCGGTTCGTGGCTGATCCGTCCGCCCCTGGCGAGCGGATGTACCGGACAGGGGATCTGGCGTACTGGACGAGCCAGGGTGAGTTGGTGTTCGCCGGACGGGCCGATGACCAGGTCAAGGTCCGTGGGTTCCGGATCGAACCCGGCGAGATCGAGTCGGCTCTGTCCGACCACCCAGGGGTCTCCCAAGCCGCGGTGACCGTCCGCGCGGACCGACTCCTTGCCTATGTTTCCCCGAGCGACATCGATCCGCGCGCGGTGCGCGAGGGGCTTGCCTCCCGGTTGCCTCAGCACATGGTGCCCGCGGCGGTGATAGCCCTTGACGCGCTGCCGGTGTCGGCGAACGGGAAGATCGATCGGGGCGCGCTGCCCGATCCCGATTTCGCCGCCGCGGGGGCGGGACGGGAGCCGGTCACGGAGGCCGAGCGGGTGTTGTGCGACCTCTTCGCCGAGGTGCTCGGTGTCGACCGGGTCGGTGCGGAGAGCAGCTTCTTCGAGCTGGGTGGGGATTCGATCCTCTCGATGCAGCTGGCGTCGCGGGCACGCCATGCCGGTTTGAGGTTCACCTCGCGGGATGTCTTCGAGTGCAGGACGCCGGAGCGGCTCGCGCGCCTTGCGGCCCGATCGCCGCTGCCGCACAGTGATCGTTCCCTCGCGGCCGATGGTGTGGGTGGTGTCGAGTGGACGCCGGTCATGCGGATGCTGGGGGATGGGGTGGTAGGGGCGGGGTTCGCCCAGTGGGCGGTGGTGGGTGCGCCGCCGGATGTGACGCAGGACGTGCTGGCGGCGGGGCTGGCGGCGCTGATGGACGCACATGACATGTTGCGTGTGCGGGTGGAGCCGGGGCGGTTGGTGGTGGGTGAGCCCGGGTCGGTGGATCCGTCCGGGTTGATTACGCGCGTGGCGGCTGCTGGACGTCCGCTGGATGAGGTCGTTGAGGACGCCGCGCGGGAGGCGGTGGAGCGGCTTGATCCCGCGGCGGGTGTGGTGGTGCAGGCGGTATGGGTGGACGCGGGGCCTGATCGGCTGGGGCGGTTGGTGGTGGTGGTGCATCACCTGGCGGTCGACGGGGTGTCGTGGCGGGTCCTGCTGCCGGATCTGCAGACCGTCTGCGAGGCGGTGGCCGCCGGGCGGGAGCCGGTGGTGGAACCCGTAGGGGTGTCGTTCAGGCGGTGGGCAGGTCTGTTGGAGCAGTGGGCGGTCTCCGCGGAGCGGGTCGGCGAGTTGGCGGCGTGGAAGGCGATCGTCTCGCAGGAGGATCAGCCGGTCGGTGCGCGCGCGCTGACCACAGGCCAGGATGCGAGCGGTGCTGTGCGCTCGCGGTCGTGGGCCCTGCCGAAGGCGGAGACGTCGGTCC
The DNA here is from genome assembly GCF_023544705.1 of Streptomyces sp. MCA2. Classification (NCBI taxonomy): domain Bacteria; kingdom Bacillati; phylum Actinomycetota; class Actinomycetes; order Kitasatosporales; family Streptomycetaceae; genus Streptomyces; species Streptomyces sp. MCA2. The sequence continues at coordinate 41,274 of NZ_JAMJFM010000034.1, forward strand.
TCGTGGGGCGGGCTCCGGGGGTGTTCCACTGCGGGGCGCACGAAGTCCTGCTGGCTGGCCTGGCCGGCGCGGTGGCACGGTGGCACGGCGAGGACGCGCTGTTGGTGGATGTGGAAAGCCATGGCCGTCATCCCGTCGACGGCATGGATCTGTCCAGGACAGTGGGCTGGTTCACCAGCGTGCATCCGGTGCGTCTTGATGTGGCGGGGATCGACCTGACGGAGGTGCTTTCCGGTGGATCGGCGGCCGGGCGCCTGCTGAAGGTGGTCAAGGAGCAGTCGCGGGCGGTGCCCGGCGATGGGCTCGGCTACGGATTGCTGCGCTATCTCAACGATGAGACCGGGCCGGTCCTGGCGGCACTGCCGTCGCCCCGGATCGGGTTCAACTACCTGGGCCGGTTCGCTGTCGGTGACCAGAGCGGTGACCAGAACGGTGTGCGGGCCTGGCAGTTGGCCGGTGACATCGGCAGTTCGATGGATACGAGCACGGACCTGCCGCACGCGGTGGACGCCAACGCGATCGTCCAGGACCTGCCGGACGGTCCGGAGCTGACCCTCACGCTGGAATGGCCGGACGGTCTGCTCGACGAGGCCGAGATCGAACGCCTCGGCCAGGAATGGCTGGACATGTTGTCCGGGTTGGCCCGACAGGCGGATGATCCTGCCGCAGGCGGACACACCGCATCCGACTTCGGCCTCGTCGACCTGGAGCAGGACGAGATCGAGGCCCTTGAGGCCGAACACTCGGGTGCCGGTGGGCTGGCCGAGGTGTTGCCGCTCTCCCCGTTGCAGCACGGCCTTGCCTTCCACGCCGGCTACGTAGGCGACGGCGTCGATGTCTACACCGCACAGGCGGTGTTGGACCTGACCGGTCCGCTGGATGTGCAGCTGCTGCGGACGTCGGTGCGCGGGCTCCTTGATCGGCATGCCAACCTCCGTGCCGGATTCCGGCACAGCGCCGCCGGGGCCCCCTACCAGGTGATCGCCGGCATCGTGGAGGTGCCCTTGACCCAGGTGGACGTAACGGAATCGGCAGATCCGCAGGCCGAAGCGGTGGCGGTGGCCGCGGCCGAACGGGCCAGGCCGTTCGAGCTTGCCCGGCCCCCGCTGCTGCGGTTCATGGTGATCGCGGTGGGGCCGGACCAGTACCGCCTTGTGCTGACCTCCCATCACATCCTGCTCGACGGCTGGTCGATACACCTGCTCCTTGACGAACTGTTCAAGCTGTACGGCAACGGAGCAGATCCGCTCGCGCTGGCGCCGGTGACGCCGTACCGGCAGTACCTGGCCTGGCTGAGCAGAACCGATCGAGACGCCGCGATCGCCGCATGGCGCAACGCTTTGGCCGGCTTGCCGGAGCCGACCCTGGTCGCGGCGGACCGGCCGGTGCAGGTCCAGATGTCCGAACAGACATGGGCCGCACTGGACGAGGCGTTCTTCGAGGCTCTGGCGGCGCGGGCCCGCGAGTTCGGCGTCACGGTCAGCACGCTGCTGCAGGCGGTGTGGGGCGTGGTGCTGGCGGCGATGACCGGTCGCGACGATGTGGTGTTCGGGTCGGTGGTGTCAGGGCGCTCGGCCGAGCTTCCCGGCATCGAGACCATGGTCGGACTCTTCATCAACACCGTCCCGGTCCGGGTCCGGCTGCGGCCGCAGCACACCTTCACCGAGCTGGTGCGGCGATTGCAGAGCGAGCAGACAGCGGTCCTTGCCCATCACCACCTCGGGCTCACCGACATTCAGCAGGCCGCAGGTCTTGGGCAGCTGTTCGACACCCTCTTCGTCTACGAGAACTACCCCAAGCCTGCCGCGATCGATGACGGAGCCGCCGATGCGGAACCGGATCGGCTGCGGGTGCGGGGTGTGACCGATGCCGATGCCACCCACTACCCCCTGGCACTGACGGCCATCCCGGACAACGGCCTGCAGCTGCGCCTCGAGCGCCAGCCTGCGCTGGTCACGGCCACGCAGGCCGATGCCGTCCTTGACCGGTTCATGCAGGTGCTCAAAGCCCTGGTCGCCGCTCCGCAGCTGCCGCTGTCCGTGGTGCCGGTCCTGACCGATTCCGAACGGCAACAGCTGCGGGCGTTCAACGACACCGCGGCCGAGGTACCTGCACAGACGCTGCCGGAGTTGTTCGCCGCGCAGGCCGCCGCCACCCCCGAGGCGACGGCGGCGATCTTCGAGAACCAGTCGCTGACCTACGCCCAGCTCGATGTCCGCGCCAACCAGTTCGCCCACTGGCTCATCGACCACGGCGTCGGACCTGAGGACCGGGTCGCGATCATGTTGCCTCGCTGCCTGGAACTGGTGGTCGCCGTGCTGGGCGTCACCAAAGCCGGCGCCGCCTGGCTGCCCATCGATGCGAACTACCCCCAGGCGCGTATCGACTACATCCTCGCCGACGCACAACCCGCGGTCGTGGTGGACGAGTCGGTGGTGCGTGCCGTCAGCGGATACCCCACCGATCCGGTGCGGTTGCGGGCCGTGCCCGAAAACTCGGCCTACCTCATCTACACCTCCGGCTCCACCGGAGAACCCAAAGGCGTTGTGGTCACCCACACCGGTCTGGCCAGCCTGGCCGACAGCTTGGCCGAGCGCCTTGATCTGACCCCACGGAGCCGGGTCCTGGCGTTGGCATCGCCGAGCTTCGATGTCTCGGTGCTGGAACTGCTCATGGCCATCGGCGGCGGTGCGGCACTGGTGGTTCCGCCCGAGGGTGTGGTGGCCGGTGGCGAGCTGGCCGAGGTGTTGGCCGACCGGGAGATCACCCATGCGTTGATCCCGCCCCCCGTGCTGGCCACCGTTCCCGAATCACCCGAGACGGTACTGCCGTGCCTGGTCCTGGGGGTGGCGGCGTGTTCTCCTGAACTCGTGCACCGGTGGTCGCGCGGGCGCCGGATGATCAACACCTATGGACCGACCGAGGCCACCATCGCCATGACCATCGGTCGGGACATTCCGGACGGTGATGAGATTCCGCCGGTCGGGTATCCGACCGCGAATGCGCGGGCGTTCGTGTTGGATGCGTGGATGCGTGAGGTACCACCGGGTGCGGTGGGCGAGTTGTACATAGCCGGTGTGGGTGTGGCGCGGGGGTATCTGGGCCGAACGGGGTTGACCGCGACCCGATTCGTGGCCGATCCGTTCGGTTCGGGTGAGCGGATGTACCGGACCGGGGATCTGGTCTGGTGGAACCCGCAAGGGGAGTTGGTCTTTGTCGGTCGTGTCGATGACCAGGTGAAGGTGCGGGGGTTCCGCATCGAGCCTGGTGAAGTCGAGGCGGCACTGGTGGCACAGGAGTCGGTGGGGCAGGCGGTGGCGGTGGTCCGCGCCAGCCATGCCGGCGAACGGCTGGTGGGGTATGTGACCGCCGCCGGGGAGAGGGCGGTGGATGCCGTCGCGGTGCGCGAGGGTGTGGCGGCCCGGTTGCCGGAATACATGGTGCCGGCGGCGGTGGTGGTGCTCGACGCGCTGCCCTTGACCGCGAACGGGAAGGTCGACCGCAAGGCGTTGCCGGAGCCCGACTTCAGCGGACGCGTATCGGACAGGGAGCCGGTCACAGAGGTCGAACGGATGCTGTGTGATCTGTTCGCCGAAGTGCTCGATCTGCCGCGGGTCGGTGCGGACGACAGCTTCTTCGAGCTGGGCGGGGATTCGCTTCTCTCGATGCAACTGGCGGCGCGGGCCCGCCGTGACGGCATGGTCTTCGGCCCGCGGGAGGTGTTCGAGCACCGGACGCCTGCGGGCATCGCGACGATCGTGGAGCTGGGCGCGGATGATCCCGCTGCGGGCGCGGACATCTCATCCAGCGTCGACCTCCTCGACCTGGACCAGGAGGAGATCGACGCATTCGAGGCCGAGTTCGACCACCAGTAGGACCATGTCCTCTGTGGTGAGGCGGGGGTGTGGGGCGGTTGTACGAGGCCGTCCCGCACCGGCTCGACCACCGGACGAGACACGACCCCCACCGCGGCCGCTGCTTCAAGCCTGAAGCGAGTCCGAGTTTCGCATGCTGGTCAATCGAAGGAATGGATGGGGCCGTGATGCACTCCGCGCTGGTGATCGGGACAGGACTGATGGGTACGTCGGTGGCGTTGGCGCTGCGGGCGCGTGGCGTGACCGTGTACCTCAGGGACGTCGACTCGGCGGCCGCCCGGACGGCCGCGTCGCTGGGCGCCGGTACGGTGCACTCGCCCACACAAACCGTCGACCTGGCGATCGTCGCGGTGCCGCCGCCGCTGGTCGGCAAGGTGCTGGCGGACGCACAGGGCGAGCACCTGGCGCGGCACTACACGGACGTGGCGAGCGTGAAGGCGGAAACGCAGCACGACGCCATCGCCCTCAACTGCGACACCTCGGCCTACGTCGGTGGGCATCCCATGGCGGGTGCGTCGCGCAGCGGTCCGCTGAAGGCCCGGGGCGACCTCTTCGAGGGCCGCACCTGGGCGCTGACGCCGACGGCCGACACCGATACCGAAACGCTCAACGCGGCACTGGAGCTGGTGACGCTGTGCGGCGCTGTCCCTGTGCTGATGGAGGCGGCGGCACACGACCGTGCGGTGGCACTGGTGTCCCATGCGCCCCATGTGGTGGCGAGCCTGGTCGCGATGCGCCTGGACAGCGCCGAGGAACGTGAGGTGAGCCTGGCGGGCCCGGGGCTGCGGGACCTGACCCGGATCGCGGAAGCCGACCCCCAGCTCTGGCTGGACATCCTGGGCGGCAACGCCGTGGTCGTGGCGGACCTCCTGGACGAACTGGGCGCCGATCTGAGCGAGATGGTCGCCGGCCTGCGCGCCATGGCGGCGACGGACGAAGCCAAGCGCAGCAGTGGCATGGAGATGGTCGGAACCATGCTGCGCAGGGGGGTGTCGGGCTGCGGCCGCATCTCCGGCAAGCACGGGACGCAGCCTGAGCAGTTCGAATCGGTGACCGTGATGATCGGGGACCAGCAGGGCGAACTGGCCCGGCTGCTGACGGATGCGGGCCGCGCGGACGTCAACATCGAGGACATCCGCATCGAGCATGCCACCGGCCGGCAGGCCGGCCTGGTCCATCTCAGCGTCGCTCCCGGCATGACGGCACCGCTGCGGGAAGCCCTGCGGACCGGCGGCTGGCACGAGCGCTGAGCGCCGGCCGCGGCCCGTAGCGGCGGTACCAGCCGTAGTACGCCTGCCGGCTGATCCCGAAGTACCGGCAGAACACGTGTGACTGGACATGTTGTCCGGGCTCGCCCGTCAGGCGGATGATTCTTCCTGCGGCACGTTCCGCATTCGACGTCGACCTCCTCGACCCGGATCAGGGCGAGTTTGAGGAATTCACAGCTGAGTTCGATGACTCACGTCAAGCCCATAGCTGATTGCTGATTAAGGGAGATATTGATGGCCCAGTCGCGGATCGAGGACATCTGGCCGCTGTCGCCACTGCAGGCTGGGTTGCTCTTCCACGCGGTTTATGACGGCGAAGGGCCCGACGTCTACATGGGCCATTGGATCCTGGACCTGGACGGGCCGCTGGACGCGGCCAGGCTGCGCGCGGCATGGGAGGCGCTGCTGACCCGGCACGCTCCGCTGCGGGCCTGCTTTCGGCAGCGTAAATCGGGTGAGACGGTGCAGATCGTCGTCAAGGAGGTGGAACTGCCGTGGCGGGAGGTCGACCTTTCCCACCTCGATGACCCCGACGAGGCCGTGCGGGAGCTGGCCGAGGAGGATCGCACGAAGCGATTCGACCTCGCGCAGGCGCCGTTGCTGCGGCTGACCCTGATCCGCCTCGACGACCGCAGGCATCGACTGGTGATGACCTGCCATCACACGATCATGGATGGCTGGTCGTTGCCGGTCGTGGTCAACGAGCTGTCGAAGCTGTACCCGGCCGGCGGCGACCCGCGTGCCCTGCCCGCGGTGACGTCGTATCGGAACTACCTCGCGTGGCTGAGCAGGCAGGACAAGGAGCGGGCGCTGTCGGCATGGGTGGCGCACCTGCGCGGCGCCGAGGAGCCGACGCTGGTGGCGCCCGCCGATCCGGGGCGAGCACCCGGCGTGCCGGACAGCGTCGAGGTCGAGCTGCCGAAGACCCTCACCCGCTCGCTGGACGAGCTGGCTCGTGGCCATGGGCTGACGCTGAACACCGTGGTGCAAGGCGCGTGGGCGATGGTCCTTGCGCGCCTTGCGGGCCGGACGGACGTGGTGTTCGGGGCGGCGGTATCGGCGCGCCCGCCGGATCTGCCCGGCGTGGAGGAGATGGCGGGGCTGTTCCTCAACACCGTTCCGGTACGCGTGCGGCTTTGCGGCTCGACGCCGGTCATGGAACTCCTTGCAGAATTGCAGAAACGGCAGTCGGCGCTCATACCCGACCAGTTCGTGGGGCTGGTGGACATACAGCAGGCGGCAGGACCCGGCGCGGTCTTCGACACCATGATTGTCTTCGAGAAGTTCCCCAATAAGCCCGCCGAATCGGACTCCGCAGGGAACTTCGGCATTCGCATACATCAGGGCCGGGCAGCCGCCCATTATCCACTGACGCTGGTGTGCGTCCCCGGCGAAAAGATGCTCCTCAAACTCGACTATCTGACGGAGCTCTTCGACCAGGCCACAGCCTTCTCCATCGCTGAGCGATTGAAGGAGGTGCTGCGTCAGCTGACGGGTGCGGGCGACCTGACGGTGGCCGAGGTCGAGGTAACGAGCGCGGCCGAGCGCGATGTGGTGGTCAAGGAATGGGGCGCGACAGCCGCCACGATGCCGAGCCGACCGGCCCCGGATCTGTTCGACCGCCAGGTGGAGCGCCGCCGCGACAAGGTAGCGGTCGTCGATGGCGATCGGGCGATGTCGTTCGGGGAACTGGCTGACCGCGCGGAGCGGCTCGCCGGCTATCTGCGCAGCAGGGGAGTGCGGCGCGGGGATCGGGTGGCCGTGGTGATGGACCGGTCGCCCGAACTGATCGCGACATTGCTCGCGGTGTGGAAGGCAGGAGCGGCGTACGTCCCCGTGGATCCCGCCTATCCGGCGGAACGCCTGAAGTTCATGCTCGCGGATGCGGAGCCGACGGCAGTGGTGTGCGCAGCGGCGTACCGAGATGTCGTGCTGGATGAAGGGCTCGATCCGATCGTCCTGGACGATTCCCGGACGCGGCAGGCGGTGGCGGAGTGCACCCCTGTGTCTGTTGGCGTACACGCTGACGACCTCGCCTACGTGATGTACACGTCGGGGTCGACGGGAACACCCAAGGGCGTCGCGGTGTCGCACGGCAACGTCGCGGCGCTGGTCGGGGAGCCGGGATGGGCCATCGGCCCCGATGACGCCGTGTTGATGCACGCCTCGCACGCCTTCGACATATCCCTGTTCGAGCTGTGGGTGCCGCTGCTTTCGGGCGCCAGGGTGGTGCTGGCCGGACCGGGCGCGGTGGACGGCGAGGCTCTGGCCGGACATGTGGCCGACGGGGTCACGGTCGCCCATCTGACCGCGGGAACCTTCCGGGTGGTGGCCGAGGAGTCACCGGAGTCGCTCGCCGGTCTGCGCGAGGTGCTGACCGGTGGGGACGCGGTGCCGCCCGCGGCGGTGGAGCGGGTGCGGCGCGGCAGCCCTGGCGTGCGGGTGCGGCATCTCTACGGCCCGACGGAGACCACGCTGTGTGCGACGTGGTGGGTGCTCGAACCCGGCGACGCGACAGGATCGGTGCTGCCGATCGGACGACCGCTTGCGGGACGGCGGACCTACGTCCTCGACGCGTTCCTGCGACCGGTGCCTCCGGGCGTGGTGGGCGAGCTGTACCTCGCCGGAGCCGGTGTGGCGCAGGGCTATCTCGGTCGTGCGGCCTTGACGGCACAGCGGTTCGTCGCTGACCCGTTCACTCCCGGCGACGCGGCGGCGCACAGCGCCGTTGCGGGGGGCGGTGGCTGGGCGACGGGCGCGTGCATGTACCGGACCGGGGACCTGGCGTACTGGACGGACCAGGGTGCGCTGGCGTTCGCCGGACGGGCCGATGACCAGGTCAAGATCCGCGGGTATCGAGTGGAGCCCGGCGAGATCGAGGTGGCCCTCGCCGGCCTGCCCGGTGTCGGCCAGGCCGTCGTGTCCGTACGGGACGAGCAGCACCTGATCGGTTATGCGGTCGCCGAAGCGGGGCACGACGTCGACCCGGTGCGGCTGCGCGAGCAGCTCGCACAGAAGCTGCCCGAATTCATGCTTCCGGCCGCGGTGTTGGTGCTGGACCAGCTGCCGTTGACGGTCAACGGAAAGGTGGACCGGCAGGCCCTGCCCGCACCGGACTTCGCCGCGAAGGCGGACAGCCGGGAGCCGGACACGCAGGCCGAGCGCATCCTGTGCGCAGTGTTCGCCGAAGTCCTCGGTCTGGAACGGGTCGGGGTCGAGGGCAGCTTCTTCGAGCTGGGCGGGGACTCGATCTCCTCGATGCAGGTGGCCGCCCGTGCACGACGCGAAGGGATCTTCCTCACCCCGCGGCAGATATTCGAGCACCGGACCCCCGAGCGCCTTGCGGCACTGGCACAAGAGGCCCTGACGACACGCATACGGGACCGCTCCGAGGCGGTCACAGGCGTGGGAGAGATCCCCTGGGCGCCGGTGATGCGCGCCCTCGGAGACGCCGCGGTGCGCCCTACCTTCGTACAGGCGAAAGTCGTCGTCACCCCGGCGGACCTGAGCCCGGATGCCCTGGTGAGTGCCCTGCAGGCGGTGCTGGACGTGCACGATCTGCTGCGGGCACGGGTGCGGCCCGACGGACGGCTTTTCGTGGCCGAGCGCGGCGCGGTGGACGCGGCCGGCCTGGTCACGCGGGTGCCGACGCAGGCCGCGGACCTCGATGAGCTCGCCGAGCACGAAGCCAGGACGGCGGCCGGCACGCTGGACCCGTCGGCGGGAATCATGGTGCGGGCCGTGTGGGTCGACGCCGGAAGCGACCGGCCGGGCCGGTTGGCTCTGGTAGTGCACCATCTGTCGGTCGACGCGGTCTCCTGGGGAATCCTGCTGCCGGATCTGCGATCGGCGTACGACGCGGTGATCTCCGGCGGGCTCCCCGCCCTCGAGCCTGTGACGACGTCGTATCGGCACTGGGCGCGGCGGCTGACCGAGCAGGCGTTCAGCGAGAGCACGATCGCCGAACTCGACCACTGGGTCGCCGCACTGGAGGGTGCGGATTCGTCCCTCGAAGGGCACACCGAAGGTCACGTCGAAGGTCACGGCGAAGGTCACCTCGAAAGGCAGACCGGACAGTCGCACTCGTGGTCATGCACGCTGTCCGGAACCACGGCGCGCAGTCTGGTGGCCCGGCTGCCGGGGGTTTTCCACTGCGGGATCCACGAAGTCCTGCTGGCGGGCCTCGGGGGTGCCCTTGCGCGCCGACGCGGCTTTGGCACCGGGATCCTGGTGGACGTGGAAAGCCATGGTCGCCATGGAGCCGATGGTGAGGATCTGTTGCGCACCGTGGGCTGGTTCACCAGCGTCCACCCGGTACGCCTCGATATCCCCGATGTCGACCTGTCCGCCGTGGCAGCGGGGAACGCCGCGGCCGGGCAGTTGCTGAAGGCCGTGAAGGAACAGGCCCGCGCCGTCCCCGGCGACGGCCTCGGCTACGGCCTTTTGCGCTACCTCAACCCCGATACCGGGGCCAGGCTGGCCGAGTTGCCGTCTCCGCGGATCGGATTCAATTACCTCGGCCGGTCCGGCCTCGCCACCGAGGACACCGTGTGGCAGGGGAGCGAAGAGTCGCTCGGCGGCGGTCCGGGGATGCTCGCGCCCCACCCGGTGGAGGTCGCCGCGGACGTCCAGGACACGCCCGCCGGACCCCGGCTGAGGCTGGCCGTCGACGGCCACGATCTCGACCCCGCCACGGTGGAGCGGCTCGGCGAGGCATGGCTGGAGATGCTGACCGGCTTCGCGGCCCTTGCCGAGGACCCGGCCGCCGGCGGGCACACCCCGTCCGACTTCGGCCTCGTAGAGCTGACGCAGCGGGACGTGGCGGAGCTGGAGGCCGCGGCGCCGGGGCTGACGGACGTCTGGCCCCTGTCACCGCTGCAGGAAGGCATGCTCTTCGAGCGGGCCATCGACGAGGACGGCATCGACGTCTACCAGAGTCAGCGGATCCTGGACCTCGACGGACCGGTGGACGCGCACCGGCTGCGTGCGGCGTGGCAACGGCTTCTCGCCCGGCACGCGTCGCTCCAGACGAGCTTCCACCAGCTCGGATCCGGCGAAACGGTGCAGGTCGTCGAGGGCGAGGTCGAAGTCCCCTGGCGTGCGGCCGATCTGTCGCACCTCGATGAGGCGGCCGCGGCGGCGGAGGTCGACCGCCTGCTCGCGCGGGATCAGGCGGAGCGGTTCGATGTGACCCAACCGCCGCTGCTCCGGCTGCTGCTGATCCGTCTCGGTCACAGCACGCACCGGCTCGTCGTGACGTCGCATCACGTGGTCCTGGACGGCTGGTCCACACCGATCGTCCTGGGTGAGATGTCGACGGGTTACGCGGGTGGACAGGGCTCGCCGACGCCACCGTCTTACCGGGACTACTTGGCGTGGCTCAGCCGTCAGGACGAGGAGGCGACGCGAGCGGCGTGGCAGTCCGAGCTCGCCGGGTCGGACGAACCGACCCTGATGGACGCCGACGCGGACAAGACGCTGGTCATGCCGGACGGGCATGCCGAATGGCTGCCCGAGGAGACGACGCGGGCGCTCACCGACTTCGCACGCGGCCACGGACTGACGTTGAGCACGATCGTGCAGGGCGCATGGGCGTTGGTCCTTGCGCGCCTCGCGGGCCGGACGGACGTGGTGTTCGGGACCGTGGTGTCGGGGCGTCCCGCGGAGGTCCCGGATGTCGAGCGGATGGTGGGGATGTTCATCAACACCGTCCCGGTGCGGGTGCGGCTCGACGGCAGCCGGCCGGTGCTGGACATGCTCCAGGACGTGCAGAGACGCCAAGCGGCGTTGACGGAGCACCAGTACCTGGGGCTTTCGAAAATCCAGCGCCTTGCGGGGACGGGCGCGCTCTTCGACACCATCGTGATGGTCGTGAACTACCCGGACGACGCCGCCGGTCCCGGTGGCGACGGTGGTTTCGCGATCAGCTCGCTCCGCACCCGGACCGGTACCAGCTACCCGCTGACCATGAGCGCCTCTCCCGGGAACCGCTTGCGGATCGACGTGGCCTACCGGCCTGATCGGATCGAGCGGGAAACAGCCACCGAGGTTGCCAGGCAGGTCCTGCGGGTCATCGAACGGATGGTGGCGGAGCCCTCGCTCGCAGTGGGCCGCCTGGCCGTGGCGGACGCATCGACGCGCGCGTCGGTGCGGGAGCACGGGAGCTCGACCGGCGAAGCGGCCGGCGGGCGGTCGGTCCTTGAGCTGTTCCGGCGGCAGGCCCAGAGGTCCCCGGACGCGGTGGCGGTCATGGACGGGGGACGCACCCTGTCGTACGCCGACCTCGACCGGACATCGGATGGGCTGGCAGGGCACCTCGCCTCGATGGGCGTGCGGCGTGGCGACCGTGTCGGCGTGGTGATGGAACGCGGCGCGGACCTGTTCGTCGCCCTGCTCGCGGTCTGGAAGGCGGGGGCCGCGCAGGTGCCGGTGAATGTGGACTACCCCGCGCAACGGATCGACCGGATGCTGGCCGATGCCGGCGCAACGGTGGCCCTGTGCGTGGGAGCGAACCGCGACGCGGTGCCGGACGGGGTCGAGCCGGTGGTCATGGACGCACCGGCGCTCGGGGACGTGCCGCACGAGGCACCGGCCCTCACGGTCGGGGCGCACGACGTGGCCTACGTGATGTACACGTCGGGATCGACGGGGGTCCCCAAGGGCGTCGCGGTACCGCACGCCAGCGTGGCGGCGCTGGTGAGCGACGCCGGCTGGTCGCAGGGCCCGGACGACTGCGTGCTGCTGCACGCGTCGCACGCGTTCGACGCGTCCTTGGTCGAGATCTGGGTGCCCCTGGTCAACGGGGCCCGCGTGCTTGTCGCGGAACCGGGCGCGGTCGACGCGCAGCGGCTGCGCGAGGCGATCGAACGCGGCGTCACCACCGCCCATCTGACGGCCGGGAGCTTCCGGGTGGTGGCCGAGGAGTCGCCGGAGTCCTTCCGCGGGCTGCGCGAGATCCTGACCGGCGGTGACGCGGTACCCCTCGCGTCCGTCGCGCGGGTGCGCCGGGTGTGCCCGGAGGTTCGGGTCCGGCAGCTCTACGGCCCCACCGAGACCACCCTCTGCGCGACGTGGCACCTCCTTCAGCCGCAGGACGAGACGGGCGACACCTTGCCGATCGGCCGCCCGCTGGCCGGACGGCGGGCTTACGTGCTCGATGCGTTCCTCCAGCCGGTGGCACCCAACGTGACCGGCGAGCTCTACCTCGCCGGCGCCGGCCTCGCGCACGGCTATCCGGGCGCGAGCGGGCCGACCTCGCAGCGGTTCGTCGCCGATCCGTTCGCCTCCGTGGGTGGTCATCGGGCGACGGGCGGGCGGATGTACCGCACCGGCGACCTGGCGCGCTGGACGGATCAGGGTGAGCTGCTGTTCGTCGCAAGGGCCGATGACCAGGTGAAGATCCGCGGCTACCGCGTGGAGCCCGGGGAGATCGAGGCGGCCCTGGCCGAGGCTCCGCAGGTCGCGCAGGCGATCGTGGTGGTGCGGGAGGACCAGCCCGGCGAGAAGCGGCTGATCGCGTACGTGACCGCACAAGGGGATCCGGGGCCGCATCCGGAAGGGGATCCGGTCCTGGACTCCGACGCGGTCCGCGAGCACCTCGCCGCGCGGCTGCCGGAGTTCATGGTGCCCGCAGCGGTGGTGGTCCTCGACAGCTTCCCGCTGACGCTCAACGGAAAGATCGACCGTGCGGCCCTGCCTGCTGCGGAGTTCACCGCGAAGGCGGCCGGCCGCGAGCCGCGTACCGAGACCGAGCGCGTGTTGTGCGACCTGTTCGCCGAGATACTCGGCCTGGAACGGGTCGGCGCCGACGACGGCTTCTTCGAGCTGGGCGGCGACTCGATCCTGTCGATGCGCCTGGCCGCCCGCGCACGGCGCGAGGATCTCGTCTTCGGGGCGAAGCAGGTTTTCGAGTGCAAGACGCCCGCGGGGATCGCGGCGGTCGCCGAGCGTGGCGGACCGGCGCGGGCCGACGTCGCCGACGGCGTCGGCGAGGTCCCGTGGACGCCGGTGGTGCGGGCCCTGCTCGAGGGCGATCCCCGCGCGCTGACCCGACGCGCACTGGCGCAGTGGGTGACCGTGGGCGCGCCCGACGACCTGTCCGTGGACGTGCTGGCGGCCGGCCTCGCCGCGGTGATCGACACCCATGACATGCTGCGCGGCCGGATCGTCGAGACCGACGGGGAGCAGCCCCGCCTTGTCGTGGCCGACCGGGCAGCGGTAGCCGCGGCGACGCTGGTCGAGCGGGTCGAGGCCGGTGCCGGTGACGTGGACGAGATCGCGGAGCGCTGCGCCGAGGAGACCGCCGCCCGCCTGGATCCCGCCGCCGGCGTGATGGTCAGGGCGGTGTGGGTGGACGCCGGACCCGGCCGCCTCGGACGGCTCGTGGTGGTGGCGCACCATGTCCTGGCCGACGTCGTGTCGTGGCGCGTCCTGCTGCCGGACCTGCAGGTGGCCTGTGCGGCCGTGGCCGCGGGCCGGGAACCGGCGCTCGATCCGGTCGACGTCTCGTACCGGCGCTGGGCGCGCACCCTGGCCGATCAGGCGGCGATCCGGACCGCGGAACTGGAGACGTGGACGGCGATCCTCGACGGAGCGCCGTCGCGGCCGGGCGAGTTCGACCCCACGCGCGACACCATGTCGACCGCGGGACGCAGGTCTTGGAGGCTGCCGCGGGACACGGCCGGCGTACTCGTGGCGCAGGCAACCTCGGCCTTCCACTGTGGTGTTCACGAGGTGCTGCTGGCCACCCTGGCGGGCGCGGTGGCCCGCTGGCGCGGCGACACGGCCGTCGTGGTGGACGTCGAGGGGCACGGCCGCCAGCCCATCGGTGACCTGGACCTGTCCCGGACGGTCGGCTGGTTCACCGACATCCATCCGCTCCGCCTCGATGTGGCCGGGATCAACACGGCCGAAGCCATCTCGGGCGGCGAGGCGGCAGGCCGACTGCTGAAGAGCGTCAAGGAGAACGTGCGGGCCGTGCCCGACGGCGGGCTCGGCTACGGGATGCTGCGGTACCTCAACGCCGAGACCGGGCCGGTGCTGGCGGCGCTGCCGAAGCCGGAGATCGGGTTCAACTACCTCGGCCGCTTCTCGCCCGGGCCCGACGGCGGCGCGCAGCCCTGGCAGATGGTGGGGACCATCGGCGGTACGACGGACCAGGACACGGCACTGCGGCACACCCTGGAGATCGACGCGGTCGTGCTGGACTCCGCCGAAGGACCCGAGCTCGAACTGACCGTGACCTGGGCCGGGCGCCTACTCGGCGAAGCCGAGGCGGAGTCGCTCGGGCAGGGCTGGCTGGCCATGCTGACCGGCCTCGCCGCCCACGTCGACGCCGACGGCGCCGGCGGGCACACGCCGTCCGACTTCCCGCTCACCGCCCTGACGCAGCAGGATGTGGCGGAGGTCGAGGCCGCCGTACCGGGCCTGCTCGACATCTGGCCGCTGTCTCCGCTCCAGGAGGGCCTGCTGTTCCACGCCGCCGACGAGCGCGGCCCGGACGTCTACGCGAGCATGCGTACCCTCGTCATCGAGGGACCGCTGGACGTCGCCCGCTTCCGCAGGTCGTGGCAGGTACTTCTGGACCGGCACCCCGCCCTGCGGACGAGTTTTCATCAGCTCGAATCCAGCGCGACGGTGCAGGCGGTCGCCGCCGAGGTGACGCCGCCCTGGCAGGAGACCGATCTGTCCCAGCTGCCCGAGGACGAGGCACTGGCGGAAGTCGACCGTCTCGCGGCACAGCTGCATGCCGAACGGTTCGACCTGACCCGGGCGCCACAGCTGCGTCTGCACCTGCTGCGCCTCGGGGAGCGCCGGCACCGGCTCGTCTTCACGTCGCATCACATCGCGGCGGACGGATGGTCCCTGCCGCTCATCACCGGTGAGGTCCTTGCGGCATACCACGCGGGCGGTGAAGGGCGGGCGTTGCCGACCCCGACGTCGTACCGCGACTATCTGGCCTGGACCGTTCACCAGGACAAGACAGCTGCCCGACAGGCGTGGCAGGCCGAACTCGCCGGGCTCGACGAGGCGACCCACGTCGTGCCACCGGAAACGATCATCGCGCCCGTCGAGCCCGACCGGGTCGGGTTCGAACTCGACGACGATCTGAGCCGGCGTCTGAGGGAGTTCACCCGCCATCACGGTGTGACGGCGAACACGCTCTTCCAAGGGGTCTGGGCCCTGCTGCTCGCCCGGCTGACCGGTCGCGAGGACGTGGTCTTCGGCGCCGCGGTGGCCGGTCGGCCGCCCGAGATCCCCGGTGTCGAGTCCGCGGTCGGCCTGTTCATGAACATGCTGCCCGTGCGGGCCCGCCTGGCAGGCGCTGAACCATTCCTCGACATGCTGGCGGACCTCCAGCAACGACAGGTCGCGCTGATACCGCATCAGCACATCGGGCTGACCGAGCTCCATCAGCTTGCCGGGCCCGGCGCGGCCTTCGACACCATCGTGGTGTTCGAGAACTACCCGCCCCCGCCGCCCGTGTCCGAAGAACCCGACGCGATCGTCATGCGTCCCGCGGGAATCCCGAACGACACCGGGCACTATCCCCTGTCCATGCGCGCATCCGTAGCCGGTCCCGTCCACGGCGAAGTCATCTTCCGCCCGGACGCGTTCGAGCGGACCGAGGTCGAGGAGCTGCTCGCTTCGCTCCTCAAGGCTCTCGAGCAGGTCGTGGCCGATCCGCGAACGCCGGTGGGCCGGGTCGGCCTGATCGGACCCGAGCAACGCCGCCTGGTGGTGGACGAGTGGAACAGGACCGACGAGCCGCTCGCCCCGGAGACACTGCCGGTGCTCTTCCACCGGCAGGTCGAGCGGACACCGGACGCGCCCGCGGTGCAGGACGCGGCGCGGAGCCTGTCCTACAGCGACTTGCTCGGCGAGGTTCACGCGCTGGCGCGACTGCTCGTGGGCCTGGGCGTGCGGCGTGAGGCCCGGGTGGGCGTACTGGTCGAGCGCTCGGCCGAGCTGGCGGTGACCCTGATGGGGGTGTCGTTCGCCGGAGGGGCGTTCGTACCGGTCGATCCGGACTATCCCCGTGAGCGCATCGAGTTCATCCTGGCGAACTCGGCGCCACAGGTGCTGGTGTGCACGAAGGCGACACGAGCGGTCGTGCCCGCGGAGTTCGCGGGCACGGTGCTGGTGCTTGAGGAGCTGCCCGCCGCCGATCCGGCTGTTCAGCTGCCGCGCGTGGCACCCGAGGACGCGGCGTACGTGATCTACACGTCGGGGTCGACAGGGGTGCCCAAGGGCGTCCTGGTCGCCCACTCCGGACTCGTCAACCTGGGGTACGCGCACATCGAGCGGATGGCAGTGACGTCGTCCTCGCGGGTCCTGCAGTTGTCCGCGATCGGATTCGACGCCATCGTCTCCGAGCTCTACATGACGCTGCTGGCCGGTGCGACCTTGGTCCTGCCCGACGCGGAGAGCATGCCGCCCCGGGTGACCCTGGGCGACGCGATCCGCAGGGCGGACATCACCCACCTGACCGTGTCGCCGAGTGTGCTGGCGAGCGAGGACGACCTGCCGGACACCCTGCAGACCGTGTTGACGGGCGGCGAGGCACTGCCGGCCGCGCTGGTGGACCGCTGGTCGCCGGGCCGTCGGGTGATCCAGGCATACGGGCCGACCGAGACGACCATCTGCTCGACGATGAGCGCCCCGCTGGCCCCAGGACACGATGCGGTCCCGCTCGGCGGCCCGATTCACAACGTACGGCACTACGTGCTCGACGCCTTCCTCCAGCCGGTAGCGCCGGGGGTGGTCGGCGAGCTCTACATCACGGGCGTCGGACTGGCCCGTGGATACCTCGGACGCCCCGGCCTGACGGCGGAGCGGTTCGTCGCGAGTCCGTTCGCACCCGGTGAGCGGATGTACCGCTCCGGCGACCGGTTCCGCTGGAGCCGGGAGGGCCAGCTGTTCTTCGCGGGCCGGGTCGACGCGCAGGTCAAGGTGCGCGGATACCGGGTCGAGCCCGCTGAGATCGAGGCCGTGCTCGCGGAGCATCCAGGGGTCGGCCAGGTGGCGGTCGCGGTCCGCAGGGACGGCCCCGGCGACAAGCAGCTGGTGGCGTACGTCGTGCCGTCGGCCGACGCCGCCCGCGAGAACGGCACGCCGACCGCCGCCGGGAACGGCACGCTGTCCTCCGCGCTGCGCGAGCTGGCAGCCGAACGCCTGCCGGAGTACATGATGCCCGCGGCCTTCGTGTCGCTGGAGCACATGCCCCTCACCCCGAACGGCAAGCTCGATCACCGAGCGCTGCAGACCCCCGATTTCGTGGGCATGTCCTCGAAGCGAAGCCCGCGCACGCCCATGGAGGCGAGGCTGTGCGAACTGTTCGCGGAGGTACTCGGCCTGGACCGGGTGGGCGTTGACGACAGCTTCTTCGAACTCGGCGGCGATTCGATCATCTCGATGCAGCTGTCGGCTCGAGCCCGCCGGGGCGGTCTTGAACTGACCCCGTGGCAGGTGTTCGAAGAAAGGACACCGGAACGGCTGGCGTTGCTGGTCACGGAACTCGCCGCCGACGGCGGCGATGCCACCGCGGCGCCTCCATCCCCGGCGGGCACGCTCGTCGATCTCTCGTCCGACCAGATGGACCAACTCGAGGCCGGACTGGCCGATGAACAAGCGCTGTAAGGAGCAGACCGTGACAGTTGACGGCACCCGCCCCAAGCCCCGCTCCAGCGTGGAGGACGTATGGCCCCTTTCGCCGTTGCAGGAAGGGATGCTCTATCACACCGCACTGGACGGCGATGGTCCTGACACCTACACCGTGCAGACCGTGTACGGGATCGACGGCCCGCTGGACGCCGCCCGGCTGAGGGCGTCGTGGCAGGCCGTCGTGGACCGCAATGCCGCGCTGCGGGCCTGTTTCCGCTATGTCAGCGGCGCGCGGATGGTGCAGGTCATCGCGCGGGACGCCGAGATCCCCTGGCGCGAGACGGACCTTTCCTCGCTGCCGGACGACATCGTCGACAGCGAAGTGGACCGGCTCGCGGCGAACGAGGTGGCCGAGCGGCTGCACATCGAGACGGCGCCGCTGATGAAACTGCACCTGATCCGGCTCGGCCCGGAGCGCCACCGGCTCGTGCACACCCTTCACCACGTGCTGGTGGACGGCTGGTCGATGCCGATCATCCACCGCGAACTGGCCGCGATCTACGCGGCGGACGGGGACGCGTCCACACTCCCGCCCACCGGGTCCTACCGGGACTATCTCGCGTGGCTCGGCCGGCAGGACAAGGAGGCGGCCAGGGCAGCCTGGCGGGGGGAGTTCGCAGGGCTCGACACGCCCACCACGGTCGCCCCGGCCGATCCGGCCCGCGTGCCGGACATCGACACGGTGGTGCTCGAGCTGCCCACGGAACTGACGGACGATCTGGCCGGTCTTGCGCGCGGTCACGGCCTCACTCTGAACAGCATCGTGCAGGGCGCGTGGGCCGTCGTGCTGTCGCAACTGGCCGGCCGCAGCGACGTGGTGTTCGGCGCGACCGCCTCGGGGCGGCCCGGCGACCTCCCCGGGGTGGAGTCGATGGTCGGCCAGCTGCTCAACACCCTGCCGGTGCGGGTCCGGCTCGACGGCGGGCGGCGGGCCGTCGACCTCTTCGCCGAGCTGCAGCGCGACCAGTCGGCCCTCATGGCCCACCACCATCTCGGCCTGCAGGACGTGCAGGCCGTCGCCGGCCCCGGAGCGGTCTTCGACACGCTCATCATCTACGAGAACTTCCCCCGCAAGGGACTCGGCCAGGAGCCGGACGACGGCCTGACCCTGCGCCCGATCAAGCGGGGGCGCAACTCCTCGCACTACCCGTTCACCCTGATCACCGGACCCGGCGAGCAGATGCCGCTCATCCTCGACTACGACCGGGGCCTGTTCGACCACGCGGTCGCCGAATCGGTCGTGGGCGCGCTGGCTCGCGTCCTTGAGCGTCTTGTCGCCGAGCCCGATGTGTCGATCGGCCGCCTGACGCTGCTGAGCGAGGCCGAACGCGCCCTGGTGGTGGACGAATGGAACGCCACCGCGGGACCGGTGCCGGGGGAATCCGTGGTCGCGATGTTCGCGCGGCGGGTGGCCGAGGCACCGGACGCGGTGGCGATCACCGACGCCGACGGCGCGGATCTGACCTACGCCGAGGTCGAGAGAGCTGCGAACCGGCTGGCCGGCTACCTCGCCGCTCGTGGCGTCGGCCGCGGCGACCGGGTCGGGGTGGCCATGGACAGGTCGCCGGACCTGCTGATCGCGTTCCTGGCGATCTGGAAGACCGGTGCGGCGTACGTCCCGGTGGACGTCGAGTACCCGGCCGAGCGGATCGCGTTCATCCTCAAGGACTCCGCGGTCTCCACCGTCCTGTGCACCGAGGCGACCAGCAGCGTCGCGCCGAAGGACGCGATCGTCCTCGACGCGCCGAAGACGCGGGCAGCCGTCGCCGGCTGTGCCGCCACGGCGCCTGAGAGCCGGCCGAGGGCCGACGACCTGGCGTACGTGATGTACACCTCCGGATCCACCGGCCTCCCCAAGGGCGTAGGCATCCCCCACGGGGCCGTGGCCGGCCTGGCCGGTGACGCGGGATGGCAGATCGGTCCGGGCGACGGCGTGCTGATGCACGCGACGCACGTCTTCGACCCCTCGCTCTACGCGATGTGGGTGCCGCTCGCCATGGGCGCCCGCGTCCTGCTCACCGAGCCGGGAGTCCTTGACGCGGCCGGGGTGCGCCAGGCCGTCAAACGCGGCGCGAGTGCCGTCCACCTCACCGCCGGTACCTTCCGCGCCCTGGCGGAGACGTCCCCGGAGTGTTTCGCGGGTCTGGTCGAAATCGGCACCGGCGGGGACGTGGTCCCCGCGCAGTCGGTGCAGAACCTGCGGCGGGCCCAGCCCGGCCTGCGGGTGCGCAACACCTACGGGCCGACCGAGACCACCCTGTGCGCGACCTGGAAGCCGATCGAGCCCGGCGAGGAGCTCGGGCGGGAGCTGCCGATCGGCCGCCCCATGACCAACCGCAAGATCTACATCCTCGATGCCTTCCTGCGCCCGGTCGCGCCGGGAGTGGTCGGCGAGCTGTACATCGCCGGTACGGGGCTGGCCCGCGGGTACCTCACAAGCCCGGGCCTGACCGCCGAGCGGTTCGTGGCGTGCCCGTTCCTCGCCGGTCGGCCGATGTACCGCACCGGCGACCTGGCGCGCTGGAACTCCCGCGGCGAGGTGGTGTTCCTCGGCCGCGCCGACGACCAGGTGAAGATCCGCGGCTACCGGGTGGAGCTGGGCGAGGTGGAGGCCGTCCTTGCGGCCCAGCCCGGAGTTCTCGAGGCGGTCGTCGTGGCGCGGGAGGACCAGCCGGGCGAGAAGCGGCTGGTGGGCTACTTCGTCTCCGACGGCAGTGATGTGGGGGCAGCTCAGATCCGGCGGCACATGGCCCAGGTCCTGCCCGCGTACATGGTGCCGATGGCGGTGGTCGCCCTGCCCGGCCTGCCGGTCACCGCCCACGGCAAGGTGGACCGCCGGGCCCTGCCCGCCCCGGATCTCGCGGGAGACGCGTCACAGAAGGCGCCGGAGAGCGAGACGGAGAAGGTGCTGTGTGTGCTGTTCTCCGAGATCCTCGGCGTCGACCACGTGGGGGGCGACGACACCTTCCACGACCTCGGCGGGAGTTCGGCGCTCGCCATGCGGCTCATCGCGCGGATCCGTGAGGAACTCGGCGCGGATCTGCCCATCCGGCAGCTGTTCTCCTCGCCGACACCCGCGGGTCTGGCCAGGGTGCTCGCCGCGAAGTCCCGCCCCGCACTGGAAGCCGCCCAGCGGCCGGAGCGGGTGCCGGTCACCACCCGGCAGCTGCGCGCCCGGCTGCTTGCCGCCCCCGGGAAGGAGACGGCGGGCCTGCACGCGTCGGTCGCACTGCGCCTGCGCGGCCGGTTGGACGTGTCCGCGCTCGCGGCGGCGCTCGGCGACGTCGCGGCCCGGCACGACATCCTCCGTACGACTTTCCCCGGCGATGCACACAGCGTCCACCAGCACATTCAAGACGCCCTTGCGGTCGAGCTGACTCCCGTCCCGGCCACCGAGGAGGACCTTGACCACCTGCTCGCCGAGCGGCGCGAGTCGGTGTTCGACCTCACCGAGGACGTGCCGTGGCGATGTGAGCTCTTCGCACTCGCGGACAAGGAGCACGTACTGCATCTGCGGATGCACCGGATTCTCGCCGACGACGACTCGCTGGACGTGTTCTTCCGCGACCTGGCGGCCGCATACGGCGCACGGCGCGAGGGCCGGGTCCCCGAGCGCGCGCCCCTGGCCGTGCAGTTCGCCGACTACGCGATCTGGGAGCAGCGACTGCTCGCGGACGAGAGTGAGCCGGGCAGCTTGCCCCACGATCAGGTCGCCTTCTGGCGGGACAACCTGGCCGGCCTCGACGGGGAGACGGCGCTGCCGTTCGACCGCCTGCGGTCGGCTGTCCCCTCGCGTCGGGCTGGGACGGTCGAGCTGCGGCTGGACGCGGGCCCGTACGCCCGGCTGATGGACGCGGCGGAGTCGGCCGGCGCGGACGCGTTCCAGGTGGTGCACGCCGCGCTCGCCATGCTGCTGACGAAACTGGGCGCGGGCCACGACCTGGTGATCGGTACGACGCTGCCCCGGGACGAGGACCTCATCGACCTCGAGCCGATGATCGGGCCGTGCGCCCGGCCTCTCGCCCTGCGCACGGACGTCTCGGGCGACCCGACCTTCCTGGACGTCGTCACCCGCGTGCAGGAAGAGGCCCAGGCCGCCCACGAGCACCTGGACGTGCCCTTCGAGCGGCTCACCGAGCTGCTCGACCTGCCCGCCTCGCTCTCCCGCCACCCCGTGTTCCAGGTGGGCCTCGAGGTGGTGGAGGAAGGGCTCGGCACCTGGGACGCGATGCAACTGCCGGGCCTGCGCACCAATGTCGAACCCGGCGGCGCCGAAGCCACGGAGCTGGACCTCGCGTTCAAGCTCACCGACCGCCCCGACGACGAGGACCGCATCGAAGGCGTCCTCCGCTATGCCACCGACCTGTTCGACCGGGACACGGCCGAGTCGGTGGCCCGGCGCCTGGTCCGCGTCCTGGAACAGGTGGCGGAGGATCCCCGGCGGCGGATCAGCGACCTGGACGTCTTCCTGGACGACTTCGAACGCAGCCGTCCGGTCATCGCACCGGCGCGGTGGGCCGGGGCCGTGCCCCCGGCGCTCGCCGGCCTGGCCGAGGCCGGTCCGCTCGGCGCGCTTCTGCTCGACGACCGGCTGTGCCCGGTCCCTCCCGGGGCCGTGGGCCATCTCTACGTCACAGGGCCGGCCGTGGACGCGGGCAAGGCCGCTCGATCGAGTGTGCCCTGCCCGTTCGGGACCGAGGGACATCAGATGCTGCGCACGGGCCTGCTCGCCCGGAAGACCTCCGCCAAGACCCTCATCGTCGTAGGCGAGCGGCGCCGCTCGGCCCCTTCGGTGAAGACGGGTGACTACGAGATCCTGCTGCCGCTGCGCGTCGGCGGTGACCGCCCGCCACTGTTCTGCCTCCACGCGAGCGGCGGCCTGAGCTGGAACTATCAGCCGTTGCTGCGGCATCTTCCGGTGAATCAGCCGGTCTACGGAGTGCAGGCGCGCGGCTTGGCCCGTACCGAACCCCTGCCCGGCAGCGTCGAGGAGATGGCGGCCGATTACCTCGAGCACATCCGGGCTGTGCAGCCGAGCGGGCCGTACCACCTCCTCGGCTGGTCCCTCGGTGGGCGGATCGCGCAGGCGATGGTCGCGTTGCTCGAGGCGGAAGGGGGGGAGGTCGGCCTGCTCGCCCTGCTCGACGCCTATCCCGTCTACATGGGACGGAACGCGACCGGCACGGTGAGCGAAGAAGCCATGCGCGACGAGGAGGCCGTGGCACAGCGCAAGCAGCAGGACCTGGAGCTCGCCGGTGGAATGGTCCAAGGGCCCGGCACCAGGAAGCGCCTCGAGGCGGTGATGCGAAACCTCTGGGAGGTCGGGCCGCGGCATACCGCCTCGCCCTTCGCCAGCGACATCTTGCTCTTCATCGCCTCGGTGGACCGGCCGGCGCATCTGCCCGTACCGGAGGCGATAGCCAGCTGGAAGGACTTCACCAGCGGAACCGTCGAGCCCCACGAGATCCTGTCCAACCACTACGACTTGGTGCAACCCGCGGCGCTGGCTCAGATTGGAGCCATCGTCGCCGAGAAGCTCCATTCCCGGCCGAAGAGTGAAAGGACACAACGATGACCAACCCGTTCGATGACGACAGCGGCTCCTTTTTCGTACTGGTCAACGATGAGGGCCAGCATTCCCTCTGGCCGACCTTCGCGGAAGTGCCTGCCGGCTGGTCCCGTGCCTACGGTGAGGCCACCCGCCAGGAGTGCCTCGACTACGTCGAGGAGAGCTGGAAGGACCTCCGGCCTAAGAGCCTCATCCAGGAAGTCGGCGCCTGAGGCGAAGGAGTCCAGCCGCTCAATGCGGACGGTTGGACGGGCTCGGCGCTCGTCCAACCGTCCCGCGACCACCATGTCCGCATCCCAGGGCTGGACGAGGCGAAGGGACCTTTTGCAGTGCTCGAGGACAACGACATCGTCCGGGGCTCGTTCGAGGAGATCAACGTTCACCTGGGCTTGGACATACACCGACGGGACCGGTTCGATCCGGTACCGGAGTTACGTGCCTTGATGGCCGAGGGCCCCATGGCCGTATTGGGCGTCGAGGATGCCCCCGAAGGGCGGACCGCGTGGCTTGCCGCCGGGTACGACGAGATCCGGCAGGTTCTCGGCTCGGACAAATTCAGCTCCAAGCTGCTCTACGGCGGCACCGAGGCCGGTTTCATATTCCCCGGCTTCCTCACTCAGTACGATCCACCGGAGCACACGCGGCTGCGCCGGATGGTGACGAGCCCCTTCGCCATCCGGCGGATACAGGGGTTTCGGCCGCAGGTCGAGAAGGTCGTCGAGGCCACCCTTGACGACATCGAGTCCACCGGTGGCCCGGTGGACTTCGTCCCGCATTTCGGGTGGCCCATCGCGACGACGGTGACCTGTGACTTCGTCGGCATTCCACGCGATGATCAGGTGGAGCTGTCCCGTGCCCTGCACGCCAGCCGGGCCGAACGGTCGGGCAAGCGGCGCCTGGCGGCGGGAAACAAGTTCTGGGCGTACATGAACCAGGTCGTGACGCGAACCCGCCGCGACCCCGGTGACGACCTGTTCGGCGTCGTGGTGCGCGAGCACGGCGAGAAGATCACCGACGCGGAGCTGATCGGAGTGGCCGCGTTCGTCATGGGCGCGGGCGGGGACCAGGTGGCTCGCTTCCTCGCGGCGGCCGCATGGCTGATGGTCGAGGAGCCCGAGCAGTTCGCCGTGCTGCGGGACCGGCCGGACACCGCGCCGGACCACTGGCTGGACGAGATGGTCCGGTACATCACCAGCGACGAGAAGACCACTCCGCGCATCGCGTTGGAGGACGTGCGGATCAGCGGTTGCCCCATCAAGGCGGGCGACACCGTCACCCCCTCGTTCCTGGCCGCGAACCGCTGGCACTTCCCCGGCCCGGACGACCGGTTCGACATCACCAGGGAAAACCCCACGCATATCGCGTTCGGGCACGGCATCCACCACTGCCTCGGCCGGTCGCTGGCCGAGATGGTGTTCCGGGTGGCGATTCCGGCGCTGGCACACCGCTTTCCCACCCTGCGCCTTGCCGAACCGGATCGTGAGATCACGTTGGGGCAGCCGCCGCTCAACGTGGAAGCCCTGTGGCTCGACTGGTAGCGCCGTATCCAGGCCGTATCTGGGAGGAGAATCGATGGCAGGGGAGGAGCTTCCCGTTGAGTGGTGACGACTCGCGCCCCGTCCACGTGCGCAGGCAGGGCCTCAATCCGGCGGACGAACTGCTCGCCGCAGGACCGCTGACGAGGGTCACTGCCGGATCCGGAGCGGACGCCGAGACCCGCTGGATGGCGACCACACACGCTGTCGTCCGACAGGTGATGGGCGATCACCAGAGGTTCAGCACCCGGCGGCGCTGGGACCGGCGGGACGAGATCGGCGGGGAGGGCATCTTCCGGCCGCGTGAGCTGGTCGGCAACCTGATGGACTACGACCCGCCGGAGCACACCCGGCTGCGGCAGAAGCTGACGCCCGGCTTCACGCTGCGCAAGATGCAGCGTCTGCAGCCCTCCATCGAACAGATAGTGACCGAGCGTCTTGACGCCATGGAGCAGGCGGGATCCCCCGCGGATCTGATCGAGTCCGTCGCCGAGGCGGTGCCCGGGGCCGTGCTGTGCGAGCTGATCGGCGTGCCCAGGGACGACCGGGCCATGTTCATGCAGCTGTGTCACGGGCATCTCGACGCCTCGCGAAGCCAGAAGAGACGGGCGGCGGCCGGCGAGGCGTTCTCCCGCTACCTGTTGGCGATGATCGCCAGGGAACGGAAGGACCCGGGCGAGGGGTTGATCGGAGCCGTCGTCGCCGAACACGGCGACGCGGCCACGGACGAGGAGCTGAGGGGCTTCTGCGTCCAGGTGATGCTGGCCGGCGACGACAACATCTCCGGAATGATCGGTCTCGGCGTGCTGGCGCTGCTGCGGCACCCCGAACAGATCGCCGCGTTCCGGGGCGACGAGCGATCGGCGCAACGGGCGGTCGACGAGCTGATCCGCTACCTGACGGTCACCTATTCCCCGACACCCCGCATCGCCATGGAGGACGTCACCATCGGCGACCAGGTGGTCAAGAAGGGGGAGAGCGTCATCTGCTCGCTTCCGGCGGCCAACCGTGACCCTGCCCTGACGCCGGATCCGGACCGTCTCGATGTCACGCGCCAGCCCGTCCCGCATGTCGCGTTCGGGCACGGCGTCCATCATTGCCTGGGAGCTGCTCTGGCCCGCCTCGAATTGCGGACGGTCTATACCGCTCTGTGGCGGCGATTTCCCGGACTGAGGCTCGCGGATCCCGCCCAGGAGGACATTTTCCGCTTGACCACCCCCGCGTATGGACTGAACGAACTGATGGTCGCTTGGTGATCGTCCGTGGCAGCCGTGTTGTCCACGCGAGGCGCTGGACGTCCTGTCCGATGACAGATGAAACTGAGGCGGCAGCGTGGTCGAGGCGAAACCAACCGGAACTCCCGGTCAGTGAAGGAGCTTCCACTCGATATGAGTCCAGATATCGACGAGGTCGCGCCACTCTTACGAGAGCCGGCGCACTTCAAGATGAGAACGCACTGTGATCCGCATGCAGACAATTTCGATCTCAGAGCGCATGGCCCGCTGTTCCGGATCGTCGGGGAGGCATCCGAGCAGCTGGGCAGGGACTATGTTTGGCAGGCGTTCGGGTACGACGTCGTACGCAGGATATTGGGCGATCACGAGAATTTCACGACCCGGCCCCGGTTCATCCAGGGGGAGTCAGCAGAACGCATAGAGCCCCAGTTCGTCGGGCAGATCTCGACGTACGATCCGCCCGAGCACTCGCGCCTGCGGAAGATGCTGACACCGGAGTTCACGGTCCGCCGTATCCGCACGATGGAGCCCCACATACAGGGCCTCATCGACGATCGGCTCGAGATGATGGAGGCCGCGGGACCACCCGCGGACATCCAGCGGGATTTCGCCGATCCGATCGGCGCGGGTGTTCTGTGTGAGCTGCTCGGCATCCCGCGGGACGATCGACGCGAGTTCGTCCGGCGGCTGAGGCGGAACGTCGATCTGAGCCGCGGGCTCAAGGCGAGGGCCGCCGACAGCGCGGCGTTCAACCGGTACCTGGACAACCTGATCACCCGGCAGCGGAAGGACCCCGGCGAGGGGCTCCTCGGCATGGTCGTGCAAGGGCACGGAGACAACATCACGGACGAGGAGTTGAAGGGCCTGTGCATGGCCCTGATCCTCGGTGGTGTCGAGACCGTCGCGGGAATGATCGGCTTCGGGGTCGTCGCGCTTCTGGACCATCCCGACCACCTACCGTTGCTTTTCGAGAGCCGCGCGAAGGCCGATCTCGTAGTCACCGAACTGGTGCGTTATCTGTCGCCCGTGCAGGGGCCGAATCCCCGCCTGGCCATCAAGGACGTGGTCATCGACGGACAGTTGATCAAGGCGGGGGACTATGTGCTGTGCTCGGTCCTCATGGCCAACCGGGATGAGGCCCTTACGCCGAATCCCAATGTTGTCGACGCGAACCGTGAACCGGTCTCGGACGTCGGATTCGGGCACGGCATCCACTACTGCGTGGGAGCGGCGTTGGCAAGGGCGATGCTGCGCATCTCCTATCAAGCCCTCTGGCGACGGTTCCCCGGGCTGCGCCTTGCCGTGCCCATCGGCGAAGTGAAGTACCGGAACGCGTTCGTCGACTGTCCGGATCAGGTGCCCGTCACGTGGTAGCGATCGAGCGGCGCACGCTCGGAGAACTGGCCGCAACAAATTGACCCGCAACACAGGAAACGGTGGCGAGATGTCGGTCGACGAATTCGATGTAGTGGTGGCCGGTGGTGGGCCGGGTGGTTCGACCGTGGCCACACTCGTGGCCATGCAGGGCCATCGGGTGCTGCTGCTTGAGAAGGAGAACTTTCCCCGGTACCAGATCGGTGAGTCGTTGCTGCCTGCCACGGTGCACGGAGTGTGCCGGATGCTCGGCGTCGCGGACGAACTGGCCGATGCCAACTTCCCGATGAAGCGGGGTGGCACATTCCGCTGGGGTGCTCGCCCGGAGCCGTGGACGTTCCACTTCGGCATCTCTGCCCGGATGGCCGGCTCGACGTCGTACGCCTATCAGGTCGAGCGGGCGCGATTCGACGAGATCTTGTTGAACAACGCCAAACGCAAGGGTGTGGTCGTGCGGGAGGGCTGCGCGGTCACCGAGGTGGTGGAAGACGGTGATCGTGTCACCGGTCTGCGGTACACCGATCCCGATGGCAGTGAGCGTGCGGTGTCGGCGCGCTTCGTGGTCGACGCGTCGGGCAACAAGAGCCGGCTGCATGCCAACGTCGGCGGCACGCGGAATTATTCGGAGTTCTTCCGCAGCCTGGCGCTGTTCGGATACTTCGAAGGTGGTAAGCGGCTGCCCGAGCCGGCCTCGGGCAACATCCTGAGCGTGGCCTTCGACAGCGGCTGGTTCTGGTACATCCCGCTGAGCGACACGCTGACCAGCGTCGGCGCGGTAGTCCGCAGGGAGGACGCCGAAAAGGTCCAAGGAGATCGGGAGAAGGCACTCAATTCCCTGATCGCCGAGTGCCCGATGATCTCGGAATACCTGTCGGACGCGACCCGGGTGACGACCGGCACGTACGGGGAACTGCGGATCCGCAAGGACTACTCGTATCAGCAGACGAATTTCTGGCGGTCGGGGATGGTTCTGGTCGGCGATGCCGCGTGCTTCGTGGACCCGGTGTTCTCTTCCGGGGTGCATCTGGCGACCTACAGCGGGCTGCTCGCGGCCCGGTCGATCAACAGCGTCCTCGCGGGCGAGCTGGATGAGAAGACGGTACTGACCGAGTTCGAGGCGCGATATCGCCGCGAGTACCAGGTGTTCTACGAATTCCTCATGTCGTTCTACCAGATGAACGTGAACGAGGACTCGTATTTCTGGCGGGCCAAGAAGGTCACGAACAGTCAGAACACCACCGATATCGAGTCGTTCGTGGAGCTCATCGGTGGGGTGTCGTCCGGTGAGACGGCGCTGACGGCGGCGGACAGGATAGCCGAGCGCAGCGCCGAGTTCGCCGCGGCCGTGGATCAGATGGCAGGCGGCGACCAGGAAAACATGGTGCCGATGTTCAAGTCACAGGTGGTCAGGCAGGCGATGCAGGAGGCCGGCCAGGTGCAGATGAAGGCGCTGCTCGGCGAGGACGCCGAGCCCGAACTGCCGCTGTTCCCCGGCGGCCTCGTGGCCTCGCCCGACGGAATGAAGTGGCTGCCTCAGCAACCGGCGTGAACCCTGAGCACTTCGGGCAGTCCGCCGGTGCTCAAAGCCCTACGGAACAGGGGAGCGAAATGCGTGTGTTGCTGTCGACGTACGGCAGCCGCGGAGACGTCGAACCGCTGGTGGCACTGGCGGCGGGGCTGCGGGAGCTCGGCGCCCAGGCGCGGGTGTGTGCACCGCCGGACTGCGCGGAGCGGCTGGCCGAGGCCGATGTGCCGTATGTGCCCCTCGGCCCGTCGGCGCGCACGCCGAGACACGGAACGGCGCCGCCGTCGCCCGAGGACATGTCCAGGTTCTCGGCCGAGGCGATCGCCACGCAGTTCGACCAACTCCCGGCGGCCGCCGAGGGGTGTGACGTGGTGGTGACGACCGGCTTGCTGCCCGTTGCGATCGGGGTGCGGTCGGTGGCCGAGAAGCTGGGCATCCCCTACTTCTACGCCTTCCACTGCCCGATCTACGTGCCGTCGCCGTACTACCCGCCGCCACCGCCCCTCGGCGAGCCGCCCGCACGGGAGGTGAGCGACATCGGGGCGCTGTGGGACCGGAACAACCAGAGCGCCTACCGGCGGTACGGCGGCCCGCTCAACGCCAGGCGGGGCGCGATCGGCCTGCCACCGGTGGAGGACATCCTCACCTTCGGCTACACCGATCATCCCTGGCTGGCGGCGGACGCGGTCCTGGCCCCGCTGCAGCCGACCCACCTCGACGCCGTGCAGACCGGTGCGTGGATCCTGCCGGACGAACGCCCCCTTTCGGCGGAGCTGGAGGCGTTCTTGGCTGCCGGGTCACCGCCGGTGTACGTGGGTTTCGGCAGCCTGCGCGCGCCCGCGGACGCCGTCCGGGTGGCCGTCGAGGCGGTCCGTGCCCATGGCCACCGGGTGATCCTCTCCCGTGGATGGGCCGATCTGATCCTGCCCGACGACTGGGAGGACTGCTTGACCATCGGAGAAGTGAACCAGCAGGTGCTGTTCGGCCGGGTGGCCGCCGTCATCCATCACGGCGGCGCGGGCACGACGCACGTGGCCGCGCGGGCAGGTGCCCCCCAGGTCGTGGTGCCCCAGATCGCGGACCAGCCGTACTACGCAGGCCGGGTGGCCGAGCTGGGCATCGGGGTGGCACATGACGGTCCGGCCCCGACGTTCGACTCCCTGGCGGCCGCGCTCGGCGCGGCCCTCGCCCCACAAACCCGCGCGCGAGCGGCGGCGGCGGCAGGCACGATCCGCAGCGATGGGCCAAGGGTGGCCGCGGAACTGCTGCTCCATGCGGCCGGCCAAGACAAGTCGACTGTTCCCGCATGAACCACACCGGTCCGTCCAGTCCTCACTCGTTGCGACGCGGAAATGCCGTCCATAGATTGACCGCCATGTTTCACGGCTCTGAGCAGACCCGATTACTAGTGATATCCCCTCATTTGAGCGACGCGGTCCTGTCCTTCGGGGCCGGCCTCGCCCAGGCGGCGCGGGACGGTGTGCAGGCGACCGTCTTCACGGTATTTGCCGGCACCGCGTCACCTCCCTACTCCCCGGCGGCGCAGCGATTGCGCGGAATCTGGGGCATCTCGCCGGATCAAGACGCATCACCGTATCGCCGGAAAGAAGACATCGCCGCTCTCGGCCACCTGGGGGTCGACCACCGGCACGGCCGATTCCTTGACGCCATTTATCGCAAGTCGCCGGATGGCCAATGGCTGGCTGACAACGTGCCAGGCCGCCAGAAGGTGGCAATCAACAGACAGTCGTCACAGGGCGATTCGGATCTGTTTTCCGCAGTAAAGGCTGACATCGAGTCGGTCGTCGACGAGTGCACTCCGACGCTGATCGTCACCTGTGCGGCCGCCAACGGTCATATCGACAACGAGATCGCACGGGATGCCGCGCTGTTCGTGGCGCACGAGCAGGGCATTCCGGTGCGGCTGTGGGAAGACCTTCCGCATGCGGTCTTCGGGTTGGATGCCGTCGAACTGCCGGGGGGATTTCATCTCGGTCCTCCCGATTTCAGCTCCGTCACCACGGAGACATGGGCGCGGAAAGTCGAAGCCCTGAAGTGCTATTCGTCCCAAATGTTGATGCTCAACGGGCCGGACAAGGATTTGTTCGCCCAGCTGGAAAAGCATGCTCGGGAAAGCTCACCACACGGTGGATACGGCGAAAAGACCTGGGCTGTTGTCTGACGAATGTCGACCAGGAGGTTGGCCTCATGAGTAATCAGCTGGAGCATGGCCCGATTCGGACGACTCGCGCGGACGCTTTGCTGGCCTCCGTAGGTGAGCGAGGCGTTCTGCGCAGTTTCTATGAGGACAGCGTCGGGTCCGATTTGATGCAGGATGCGGACGGTGTCTCGGAAGCGAAGGAGATGGCCGCCCGCATTCGCCCTGCGTCCGGACCGGTGCTGGAACTCGCTGCCGGAACGGGCCGGCTGACCTTCCCCTTCCTGACGCTCGGGTACGAGGTGACCGCACTCGAGCTGTCCGCCGCAATGGTCGCCGCCCTTCGGCGGCAGCTGGAAGACGAGTCGGCAGATGTGCGCGGCCGGTGCACGGTGGTTCAAGGAGACATGAGCGCCTTCGCGTTGGATCAGCGCTTTGGAGCCGTGGTCATCAGCTACGGCTCGATCAACCTCCTGGACGACGCCGACAGGCGTGGCCTGTACGGGTCGGTTCGTGAGCACCTCGAGCCCGGCGGGAAATTCCTGATCAGCATGTCCCATACGGGCAGGTCGGATTCGCTGGAGCGCGATCAGGAGTTGTCAGGCCGGAGCGGCCGACGGTACGTGTTGCACGTGCGGCGGTCGCCGGCGGAAGCAATCCAGGACATCACCGTCTACCCCGCCGACGACACGTCGGACCCCTTCGTTATCTGCACGAGTCGTCTCAGGCTCCTGGAGCCGGATCAGGTGGTACGGGAACTGGAACAGGCCGGATTCGACGTGCTGGAGCCGGCTTCGTTCAGGTCCGCCGGGGGCAGCGGCCGCCATGACGCGTTGTTGCTGGAGGCGTCATGGCGGAGCGATTCCGCATGACCCGCTGAGCTCGGCTCAGGCGAGGCGTGCGGTGATGAGTGCGGCGAGCCGGGAGACGGCCTCCTCGATGAGCTCCGGTGTGAGCAGGCTGATCGAAAGCCGGAGTTGGTTGAACCCGTCCTTGCCGCCGTAGAAGTGATGCATCGGGGTGAACAGGACGCCATAGTCGCCGGCGGCGTGTTTCAGCAACGCGTCGTCGACGCCGAAGGGCACGGTGACGGTGACGAAGAACCCGCCCTTCGGTGTGTTCCAGCTGACCCCGGGGCAGCCGCCGAGCCTGCGGGCGAGCTCGCCAAGGGTGTGCTGGAGGTTGCGTTGGTAGATAGCGATTTCCCTGGCGTTGGCCTTGATCAGACTGAAGTCGTTGAGCAGGAGCTTTCCGGCGATCACCGCTTGCGCGATGGGCGAGGTGTTCACCGTGAGCATGCCCTTGAGCTTGGAGAGCTGGTCGGCGAGCAGGCCGCCCCCGGCCACGTGCTGATCCGCCACGACGTAGCCGACCCGGGCGCCGGGCATGCCGGTCTTGGCGAAGGAGCCGATATAGGCCACGGTCCCCGACCGGTCGAGTGCTTTCAGCGTGGGCAGGCGCTCGGATCCGTAGACCCCGTACGCGTTGTCCTCCAGGAGCAGGACGCCGCTCGCCTCGGCGCCCTCGAGGAGCCGGCGGCGGGCGGGCACGTCCATGCTGGTGCCCGTGGGGTTGGCGAAGTCGGGCGTCACGTAGCAGGCCCGCACGCGCTTGCCCTGCTCTTCGGCACGTTTCAGCTGGAGGACGAGGTCCTCGGGATCGATGCCGTTCTCGGTGGACCGGACCGGCCAGATGGGGGTGTCGGTCAGCAGCGCGGCCCCGGTCAGGCCGACGTAGGTGGGGGCGGGGGCAAGCAGCACGTCCCGCTCATCCGCCCGTAGCGCGCGCAGAATCAGAAACATGGCCTCCTGCGCGCCCACGGTGACGACCACGGACTCGGGGGCGGCCTCGATCTTCTCGTCCTCGGCGAGGTTGCGGGCGATGAGATCGCTGATGACGCCCTTCGTGGTGCCGTACTGGAAGAGCGTGCGGGTGACCTCCGCCTCGTCCAGCTTCCGATCGTTTCGCAGGTGCTCGCAGTAGGCGTCGATGTACTCGTGGATGAGACGGACGTCGAAAAACTCTTCGTACGGGCGACCTGCCGCCATGGAAATGGCCACAGGATATTCGCCGATCAGCTCATTGAGCAGGTTCATCGACGAGATGGCCGGATCGGCGAGCGAGCCGTGCAGAGTTTCCAGGCTCAGGCGAGTGGAAAGACCGTGTGAATCCATGAATGCTAGGGTTTTTCATGCGCGGTCGAGCTGTCAAGCAGCGGCCATGGATGTGAATCGACGGCGATTCCCGCTGAGATGTGCTTAGCACGTCCGAAATTGCGGATGTCTATGGCCGCTCTTCCAGATTCTCGATATCCGAAGGTACGGTCACACCGTTGCGGGGAAACGAGAACTTTGCCGCGCAGTGGATGCGCGGCGGGCGGGGGAGGACCGGCATGTTGATGACAACGGAGAACGGGATCCGGTTGTCCTACCACGACCAGGGCCATGCCTCGCCCGTCCTGTTGCTGACCGGCACCGGGGCGCCGAGCTCGGTGTGGGACCTGCACCAGGTGCCCGCGCTGCGCGCCGCCGGATTTCGCGTCATCACCATGGACAACCGCGGGATCCCGCCCAGCGACGGCGGCACGGACGGGTTCACCATCGACGACCTCGTCGCGGACGTGGCCGCCCTGATCGAGCACCTCGGCGCGGCGCCGTGCCGCGTGGTCGGCACCTCGATGGGCTCATACATCGCGCAGGAGCTGGCACTTGCCCGCCCCGAACTCCTGGACACGGTCGTGCTGATGGCCGCCTGCGGCCGGAGCAGTCTCGTCCAGCGGACGCTGGCCGAGGCCGAGGCGGAGCTGATCGAACGCGGTACCGAGCTGCCGCGGGGGTACCTCGCCGCCGTTCGCGCCCTGCACAACCTGGGGCCCGCGACGCTCGCCGACGACGACCTCACCGCCGACTGGCTCGACCTGCTCGAGGCGTCAGGTACGGGAGGTCCGGGCGTCCGGGCTCAGCTGCTGCTGAGCGCGTTGCCCGACCGCATCCCGGCCTACCGCGCGATCAAGGTGCCCTGCCACGTCGTCTCGTTCGAGCACGACCTCGTGGCGCCGCTGGCCGCCGGACGGGAGCTGGCCGCCGCGATTCCCGGCGCAACGCACCGCACGATTCCCGGGTGCGGGCACTTCGGCTACCTGGAGAACCCGGAAGCGGTGAACCGCGAGCTGATCCGGCTCCTTCGCGCCGAGTCCCGCGCGCCATTGGAGGAGACCGCATGACACCCCTTGAGTCAGCCCGCGATAGTCACCCGGGTCGTGCCGGGCGCCTCGCCGACACGGTCGCGGACGCCCGCGCTGCCGCAAAGGAGCAAGCATGACCGGCACGATCGTGCTGCCGTCCACGGCGCCCGCACTGTTCGAGGCAACCGCCGCGGCGATGCCGGACCGGCCGGCGGCGGCGATGGGTGACACCACACTGACCTACGCCGAGCTGAACGGGGAGGCCAACCTGGTCGCGCGCCGGCTCGTCGAGCACGGGGTCGGCCCGGAACGGCTGGTCGCCACGGTGATGCCGCGGTCGATCGAGTTCGTCATCGCGGTCCTGGCCGTGCTCAAGGCCGGCGGCGCGTACGTGCCCGTCAATCCGGACTATCCCGAGGAACGCAGGCGGCAGATGCTGGACGACGCCTCCGCGCAGTGTGTGGTGTCCCTGCCGGGGCAGGATGTGGCCGGCGCTCCCGTCACCCTGAGCGTGCAACGGGAGCCACGCCCCTTCGAGCCGAACCTGGACGACCACGACCGGCTCAGCCCCTTGCTTCCCGACCACCCCGCGTATGTCATCTACACCTCGGGCTCGACCGGACGGCCCAAAGGCGTGCTGGTCACGCACCGCGGGATCCCGAACCTGGCCGCCGACTACGTGCGCCGCCAACGGCTGCTGCCCCACAGCAGGTTGCTGGCGTTCGCATCCCCCGGCTTCGACGCCTCCGTCGCCGAGTTCTGGCCGATCTGGCTGGCCGGTGGCTGCCTGGTGCTGGCTCCCGCGGCGGACCTGGTCCCGGGCGAGCCACTCGCCCACCTGGTGCGCGACCAGAGCATCACCCACGTCACCTTGCCGCCGTCCGCCCTTGCGCCGCTGGAGGAGGCCGGCGGCCTGCCCGCAGGGCTGACCCTCCTGGTCGCGGGCGAGGCGTGCCCGGCACCGGTCGCGAAACGCTGGGCCACCGACCGCGTGATGATCAACGCGTACGGCCCGACCGAGACCACCGTCGCGGTGACCGCGAGCGAGCCACTGACCGGCGATGGCACGCCACCGATCGGCAGGCCGATCACCGGCGTCCGTACGTACGTCCTGGACGACCGGATACGGGCCGTCCCGGACGGGGACGTGGGCGAGCTGTACACGACCGGCCCCGGCCTCGCCCGCGGCTACCTGTACCGGCCGGCGGCGACCGCGCAGCGGTTCCTGCCGGATCCGTTCGGCAGCCCGGGCGAGCGCATGTACCGCACCGGCGACCGGGTGCGGGCACGTTCGGACGGCCAGCTCGTCTTCGTCGGCCGCGCCGACGACCAGCTGAAGGTCCGCGGCCACCGGATCGAGCCGGGCGAGGTCGAGGCTGCCCTGTTCGAAGTGGACTCAGTGGCCCAGGCGGTGGTGATCGAGCACGAGAACAGGCTGGTCGCCTATGTGGTCGCCGCGGTGGGCGCGCCGGTGGCAGCCGACCACCTCCTGGCCCAGCTGCGCAAGCGGTTGCCCTCCTACCTGGTACCCGACGTGGTCGTCGACCTGCCGCGGCTGCCGACCACGCCGAACGGCAAGGTCGACCGGGCCGCCCTGCCCGATCCCGAGAGCGCCGGGCGCGCGGTATCGGGGCGGGCGCCGAGCACACCCACGGAGATCCACCTGGCCCTGTTGTTCGCCGAAGTGCTCGGCGTCAGCAGCGTCGGCGTCGAGGACAGCTTCTTCGAGGCCGGCGGCCACTCGCTGCTCGCGACCCGGCTGGTGGCCCGCATCCGCGAGAGCCTGAACGTCCGGCTGCGGGTGCAGACCTTCTTCAACGCGCCGACCGTGGCACAACTCGCCAAGGTGCTCGACGGTGCAGCGACGTGACCGGGAGACCCTCCATGCGGACGACGAAAACCGCCGATGTGACTGATCTCGGCAACCCCGATCTGTACACGACGCTCGACCGGCACGCCTGCTGGCGCGCGCTCGCGGCGGACGACGCGCTGGTGTGGAGTGATCCGGGCAGTTCACCCACCGGCTTCTGGTCCGTGTTCTCGCACCGGGCCTGTGCCGCGGTCCTCGCGCCCTCCGCGCCGTTCACCTCCGAGTACGGAATGATGATCGGGTTCGACCGCGACCATCCGGACACCTCGGGCGGCCGGATGATGGTGGTCTCCGAACAGCAGCAGCATCGCACGTTGCGCAGACTGGTCGGACCGCTGCTCTCCAGAGCGGCCGCGCAGCGGCTGGCACAGCGCGTGCGGACCGAGGTGGGCAGCGTGCTCGACCAGGCGCTCGACAGCGGGGTGTGCGACGTGGCCCCGGCGATCGGCTCACGCATTCCAGCCGCGGTCGTGTGCGACATCCTCGGCGTACCGGCCGAGGATCAGGACATGCTCATCGAGCTGACCCAGCACGCGTTCGGCGGCGCGGACGACATGTTCGACGGGATGACACCGCGTCAGGCACACACCGAGATCCTCGTCTACTTCTACGAGTTGATCACCGCGCGCCGCGAGCGCCCCGGCGCCGACCTCGTCAGCACGCTGGTGGCCGAGGACAGCCTCACCATCGACGACGCTCTGCTCAACTGCGACAACGTACTGATCGGGGGCAACGAGACCACCCGGCACGCGATCACCGGTGCGGTGCACGCGCTCGCCACGGTGCCCGGCCTGCTGACCGGCCTGCGCGAGGGGAGCGCGGACGTCGACACCGTCGTGGAGGAGGTGCTGCGCTGGACCTCGCCGGCGATGCACGTGCTCCGGGTGACGACCGGTGAGGTCACGATCAACGGCCGTCACCTGCCGCCCGGCACGCCGGTGGTCGCGTGGCTGCCCGCCGCGAACAGGGATCCCGCCGAGTTCGACGACCCCGACGCCTTTTGCCCCGGGCGAAAGCCCAATCGGCACATCACGTTCGGCCACGGGGTGCACCACTGCCTCGGTTCCGCACTCGCCCGGATGGAGCTGTCGGTCGTGTTGCGCGCGCTGGCCGAGCGGGTGTCACGGGTGGAACTGGTGAAGGAGCCCACCTGGTTGCGCGCGCTCGCCGTACAGGGATACCGGGAACTCCCGGTGCGATTCACGGCGCGTTGATTTCACGGCACCGGTATCCATGGCGTCTGTGCCCCGGAGGCGTCAAGTTGACACTGTTGATGCGAATTTGACGTGCGGTCATGCTGTGAATGCGCATCTATCCGTTCCATTTCATGGAGGAAGTCTTGAGCGCTGTGCAGAATTTCGAGATCGAATATGTGGAAATGTATGTCGGGAATCTCGAAGAGGCCGCGTTCGGTTGGGTGGACAGTTACGCTTTCGCCGTCGCCGGCACGAGCCGCTCGGCGGACCACCGGAGCGTCACGCTGTGCCAGGGGCCGATCAAGCTGGTCCTGACCGAGCCGACGTCGGATCGTCATCCGGCGACGGTCTACCTGCAGGCGCACGGCGACGGTGTGGCCGATATCGCGCTGCGTACCCCGGACGCGGCCGCTGCTTTCGAGGCTGCCGTGCAGGGCGGGGCAGTCGCTGTCCGAGAGCCGGCACAGCTCAACGAAGCGGAGCCGCAGGGACCGGCCGTCACGGCCGCCATCGTCGCTTACGGCGATACGGTGCACACCCTGGTCCAGAGCGACGACACCACCGCATCGCCGCACGCGAACGGCCCTCGCGATGCAGAGGTGGACCTGCTCGGGATCGACCACTTCGCGGTCTGCCTGAACGGGGGCGACCTCGGCCCCACGGTGGAGTTCTACGAGCGGGCACTGGGGTTCCAGCAGATATTCGAGGAGCACATCGTCGTCGGCGACCAGGCGATGAACTCCATCGTCGTACAGAGCGCGTCGGGAGCGGTCACCCTCACGCTGATCGAGCCCGACGGGAGGGCCGACCCGGGCCAGATCGACGACTTCCTCAAGGAGCACCACGGGGCTGGTGTTCAGCACATCGCATTCAACAGCGACGACGCGGTCCGCTCGGTGAAGGCGCTGTCCCGGCGCGGGGTGGAGTTCCTGAAGACACCGGCGGCCTACTACGACATGCTCGGTGAGCGGATCGCGCTACAGACGCACCAACTGGACGATCTGCGGGCGACGAACGTGCTCGCCGACGAGGATCACGGAGGCCAGATGTTCCAGATCTTCACCGCCTCCACCCATCCGCGACGGACGCTCTTCTTCGAGATCATCGAGAGGCAGGGGGCGGAGACGTTCGGCAGCGCCAACATCAAGGCCCTGTACGAGGCCGTGGAGCTGGGACGCACCGGGCAGAGCGAGCCTGGAGCCGTCCGGCGATGACGTACGTGTGCCTGGCCGAGTTCGAACGTGCCGCCCGAGACGCCCTCCCCGGCCAGGTCTGGGACTTCCTCGCCGGGGGAAGCGGCACCGAGGCATCCCTGGTGGCCAACCGCACCGCGCTCGAGCGGACCTTCGTGGTGCCCCGGATGCTGCGTGACCTGACCGAAAGCAGCACCGGGGCCGAAGTCCTCGGCAAGCGCGCCGCCTTGCCGATAGGGGTCGCGCCGATCGCGTACCAGCGGCTGTTCCACCCCGAGGGCGAACTCGCGGCGGCTCGCGCGGCCCGGGACGCCGGCGTGCCGTACACCATCTGCACCATGAGCAGCGTTCCTCTGGAGGAGATCGCCGCCGTCGGTGGTCGGCCGTGGTTCCAGCTCTACTGGCTGCGGGACCAGAAACGGTCTCTGGAGCTGGTGCGCAGGGCGGAGGACTCCGGCTGTGAGGCGATCGTGTTCACCGCCGATGTGCCGTGGATGGGACGGCGGCTGCGGGACATGCGCAACGGCTTCGCGCTGCCGCAGTGGGTGAGGGCTGCCAACTTCGAAGCATCCGCGGCCGCGCACCGCCGTACCCCAGGGGTGTCGGCCGTGGCCGACCACACCGCGCGCGAGTTCGCCCCGGCCAACTGGGACTCCGTGGCGGCGGTGTGCGCGCGCACGAACCTGCCGGTGGTACTCAAAGGGATCCTCGCTGTCGAGGACGCCCGCCGTGCCGTCGAGGCGGGTGTCAGCGGCATCGTGGTGTCCAACCACGGAGGCCGTCAGCTGGACGGCGCCGTGCCCGGAATCGAGGTACTGGGCCAGATCGCCGCCGAGATCGCCGACAGCTGTCAGGTGCTGTTGGACGGCGGAATCCGCAGTGGCACGGACATCCTCAAGGCCGTCGCCCTTGGCGCGTCGGCCGTGCTGCTCGGACGGCCCGTGATGTGGGGCCTTGCCACAGCGGGCCAGGACGGTGCCCGGCAGGTGCTCGACCTGCTCGCCGCCGAACTCCGGGACGCGATGGGCCTGGCGGGCTGCGAGTCGGTACCCGCGATCGGTGGGCTGAGCACAAGAGGGCCCCGGTCCGGCTGATGCTCCGCGGGAGGGGCCCGGCGGCGACAGAGCCCCTCCCGGCCACGACGGCGACATACCCGCGAAAAATACCCGCGAAAATACTCACGAAAGGTGAGATTGGTGACCGCGTCACAGATAAGGCTAGTGCTCCGAAGCAAGATCAGGACATGGGGCTGGATGTATCGATGACTACCAGTATCGCTCCGGCCGCGGATCTTTCCGCTCTGACCGGACTGACCGAGATCACCAGGTTCGCAGGGGTCGGGACCGCGGTGTCCGACACGTCGTACTCTCAATCCGAGCTGCTCGACATCCTCGACATCAAAGATCCCAGAGTCCGATCGGTCTTCCTGAACAGCGCGATCGACCGGCGCTTTCTCACGCTTCCGCCTCAGGGCCCCGGCGGAGTGCGCGTAGCGGAATCCCAGGGTGATCTGCTGGACAAACACAAGAAGATCGCTGTTGACATGGGGTGCCGTGCGCTCGAGGCATGCCTGAAGTCAGCGGGAGCGACGCTTGAAGACCTGCGCCACCTGTGCTGCGTCACCTCGACCGGCTACCTGACCCCCGGCCTGAGCGCACTGATCATCCGCGAACTCGGCATCGACCCGCACTGCAGCCGTTCGGACATCGTGGGAATGGGATGCAACGCGGGTCTCAACGCGCTCAACGTGGTCACGGGCTGGTCCGCGGCACACCCGGGCGAACTCGGCGTCGTCCTGTGCAGCGAGGCATGTTCCGCCGCGTACGCCCTGGACGGCACGATGCGGACCTCGGTGGTCAACAGCCTGTTCGGCGAAGGATCCGCCGCCCTCGCCGTCACCTCCGGTGACGGGCGGGTGCCCGGTCCACGCGTACTGAAGTTCGCGAGCTACATCATCACCGACGCGATCGACGCGATGCGCTACGAATGGGACCGGGACCAGGACCGGTTCAGCTTCTTCCTCGACCCGCAGATTCCCTACGTGGTCGGCGCGCACGCCGAGATCGTCGTCGACCGCCTGCTGTCCGGAACAGGGCTGCGCCGCAGCGACATCAGCCAGTGGCTGGTGCACTCCGGCGGCAAGAAAGTGATCGACGCCGTCGTGGTCAACCTCGGCCTGAGCCGGCACGACGCCCGGCACACCACCGGTGTGCTCCGCGACTACGGCAATCTCTCCAGCGGCTCCTTCATCTTCTCCTACGAGCGACTCGCCGAAGAGGACGTCGCCCGGCCCGGCGACTACGGCGTGCTGATGACCATGGGACCCGGCTCTTCGATCGAAACGGCGCTGATCCAATGGTGATGCGCGGGGAAATGGATGGCGAACTGATGCTGCGCCTGGACGGCACCCAGCCACTGTCGGCCGAGTCGGTCAAGGAGATGGACGACCTCTGCGACCGCGCCGAGGACCACCGGGAACCCGGCCCGGTCACCGTCCACGCCACGGGTGTCCCACCGGCCGACTGGTGGACGGAGCTGACAGTCGGCGTGGTCTCCAAATGGGAACGGGCGGTGCGCCGGTTCGAACGGCTCGGCCGGCTCACGGTCGTGGTGGCGTCGGGCGACTGCGCCGGAACGGCACTGGACGTCCTCCTCGCCGCCGACGTCCGCATCGTCGCTCCCGGCACCCGGCTGCTGCCCTCCTGGACAGGCGATGCCACCTGGCCGGGGATGACCGTGCACCGGCTCACCCACCAGGCCGGTGCGGCAGCCATCCGGCGGGCCGTGCTGCTCGGCGTTCCGATCGAGGCGGACCGCGCGCTCGCGCTCAACCTGGTCGACGAGGTGAGTGAGGACCCGGCGCCGACGCTGGCCGGCCTGGCCGAGGCGGCCGGAGCCGTGGACGGCACGGAGCTGGCGATACGCAGGCAACTGATCTTCGAAGCCGGCTCGACCACCTTCGAGGACGCGCTCGGCAGGCACCTCGCCGCCTGCGACCGCACCCTGCGCCGAAGGGGACCTTCCGCATGACGAGCGCGAGCACGCTTCCGGGCCCTCTCGCCGCCGCCGGGGAGGCACTGCACAAGGCGGCCGAGCGGGTCGGCGACCTGCTCGCCGCCCTGCCCGAGCCGACTCGACGGACCCCCGGCCAGCGGGCCGAAGCCGCCGCCGCCCAGGACGAGGTGCGCCGACTGCGCGCGCGGTTCCTGGCCGAGCACGTCGAGGAGGTCTACGCCCGGCTCACCCGCGGCCGCCACCTGCGGATCGAAGCCCTGGTCACACAGGCCGCCGAGGTCTTCCCCGGCCTGGTCCCGACGGCGGCACAGCTCGCGGACGAGCGGTCGCGGATCCAGGCGGACAAGGAAGGCCGAGAGATCGACCAGGGCATCTTCCTGCGGGCGGTGCTCGGCTCACCCGTCACGGGCCCGCACTTGGTCGACGCGATGCTCCGACCGACCGCCCGGGCGCTCGCACTGCTCCCGGAGTTCCAGCGGACCGGCCTGATGGAGACCGAGGCCGTTCGCCTTGAGCGGCGCGACGGCGTCGCCCACCTGACGATGTGCCGCGGCGACCGCCTCAACGCCGA
The DNA here is from genome assembly GCF_023544705.1 of Streptomyces sp. MCA2. Lineage (NCBI taxonomy): Bacteria > Bacillati > Actinomycetota > Actinomycetes > Kitasatosporales > Streptomycetaceae > Streptomyces > Streptomyces sp. MCA2. The sequence goes on from NZ_JAMJFM010000034.1 coordinate 83,505, forward strand.
GGACGAACAGCAGGTCGAGGACATGGAGACCGCGGTCGACCTGGCGCTCCTCGACGAGGACGTCAAGGTCGGGTTCGTACGCGGCGGCGAGATGAGCCATCCGCGCTACCGGGGCAAGCGCGTGTTCAGCGCCGGAATCAACCTCAAGTACCTGTCGTCGGGCGACATCCCGCTCGTCGGGTTCCTGCTCCGCCGCGAACTCGGCTACATCAACAAGATCGTTCGCGGGCTCCGCCTGGACGACGGCGACTGGCGGCCGCCGTACGCGGCCAAGCCGTGGGCGGCCGCCGTCGATACGTTCGCGATCGGCGGCGGCACCCAGCTGCTGCTCGTCTTCGACCATGTGCTGGCCGCGTCCGACGCATTCCTCAGCCTGCCCGCCGCCAAGGAGGGCATCATCCCGGGTGCCGCGAACTTCCGCCTCACCCGGTCGGTCGGCCCGCGCGCCGCCCGGCAGGTGATCCTCGGCGGCCGACGGCTGTGGGCGAGCGAGCCGGACGCCCGTCTGATCGTCGACGAGGTCGCCGAACCCGCCGACCTGGACGCCGCGATCGAGCGGGCCCTGGAACGGCTGGGCGGGGAAGCGGTGCTCGCCAACCGCCGGATGCTGAATCTGTCCGACGAACCACCCGAGGAATTCCGCCGCTACATGGCGGAGTTCGCGCTCCAGCAGGCACTGCGGCTGTACGGCACCGACGTCATCGACAAGGTGGGCCGGTTCGCCGCGACGCGGACATGAACCGCATCCAGTACGTCGAGAAGGACCACGCCGCCCCATCAAGGACCGGGCTGCCCTGATCCGGCAAAGACCCAACTGTGGTGCACCCGCTCGCTCCCTGTTGCGCCCGCAACAGGGAGCGGCCCCGTCCGCGCACAACGGCCCTCGACCTGACGCAGCGTGCGGCCAGGGCACGACGCCGACTGATCCCTGGCCGTTCTCTGTCTGATCTCTGTCTGATCCGCCACTGACGATCTCTGTGTGATCCGCCACTGACGACAGCCTTTGGCACCCGACTCAGGGAGACCCCATTCCCATGCAGGACCATACGTCCCTGGCCGCGAGCGACCGCAACCTCGAACTGGCACTCGACGTGCTGCCCGCGCTGGCGGTCATCCTGCTGGCGGCGGCCGTGTTCGGCAGGCTCGCGGTCCTGCTCGGACAGCCGCGGGTGCTCGGCGAGATCGTGGCCGGCATCCTGCTGGGTCCGACCCTGCTCGGCCGGCTGGCGCCCGATCTCCAGGCGGAGGTCTTCCCGGCGCAGGCACGGTCGGTGCTGTACATCCTGAGCACCATCGGGCTGACGCTCTACATGTTCCTCGTCGGCGCCGGTCTCGACCACGGCCGGCCGGAGTCCGATCGTAAGCACCACCCGGCGGTCCTTGCCGCCTCGGGGTTCCTGCCCTCCCTCGTCCTCGGCGGTCTCGTCGGCCTGCTGATGTGGGACGACGTCTCGCGCGAGGACGTCGGCCGGTGGGAGTTCGCCCTCTTCGTAGGCGGTGCGCTGTCCCTCACCGCGCTCCCCATGCTGGCCCGCATGCTGTACGAACGGGGTCTGCAGAACTCCCGCCTGGGGCGGCTGTCCCTGGTCGCCGCCTCGATCGACGACGCGGTGGCCTGGTGCTTCCTGGCCACGCTGACGGCCGTGCACACCGGTTCCGGGGCCGCCGACCCGATGCCCATGATCGGCTACAGCATCCTGTTCACCGCCGTGATGCTGCTCGGAGTGTCCCGGCTGCTGCGGCCGCTGGCGCGGCACGCCGGCCGACAGGGCACGCTGAGCCCCGGCGTGATGTACGTCGTCGTCATCGTCCCGATCGTCTGCGGATACCTCACCGACCTGATCGGGATCTACTCGGTCTTCGGCGGCTTCATCGCCGGCCTGGCCATGCCCCGTGACCCACAGTTCCGCCAAGCGCTGCACAGCCGGATGATGGACACCGTCTCCACGCTCCTTGTGCCCATCTTCTTCGCCCTGTCCGGCCTCACCACCGACCTGCGGAGCGTCTCGGCCGACACCCTGCTGTTCGGCGTCGCCGCGCTCTTGGCGGGACTCGCGGGCAAGTACTTCGGCAGCGCCCTGGCCATGAAGACACTCCGCTTCAGCTGGCGCGAGGCGTTCGCTGTGGGAGGGCTGATGAACGCCCGCGGCATGATGATCATCATCTTCATCAACATCGGCCTGTCGCAGGGCCTGATCACCAAGCCGGTGTTCTCGATCCTCGTCATCGTCGCCGTCATCACGAGCGCCGCGGCCCTGCCCCTGTACCGCCGGGCGCTCCCGAAACACCTGGAGACGCACCTCGGCAGCCAAGCGCCCACTCCGGCACCGGCACCACCCCCCCTGACGACAACAGCGCCGACCGGTGGTGGCCAGAACCCGACGGTGAGCCGCCGGGCGGTGACATATCGTCGGCGTATCGAGAATCGCATACGCCCGGGCAACACCCCACTACATTGACTGGTGCCATGTCCCTCACCCCCTCCAGCGAACCCATGAGACCTGCGGCCGGGAAGCCGGTCGTCAGGCCGATCAGCGCCGCCGACCACCTGGCGTTCGTGCGGGCCCAGCGGTCGGTCAGCTTTCTGCAAACCCCGGCGTGGGCTCGCGTCAAGACCGAGTGGCGCAGCGAGTCCCTCGGCTGGTTCGAGGGTCGGCGCCTGATCGGTGCTGGGCTCGTACTGCACCGCCCGGTGCCGCGGCTCGACCGCTACACGCTGGCGTATCTACCCGAGGGCCCGGTCATCGACTGGAGCGGCGACATCGGTGCCTGGCTCGATCCGCTGGCGGCCCATCTCAAGCCCCGCGGCGCGTTCGCGATCCGGCTCGGCCCGCCGGTGCGCACGGACACCTGGAGCGCCGCCCAGGTCAAGGAGGGCATCTCCGGCCCGGACATCCGGCGGCTGACCGACCTGCCGGGACAGGGGAGCGACCCGGTCGGCGCCCGCGTGAGCAGCAGGCTGAAGGACGCGGGCTGGCTGCCGCAGAACCCGTTGGACGGGTTCGGGGTCGGACATCCGCAGTTCAAGTACGAGGTCCCGCTGGCAGGCAAGACCGAGGACGAGCTGCTCAAGGGCATGAACCAGCAGTGGCGCCGCAACATCAAGAAGGCGGCCAAGGAGGGCGTCGAGGTCACGGCCGGCGACGGGAGTCCGCAAGACCTGAAGGCGTTTCACGACCTCTACGTCCACACCGCCGAGCGCGACCACTTCACACCCCGGCCGCTACGCTACTTCGAGACCATGTTCGCGGCGCTGAGCGCCGAGGACCCCGAGCGGATCAAGCTCTACCTGGCCCACCACCAGGGCGACTTGGTCGCCGCCACCATCCTGGTCCGCGTAGGAGCCCACGCGGTGTACGCCTACGGTGCCTCCGCCACCGCCAAGCGCGAGGTGCGCGGCTCCAACGCCTGCCAGTGGGCGATGATCCGCGACTCGCTCGCGGCCGGCTGCGACGTCTACGACCTGCGCGGCATCACCCCCACCCTCGACGCCGACGACCCGCACGTCGGCCTCGTCCAGTTCAAAGTCGGCACCGGCGGCCAGGCGACGCGGTACGTCGGCGAGTGGGACCTGCCGCTGCGCCCGATGGTCTACCGGGTCTTCGACCTCTACATGAGGCGGCGCGGACGCTGAACCGCACACACGACTCGACCGGGAATGGCGGTCACGACACCTCCGCCTCCCCGAGCCGGATCGCTGCCCCCGGGCACATCGTGGCCGACTCACGTACGACGTCATGGAGTTCAGACGGCGGAGTGTCATCGAGGAGTTCGACCAAGCCGTCCTCGTCCCGCTGATCGAAGACATCGGGGGCGAGCATCACACACTGGCCCGAGGCAACACACCTGGGAACGTCGACCTCAACACGCATCATGGTTCTTCCCTGCTTCTCTGTGTGGGTCCGGACACGCCAGCCACCAACTGCCGCTTCCAACTCGGGAGTTACACCAGCCACCGTACAGACCCGGCGCTGGAAGCCAACGGCATGCGGCACCGCACACGCGACGGCGGAGCCAAACCGACAGCTGCCCATAGCTGTTCCACCGACGGCGTACGAGCCCACTTCTGCTCGGAGTTGGGACCTTCAAGAGCGTGGCCGACGGCGAGTGGAGCCCCACGTCGGAGGGGTTGACTCCGCTACCGTCCGTTGAACCGCGGGTGCGTGAACTCGCTGTGGCGCTTGGGGGAGGAGGCGCGCAGGGACCGCTTGTCCACCAGCCCCAGCAGTCCCTGGCGCTGGTAGGCCAGCCGCATCCGCTGCACCGTGGTCCGGCTGGCCCTGGCCCAGCCCAGCCCTGCGAGCTCCTGCGCCTTGGCGTGCTCGCGCTCTGCGAGGGTGAAGCGCTGCGGGTCGTACTCGGGCCTCGGCGCGCCGCTTTCGGGGCCGCCGGGCAGCCCGGTCTCGACCTCGCGGATGTGACGCTGCCAGGCCATCGCCCGCTCCTGAGCCGCCAGCGGAACCGTCTCCCACAGTGCTGGGGCGACAGGCTGCGCGGCGGCCGTGCCGATCACCGAGAAGCCGGGCGCGGCCACCAGATGGGCGGCCATCAGGCAGGCGGTGGCTCCGTCATCGGCCGCCAGGTACACCCGGCCCCCGGCCAGGGCGGCCACCTGCCAGCTGCGGTCCTCGAATGTGACCTGCGCGCCCACCTCAACACACCGCCCACCAGGGGTGGTTGCACCATCTCTGCTCAACTTGCGTGCTGCTCCTGCTCCGCCTCGCCTGCGGCCGGGCCGGGCGAGACGAGGGTGTGCTCGCCCAGCGGCCGCTCCAAATCCGCGGTCAGCCGTCCGCTCCACAGCGCGTGGTAAAGCACCGGCAGCGCAGTCAGGACTTCGCCCGCCGCCGCGGCCCCGGCCATCAGCGGCCGCGGTTCGGTGAACGCCTCCAGCACCGCCTGCTCAAGTCCGCCGGCGTCGCGGTGACGGGGATGGCGGTAGCCGGCCAGCCACCGCACATTCGCCGCCACCACCTTGTCCGGCGGCACCAGGCGCCGGTAGGTGAACCCCACCGCCGCACACGCCGCTGCAAGCACCGCGGCCGCCCGCGCCGCACGGCCTGCCGCGGGCCCCGCCGCGGCGGGGCAATCGGCGAGCAGGGCGCTGCCCTCGGCGTAGCGGGCGAACAGCTGCGGCACCCAGGTCAGCGTCCGCCCGCTGCCCGGATCGCGCCAGATCAGCCGCACCGGCCGAGCCGACAGGCCCACCACACGCGGATCGCGGGTCCAGGACCATCAGCTGCGTGCACATCGCCTGCGAGCCGTGCATGACATGCCGGGCGGTGGTGGCCGACCACCACCAGCCCGGCCCCCATCGCCGACCGGGCACCACCGGGAACGCAGCGACCGGCTGGAGCTGTTCGAAACGCACCGCGACGGCGGCCTCCGTCCAGCGGCGCTGCACCAGCGTGCCGTCCGACCCGGCGAACTCCGCCTCCACCGCGCCCGGCTCCGGCACCCGGCAGGCGCTGGGCGCGACGGCGGGTAAGCCGGACTGGGCGCTGTCCTGGCTGCTGTCGAAGATCACGTACTCCACACAACGTCATACCGGCCACGCCGCGCAGGCGAACCAGCCGGTAACCGTCAACTGTGCTGCCGGAGAGGCCGGTTGGACCGCGCGGGGCCAGGATGCCTCCTGAGGTTGGCTGCTGTCAGTGCATACCTCTGCACTTTCCCGCCCGGGCCGCAGGGTGCGTCCATGGGCGCCCGGATCCCTTCGCCGCTATCCCAGAGACGACAACACCCATGCAGAGTCGTCCTCGTCCGAACCGAGCCGGATCAGGGCGCCGGACGGCATCGCCGCACCGCGCGCGAGCGTGTCGACAAAGCCATCCGCGAGCGCGTTGACCTGCTCACGCCCAGCACCTTCCTCGTCCTCGTAGACACCGGAGTCGAGCCACACAAGGTCGCGGTGCCCCGTGACCTTCAGCATGATCTTGAACGTCTCGTAGCCGTAGGGCGGATCGCTCACGCTGATGCCCACGATGGTGTCGCCACGCACCAGGTCGTCCCCGATGCGTACCCACACATCGCGTTTGGCCACGATCCACCACTTCCCCCGCCCGGTCGCATCAGCAGCCCGAGCGTAGCCGTCCCGGCCCCTGCAGCTGAGCCGGAGAACCGCACTGCTGCGGAAGGCTCGGCCTGCGGCATGCTGCCCTCTACAGCCCGGGGCCTGGTGGCGAGCCGGGGTCAGGAATGGCGGAAGCCGCGGTCGGGGTCGCGGGCCTGGCCGGGACGGAAGGGCACGAACCAGTCCGCGGCGGCGAGGTTGGCAAGTCCGAGGCTCTGGCTGATCTCGTTGCCGCTGTCCTCGATCCCGTCCAGGGAGGCGTCGAAGAGCATCAGGACGTCGTGGTCCTCGAACAGCACGGTCGAGCACCAGTCCCAGTCGAAGTCACGGCGGTCCTCACCCAGACCCTCCACCGTTTCCGCCACCAGGCGCGGCCGGTCCCGCGTCAGCGACTTGGCCCGGTCGATGCCCAGATGCAGGGCCATCTCCTCACCGGTGCAGCCCGGGCGGACGGTGCCCGTCTCGGCGAGTTCGGCGGCCAGGTCGTCGAAACAGCGGGCCATCTGCCGCCGCCACTGCTGATCCTGGCGAAAGGTGATCGGCGGCAACAAGCCCAGGACACGGCCCTCGCCCCGCCCAAGAGGCGCATCACCCACGGCGGCGACGTCCTGCCAGAGGTGCTCGGACAACTCCTCGAGCGCCACCCGCAGCACCGCAGCCGTCCGCGCGGTGAGCTCCTCGTCGTCTTCGTCCCACGCCGCTCGCCCGCCATGGCGGGCGAGGGAACGCAGACGGCTGCGCACGCGCTGCGCGGCCTCTTCGGGAGCGGCCAGGGCATTGTCGATGATCTGCAGCTCGTCGGAGAACTCCTGGGCGCTCAGCAGCGTGCCGGCCTCGGCGAGCAGGGCCGAACCCGCATCTGTGCAGGCGTTCTTGGCGGGCAGGACCACGGCGAAATAGTTGTCTGTCAGCCGGTCGACGGCAGCGGCCACCACCCCCGCGACGACCAGCGGGTCGGCGAAGGCTCCCTCCTGCTGCTGTGACGGGCCAGTGATCTTCAGGTGGTTGGGCTGTTCTGGTCTGGTGTTCCGTCTTTTGGGTGGGACTCAGGGCGGCTGAAGCGGTTGCGTTCTGGTGTGATGGGCGTGGGCTGGTGGGTGTGTTCGGTTTGGTTGTTCGGGCGCTTGGCCTGTGGTCCGGTAGATATGGGGGATTGATCTTGGGTTTCTCGTAGGTGTGGTGGCACGTCTATAGGCGGCTGTGTTCTCTGCGGGCTTTGGGGTTCGTTTTGGCGGTCAGTGGCGTGTGTGGGTGAGGAAGATGCGGAGGGGATCGTTCGCGTTGAGGGGCAGGTGTGGGAGCCCGAGTTGATGGGCGAGGAGGTTGAGGGCGTCGTCGGTGGTGTGGCGTGGCCGGTTCGGGAGCGCGGCGAGTGTGCGGGCCAGCCCAACGGTTTCCGGGTAGGTCACCAGGTCGCGTGCCAGGAGTGCGGGGGAGGCGCTGCTTGTGGCGGCCAGGTGGGGGCTGTCGTTGATCAGTCGGGTGAGGCGGGTGTGCCAGCGGTGGGTGAGGTGTTGCTGGTGGTCGTACCAGCGTGTGGTGATAGCGCGCGCGGTGGTCCAGGCGGTGGCGGCGCGGGGGTGTCGTAGCAGGCGCTGGTGGATGTGGTGCGCGGCGGCGAGTTCGGGCACGCCTTGGGTGTGGACGGTGGAGGTGAGTCGTGGGTCGGGGGCTGCTTGCTGGTGGCGTGGGCACATCAGCCGGTGCGGCGCCGGGTGGCCCCAGGCGGTGTCGGTGGCGTCGTGGCTGCGGTGGCGGGTGCACAGGGTGCAGGCGCGGACGGGCTGCTGCTCGGTCTCGAGCCGCTTCCAGCGCGCGGCTGCCCCGGTGCCGTGGGCGTCGCCGAGCAGGGCGAGGTGAGGCAGGGCGCGCGTCAGGTGGGGGAGTGGGGTGCGGGCCAGGACGGCGAGGTGCTGGGCCGCGCTGTGGTTTAGGTGGAGTTCGGCTGCGGGCAGGGTGCCGTGGCGGTGAAGGGTGATACCGGTGCTATCGAGGAGCTGGGGCAAAGTCAGCCGGTAGGTGTCGGCGAGGCGTTGGGTGTAGGAGGCGGTTGCTTCGCCGGGCAGTGGCCGTACACGGAGCACGCCCGGAGCGGCTGACGGGATCCGCAGCCATGCCCCCGCGACGACGATGCGCCGTGCGGCGTGAGCCCCTGCTGCGGCGCGGGTCGTGACGTCTGACCGGCTCACGACGTGCTGGTACTCCGGCTTCGCGGCCGCGTGTGGGGGCGGTAGTGCTGTTCGGCGAGGTGGTCGAGGCGGATCGCGTCGAGGGTGGTCTTGGTGATCCGTTCGGTGCCGTCGATCAGGGCGGTGATCGCGGCCTGGCGGATGAGGCGGGCGAGGCTGCCGATACGGCCGCCGGTGCGCTCGTGCAGGTACGGGGCCAGCCGGGGGAGGGCTCCGGGCCGATGGTGGCGCAGGTCTAGTGCGCTCTCCATGGCGGTAATGAGGTTACGGAAGGGTTCTTCGTCGCCGAGGCGGGCGGGGAAGGCGGTGCAGTCGATGAGGGAGGCGCGTCCGGCGAGCTGCGCGCCGCGTACGCCGGTGAACAGGGGTGTGGTGGTGACGTCGATGCCGGCGTAGACGAAGGTTGCGCCGATGCGTTCGGTGAGGTCTTTGATCAGGTCGGCGCTCTGGGCGCCGGTGGTGGTGCGGGGGTTGAGCCGGTGGATCTCGTCGATCATCACCAGCTGGACGCCCGCGGCGGTGTAGGTGTGGCAGACGGCGCCTGTGATCTGGGCCTGGGACATGCCTGCGGTGACGGGGATGCCGAGGTAGCGGGCGAATTCGATGGCGAGGGTTTTGGCGCTGGCGGCGGGCGGGACCAGGACGTAGGCGACGGGGGCCTGTCCGGCTGCTGCCGCAGTGCCGTGGCGGCGGGTGTGGGCGAGGTGGCAGGCGCGTCCGACCTGGAGCAGGGCGGTGGTTTTCCCGGCGCCGGCGGGGCCGGTGACGATCAGCGACGGCCGTGCGGTGACCGTCTGGTGGCGACCGAGGATCATCAGGGTGCGCACGTTCTTGGCGAGGGTGTCGATGGCGGGGGTGCGCACGGTGACGAACCGCGAGTGGTAGGCCAGGCGTTCCTCCAGGCTGCGGGGTGGCGCGCCTGGCGGGGGAGGGGCTGCCACAGGTGTGGTGGCGAAGGCTTGGAAGCCGTCCCAGGTGGTCACTGACTGCCGCTGCGCCTCAAGGGCATCGCTGGCGGTGCTGGCCGCGGCGTCGGGAGAGTGGTCCGTCGGCGGGGAACTGGTGGTCGGCGCCTCGTCCGTGTCCGGTGGGGTGTTCACCATTGTTCGGCCTCTGCTTCGGCGTCCCACAGTCCGTACCCGCCTGCCTCGGCCGGCAGTCGCATGCTCGCGCCCTCCGGCTCGCTCGTGCCGGCATCGGCTGCCACCTCGATACCGATGAGGTCGTCGAGGCTCTCGCTCCAGTCAGGGTCCGGAGCCGGTGTGGTCTCCGTGTCGAGGGGGCGCCGCTGCCCGGGCAGGTCTGGCAACTGCATGGCCATACTGCGGGCACGACGTTTTTCGCGGCGGCCGGTTTCGTGTTCTGTCCCGGCAGAGCTGCGGGTGCGGCGCAGGAGCTGGTCGAGGGCGTCGGCGAGGTCGGCTTCGTGCTGGTCGCGGTCTCCGCGTTGTTCGACCTCGGTCTGGATGTGGCGCCAGACGCTGTCGTTGAAGGGCTGGTGGACGTGGTCGCGATGGATCCACGGGACCTCGTGGAGCTGGCCGTCGGTGAGACGGACCCAGATCTGGCGCGCGTCGTGGGGATTGTGGTGGAGCTCCCACTTGCCGTCCTTGGCCTCGACGGGGGAGCGCTCGCTGCGGTGGGGGTCGAGGATGTCATGGTTATAGGTGCGGTAGTCGAGGCGGATGCCGCGTTCGGTGATGGGCTGCCAGCGCACCGGCAGCAGTTCGAGGTAGTCGGCCTCAGTGAGCGGGACGGGCACGTAGCCGCTGATGGTGATCAGTGCGGCCCACATCTGGTTCGGTGTGAGGGCGGTTTTGGGCAGGACGGGGTGGCGCAGTCCGTCATGGGGCCGGTTCTGCCAGCCGCAGGTGATCCATTCGTCGAGGAAGTCCTGCAACTGCGGAATCGTCCACCGGGCCTCGGCCGCTGCCTTGGAGCCGCGGCGCTGGGGGCTGGATCCGGTGTGGCCGGCGACGTGCTGGCAGAACAGGTCGTTGATCGAGCCGAACGTCCGCTCCACCACGGCCTTGGCCTGCGGCCGCCTCGGTGGAGCGGGCTGCACGCTCACCCCGAGCGTCTCGCAGGCGGCGACGAAGCCCTGCGAGAGGTAAATCTTCCCGCGGTCGACGACGATCGTCTCGGGCACGATCACCGGGCGGGCGGCTGCGCCCTCCAGTCGTTCGTCCAGCGACAGCATCCGCTGATACGGCACTTCGGCCCGCGACAGATGCAGCGACTTGGGCCAACCGGGACGGGCAGGGTGGGGGACGGCCATTTCCGCCAGGAGGAGGGCGGCATCGACGGCTTTGGTGCTGTGTGGGCGCAGGACGGCGGCCAGGATGGAGCGCGTGGCGACGTCGACGGCGATGGTCAGCTCCGGCCGGCCTAGGCTGCCGTCCTCGAGGACGGCCGTACGCGTCACCCGAGCGAAGCCGAGCGCCGCCAGTTCCTTCGCTTTGGCCGCGTCCCGCAGCGCCAGGGTCCACCGCTCGGGGTCGTACTCCGGCCGCATCGTCTGGCCGTCACGGCCACCCTCAGGGTGCGGCCACCCGGTCTCCACCTCCCGGATGTGGGGCAGCCAGGCCAGCGCCCGCTGCTGGGCCGCCACCGGAACGGTCTCGAACAGTCCCCACTGCGGCACCGCGTCCGGCGCCCGCGCGCCCACTACTTCGAAGCCCGGGTCGGCGAACAACCGCCCCAGCAGCAGTCTCGTTTCGGTGCCGTCCTCCTGCAGCAGGTAGACCTGCTGGCCCTGCAGGGCGGCGACCTGCCAGGTCTGCCCCCGGTAGGCGACGTGCGCGCCGACCTCCACCACCGGCCGCTGGCCCTTACCGTGTGTGCCGCCCACTGCGCTCACCCCTCCCTCGGCCGCCCCCGGCGCCCAGCCGCTCTTCGACGCCCTCACCACGTTCTGCATCAGCGCAGACCAACGCCTCCTCGTGCAGCGGCTCATCAAGAGACGTCGTCAGATGCCCGCACCACAGCGCGTGATAGGCAGCCGGCAGCACTTGCAGAGGATCACCCACCGCGGCTGCGCCGTCGGCCAGCGGCCGGGGCCCGGCGAACGCTTCGGCCAGTGCGGCCCGCAGCCCGGGTGGGCCCTGATTGCGTGGGTGGCGGTAGCTGGCAAGCCACCGCAAGTTCGCCGCCACCACCGCTGGAGGCGGCTCGAGGCGCCGGTATGCCCAGCCCACACGGGCACACACCGCCTCCAGGACCATCCGCGCCCGCTGCGCCCCGTCTCCACCGGCAGTCGGGCTGGAGGGGCAGTCGGCGAGCAGGCCGGCGCCGTCGGGATACCGGGCAAACAGCTGAGGCACCCACGAGCGCACCCGCCCGTCGGCCGCGTCCCGCCACAGCAGCCGTACCGGACGAGCGGACAGGCCGGTCACGTCCGGATTCCGGTCCAGGACCATCAGCTGGGTGCGCATTGCTGCCGAACCGTGTACGACGTGCCGTCCGGTGGTCGCCGACCACCACCAGCCCGGCCCCCACCGGCGGCCCGGAACGACCGGAAACGCGGATACCGGCTCCAGGTCCTCGAACCGCACCGACGCCGCCTGATCCCACGGCAACTGCGTCAACCGCCCGGAGGCCGCGACGAACGCGGCCTCGATTCCCGCACCGTCGCCCCCTGCGGCAGCCTGCTGCACCCGCCTGCTGTGCTCGTGCCCCTCCACACTCAACAGCCAAGTCCATGGCGGGCTGCTGAACGCCGTGATCCGGATCCGCCACCCGAACGGGTGAACGGCGGTCGCGATGCCGAGCTCCTGTACCCGTGGTCAGACCGGGAAGGTTCTCAGTTCCTGCAGGAGCCGCTGCTGGCCGGGCAACAGGGTCTGGCGTTGAGCGAGCTGCTCGCTGAACCAGGAGCGCAGCCTGGGCGGTGGTTCGAGGCCGGCGGTGAGCAGGAGGCGCAGACGGTGGTAGTCGCGCTGCCAGGCGAACGCCCACGGAGGGAGCCACCACGGATCCAGAGCGGCGAGGGCCTGCATGCCCGGCCATGGAGCCGGTGTGCGGCGCGCGTGGGCTCGAGCCTCTCCGCGTTTGCTGGTGAGCCACCTGCCCAGAGGGAACCCGTTGTGCTGGACGGGGTGCGGCAGCGCCAGGTGGCCGTGAACGCCGGCGTAGTCCCGGGCATGGGCCAAGCCCACGGCGAAGTCGATCCGGGCGCCGGCGGGGCGGTACCGCGCGGTCTGCCTTGCTTGTGTGGCCTCGGCGGTGATGCCGATCTCCCGCAGTAGATCTTGCTGGCGAGGGTGGAGCTCTTCGAATAGGGCGCACTGCGCGTACAGCCACGATGCGGCAGACGCCCCCACTCCGGCGAAACCATCCCCCGGCACCAGCAGCTGACTGCTGCCGCACTGCTTGCGGGCGTGCTGGTAGGCGCGTTGCCATGCCATGGGCCACGGCGGGTTCCACCACGGGTCGATGGCGGACAGCGCACGGCTCCGGTCGGTTTCCATCTCCGCCATACGGGCCCGGCTGCGTTGGCTCATCAGCCACTGCCCAAGAGGAAAACCATCCTGCCGCGTGCTCTTGGACGTGGCGAGGTGGCCGTGGACGGCAGCAAAGGCTCGGGCGTAGTCCAGGCCGACCGCGAAGGCCTGAGCAAGGCTGTTACGGCGAGGGCGTGCTGAGCGCGCGTGCGCGGGCCGGATCCCGAGATCTGCGAGCAGGCGTTGCTGGCCCACGTGGAGGTCGTCGTACCGGGAACACTGCTCATAGAGCCACTCGCCCAAGGCGAGACTGGTGCCAGGGAATCCCGCCGTGGCGTCGACGAGGCCATGCTTTCGAACGTGTACCAGGGCGCGGTGGTACGTCCGTCGCCAGAAGATGGGCCAGGGACCATTCCACCAGGGATCGATGCGATGCAACGCCTGTGCCCGCTCTACGGGGAGCGCTGCTACTCCGGTTCTCTGATTGGCCAGCCACGCTCCCAGAGCAAAACCCTCGTGACGGCCGTACTTGGGAACAGCGAGATGCCCGTGACGCGCCGCGTAAGAACGGGCGTGTGCCAAACCGACCTGATACGCCTGCTCTGCACGGGACGGCCCTCCTCCCACCGGAGCACCGCCGACGTGCTGGAGACGCAGCTCCCGCAGCTGCGCCGCAAGCCCACGAGGCCGATGCGCGACCGGAACCGCCCACACGTCTTCCTCGGGCACTGCTCCGCGCTCCCGCCGCACACACGCCCGCACCCACGCGAACAAGGCTCCTGCGCTGGAGGAGGCAAGCTGCTCCACCAGCCACGGGCGGCCCAGACGGCGAGCCAGCTCGGTCAGCAGACGGGGAACCTCGGCCAGCGTGTGCGGCATCTGACCATGCGTGTCCTCTAATACGCGTTGTCGCCACAGCCGGTCACATAGAACCATCGTGACCGCGACAGCCTCGGGATACGTCACCACGTCCCGGGCGAGCACCGCTACCTCACCCTCGGGAAGGTCGGCACAGACACGGCCAAGACGCGCCGGCCAGATCACTTCGTCCCGTCGGTCGACGCCCCACCAGGAGGCAACGACCGCCTGGGCCACGGCAAAAGCGCTCTCGCACGAGCCCCTACGGCACAGCATCGGCAGAAGGCGCTGGTGCGCACGGATCACCTCCGGTAGCCCGGCCAGGCTCACCTGGCCTTCGACCAGCGTGACCCTGTCCAGCGCCAGTGAGTCGAGGGACCAGCACTGGTGCCTGATGCAGATCCTTGAACGCAGATCGGAGTACAGACGGGCAGAACACGGAGCGCCTGTCCGGGCCGCCGTACACAGTCGGCATCCCAGCATGACGGCAGAAACTGTGCTGCCAGAGGCGAAGCGCACGTTCAGCTGGCCACCGTTCGCCTTCACGTCAGTGCCCTCATCCCAGGAAGGCAGCGCGCGGGACAGATGCGCCTCCGGCACCTGGCAGAGGGAGGCCAGCCGGCGCCGCACCGCGGACGCCAGGAACACCTCGCCGACGAGACAGCCCTTTCCCCAAACACCACGCACGCCAGGGCCCGCCACCGCAGACAACAAGCCCGTCACGGTGATGCTGTAGTGAGCGGCCAGCCGGTTCACGAATGACAACGTCGTTTCACCTGTCAGCGGGGCCAGCCGGACGACACCAGCCACCTGCCTCGGGGAAAACGGATCCGTCACCTGCCACTCCACAGCTTCACCGGCGTGCGCGACTGGCACAGGCCTCCAACTGCCTCTACGCCGCCCATTCCATGCCGAGCCCCCGTAGCGCGTCCAACTGCTCCCCGGTGAGCCTGTCCCGCCTCGCGCGGGTGTTCGATACCCACACGCCTAGCTTGACGACCACTGGCTCCGTCTCGCCCTCGACTGCGATCTCCTCAGCATGGCCGCGCGGTACGGGCCGGCCTGCACCCTCCCGCTCTACCCACTGTGCGAGGGCTGTGAGGCCGCGTTGGAACGCCTGCTGCGCTTTGCCCGGCCCCTTCGCCGCAGGTGTTGCCGCCGGGGCAGGAGACGGGGCTTCAGCGGGCTGCACGCCCAGCGTTGTCAGCCGTTCCCGCTGCTCGGGCGAGAGCTGGGCCCAGGTGCTCGCTTCTCTTTGCCGCGTGAGCCATCGTCCGATGTCGTCGCCGTCGAAGAACACGCCGGGCTCAATGGCCGGCAGCACACCGCCCGGTTCGTCGGTGGCGAGGTGGGCGAGGATGCGGTGGTGGCGTTGCCAGTCGAGTGGCCAGGGGCAGTTCCAGTCGGGGTCGATCGCGGTCAGCTGCTGTGCGCGCTGCGCCGCCCGCTCCGCGTTCTTCCCGAGGCCGCCCTTCCGGCGGAGGTTGGCCATGTGCTGCCCGACGGGCACCATCGCCTCACCTTCGCCCCAGACGGCGTCCTGCCGGGGGGCGAGGTGCCCGGTGGCTCGGTGGTAGGAGCGGAGTGCGGCGAGCTTGGTCTCCCAGGCTTCTTCGCCGGGTTCCCACACCATGCCGGCCTCGTCGAGCAGCTCCTTACGGTGGGGGTCGAGTTCGCCGGCCCGCAGTGCCCGCCGCTGCTGGTGCACCCACCGGCCCAGCGGAAAAGCGTCGGTGGTTCCCGCTGTGGTCTCGACGTCGTAGGCCACGGCGTGCAGGCCGGTGATCTCGTGCTCGGCGCGCCAGCGGCGCAGGGCCTGGTAGCCCTCCAGCCACACCAGCGACTCGGGGCGGATAACGCGGCAGCGGGTGAGGGCGGCGATGTCGGCGGCGTCGCGGGGCTGGGCGAAGTTCACCACCACCGCATCGACGCGATCCACCTCCCGCTGCGCCTCGCTCTCGGCCTCCTCCGCTTCCTTCCCCTCTGCCCCTGTGCTGCCGGGTGCCGGCCGGACGTGGAGACGCCGGTGCTCGGTGCCGCGGGCGAGGGCGCGGGAGGCGAGCTGGTCGACCATGCGCTCGGAGTGCGAGCGCAGGCCTTGGAGGATGTCGACCAGCGGCTGATAACTCGCCGAGGCCACCATGTCCTTGGGGTCCTCGCCGGGCTCAAGGAAGATCGGAATGATGATCCGCGCGGTCTTCACACTGCCGTCCGGATCCGGGCGCAATGCCCGACCGATGTTCTGCACGATGTCGACCTGCGAGGTGCGGGAACCGACGATGCACACCGCTTCCACGCCGCGCAGCCCGGTGATGTCGACCCCGACGCCCAGGGCCCGCACCGAGGCGAGGAACGCGCGGTGGACCCGCTTGCCGGCGGCGTTGATGCCGTTGGCGAACCGGCCGATGACCTCCCGCCGGTGGGCGACGGGGTGGTCGCCGCACAGCCAGTCGGCCCACACACGGTCCGGCGGGACGTGCCGGGCGTCCTCCAGCTCGTACAGCTCGGCGTCGATGGAGGAGTCTGGCAGCTCGTCCGCGTGGGCGAGAGCGGCTGCGGAGGCGTCCGCAGCGTGCAGCTCGGCGGCGGTTGCCGGCATCTGCTCGGCGAACGCCCGCGCCTCCTCCACCCGCTGGTGAAAGGTCATGACCGTGTGCAGATTTCGAGTGGCGGCGTGCTCCAACAGCGCGGCCTGCAGCAGCGCCAGGCGTCGGCCACGCAGCGCGTCCTCGGACAGTCCCAGAATGGGCTCCGGGTCGCGGATCTCGAGCACGTCGATCTCGAAACCGGCAAGGATCGAGCGTTCCACCGCTTCCGCCAGCCCGAGGTCGAAGATTCTGGTGCCGTAGGTGCGGGAGTCGGCTTCCATCGAGGCGATCACCAGCTCCTGGCCGTCCCGGCCGCGCTGGGGCCGCGGTGCGGCCAGGATCCGCGGAGTCGCGGTGAGGTAGAAGCGGAAGTCGACGGGAATGCGGGCGTTGTCGTGGATCGCCGCCCAGGGCCGGCCGATGTCCCCGGCCGTCATGTGCCCCTCGTCCAGGACGGCGAGGTCGAACCCTGCCATCGACTGGCCGTACAGCCCCTCTCCGCCCGCCAGGGCCGTCTCCACAGGCCCACGAACCTTCCGCTGCCCCGTAGGGTCGGTGGGGTCCTCACGGTCCACCAGGGAGGCGTACGTGGCGAACACGACGACCGGCCCTTTGCCGGCCCACAGGGCGAGCTGGATCGGGTTGGTGGTGGTGCGCACCCCGAGCTCATTCAGCACCGGGTCGTTGTCCACCGAGCACACCGCGACCATGGGGGAGCGGTGCCCGACCCGGCGCCAGGACTGCGCGCTCTGCACGATCAAGTCCAGCGTGGGCACCATCACCAGAATCCGACCCTCGGGGAAATAGTCCAGCGCGCTCGCAGCGGCCGTGATCGTCTTCCCAGACCCGGTCGCAGACACCCCGGTGGCACGCGCTCCCCCCGGAGGCACAAAAGATCTTGCAGGGAATCCAACCCACTTCCGGAAACTCGACTTCTGGTCTACCTGGTGTTCCTTGAGCGGAATCGCTGACATTTCCGCGCCTCCCCGATGCCTAAAATCCCGTGGTTTTCCAGACGGCCGCGTGCGGATAGCAAGCCGCACCGGCGTCACTCCAGATCGACCCACTCGCGAGATGCCAGCCGCCGGGCGTCCCATCCGACTTCCCGCGCTTGAACCCCGGCAGGTCGTCCGGGTCGTAGTGCCCGGCCTCGCGCGTGCAGAGGATGACGTCACCGCTGGACATCTCCACCGTCCGCACCGTGCACAGACCGCCGGCCTCACCCAGCGCCTCCAGCACCCGGCGCCGCTTGGTGGTGTTCGGGTGCGCGCGCAGCAGCCCGGTCCCCCGGACGAACGCCTCAAACCGCACCAGTCCGGCCCGCTCACACTGCCTCACGTCCGCGATATGTACAGCCAGTTCAGCGGCCCCGGCCGACCGGCCACCACGCCGCGACCAATTCCGGTCCGCGATGCCCACCAGGTCATCCGCCTCCGCCACGGACACGCCCTGCGCTTTCAGGAGTGCGAACAGCTTCAACCGGGCGTTGGTGCCCGCCGCCTGGTACTGCGTCACCCTGCGCACGGAATCACTGCTCAGCACGGATTTTTCTCCGGTAGATTCACTGTGACCGTTCATCTGCGGTCGTTCCTCTCGAAAGGTGAGGGAGCGTTCCAGGCTGCTGGAGGGTGTGCCTTGTTTCCACAAAGGCTACATGCTGCATCTCCGTGATGCATGCACTACACTGGAACTCGCCACGAACGAGCGCCCCCCACCCCCGTAGCCAGCCGGCCCGCGCCAGCGGGTTTTGAAGGTCCTGGAGGCGAAGCCGGAAGGACTGTTGGGCGGGGAGTTGCAGCGACCCGTCCGGCAGGGGCTGAAGCGAAGCGTAATCCCCGTTCACTGGGGCCACCCCGGAGTCGTTCAGGGAGCGAAGCGAACGGAACGTCAACCAGGCCGCGCAGCGGCCCGGTTGTGCGGGATGCGAAGCATCCCGCGAACGCTCCCGCGGAGCG
>NZ_JAMJFM010000035.1:0-99601 GCF_023544705.1 Streptomyces sp. MCA2
CGATCCTGTGCCCGTTGCGCCCGTGGCGCCTGAGTACGCGTACTCTGGCGCCACGGGCGTTATGGACTAGTCAATGCACCATGCACCGACCTGACGCGGCCGGTCACCGCATGAGGTCAGCCGGTCAATGCGGCCAGTAACTCGTCCGCCAGGCCCGCGGGCCCGGATGCGGCATCCGCGCCCGCGCCGGAACCGTGGCCGCGGGGTCCGACCACTCGGTGCCACGGTCGGTGCCCTGGGGCTCGGCGGAAGCGGCGGCCGCCGCGCGGACCTGCACCACCGCCAGGGCGGCGGCCAGCTCCTCGGGTGTGGGATTGCCCCGTACGACCTTGATCATGGAGAACGGCTCCCTTCGCTGGTTCCGCTGGTTCCGCCGGTCAGAGCGGGATGTTGCCGTGCTTCTTCGGCGGCAGCGCCTCGCGCTTGTTGCGCAGCGTGCGCAGCCCGCGGACGATGTGCCGGCGCGTCTCGGACGGCATGATCACCGCGTCGACATAGCCGCGCTCGGCCGCGACGTACGGGTTGAGTAGGGTGTCCTCGTACTCCTGGATGAGCTCCTGGCGCCGCTCGTCCTGCGCGGCCGGGTCCTCGATCGCGGCCAGCGTGCGGCGGTGCAGGATGTTGACCGCGCCCTGTGCGCCCATGACGGCGATCTGCGCGGTCGGCCAGGCCAGGTTGAGGTCCGCGCCCAGGTGCTTGGAGCCCATGACGTCATAGGCGCCACCGAACGCCTTACGCGTGATGACCGTGATCAGCGGGACCGTCGCCTCGGCGTAGGCGTAGATCAGCTTGGCGCCGCGCCGGATGATCCCGTCGTACTCCTGGTCCGTCCCCGGCAGGAAGCCCGGCACGTCCACGAAGGTGATCACCGGGATGTTGAACGCGTCGCAGGTCCGCACGAAGCGGGCGCCCTTCTCCGACGCGTCGATGTTGAGGCAGCCGGCGAACTGCATCGGCTGGTTGGCGACGATGCCCACCGGATGCCCCTCGACCCGCCCGAAGCCGGTCAGGATGTTCGGCGCGAACAGTGCCTGGGTCTCCAGGAATTCGTGGTCGTCCAGGACGTGCTCGATCGCGGCATGCATGTCGTACGGCTGGTTGGCCGAATCCGGGATCAGGACATCCAGCTCGCGGTCGGTGTCCGAGGTCTCCAGGTCCGCCTCCTCCGGGAAGGCCGGCGGCTCGGAGAGGTTGTTGGACGGCAGGTACGACAGCAGCCCCTTGACGTACTCGATGGCGTCCTTCTCGTCGCCCGCCATGTGGTGCGCCACACCCGAGGTGGTGTTGTGCGTCCGCGCGCCGCCCAGCTCCTCGAAGCCGACGTCCTCACCCGTGACCGTCTTGATGACGTCAGGACCGGTGATGAACATGTGCGAGGTCTGGTCGACCATGACCGTGAAGTCGGTGATGGCGGGGGAGTACACCGCGCCACCCGCACAGGGCCCGACGATCAGCGAGATCTGCGGCACCACACCCGACGCATGCACATTGCGCCGGAAGATCTCCGCGAACAGGCCGAGCGCGGCCACGCCCTCCTGGATCCGGGCCCCGCCGCCGTCGTTGATCCCGACGACCGGGCACCCGTTCTTCAGCGCGAAGTCCATCACCTTGACGATCTTCTCGCCGTAGACCTCGCCCAGCGACCCGCCGAAGATCGTGAAGTCCTGCGAGTAGACACAGACCGGCCGCCCGTCGACGGTGCCGTAGCCCGTGACGACACCATCGCCGTAGGGGCGGTTCTTCTCGATTCCGAAGTTGGTCGACCGGTGCCGCGCGAACTCGTCCAGCTCGACGAACGAGCCCTCGTCCAGCAGCAGATCGATGCGCTCACGCGCCGTCAACTTCCCCTTCGCATGCTGCTTTTCCACTGCACGGGCGGAACCGGCATGCGTGGCTTCTTCGACCCGCCGTTGCAGATCCGCCAATTTGCCCGCGGTGGTGTGGATGTTTGCTTCCGGCTCGGACATCGGGATGCGGCTCCTGCTCGTCCTGGACTGGTGCTCGTACTGAGGGTGGTACGGGTTTGGCTACCGATTCGTAGCGTATCCGCGGGACTGCTCACCGGCACTGCGTCGTTGACCACACCTAGGCTGGTCCCATGACGCCTCAACCACCGGAAAACCGGGACAAAGATGCCGGTCGCTGGAGCGATCTGGGCCGCCCTCCGCTGAACGCCACGGCACTGCGCCGCGCCTTGCTGCGCCCCGGCTCGCTCTGGACCGCCCTGGACGTCGTCTCCGCCACCGGCTCCACCAACTCCGACCTGGCGGCCCGTGCGGCCGAGGGGGAGACCGAGGGCGCCATCCTGGTGGCCGAGCAACAGTCCGCCGGCCGCGGCCGCCTCGACCGCACCTGGTCGGCGCCCCCGCGCTCCGGCCTGTTCTTCTCCGTCTACCTCACCCCCCGCGTCCCCGTGGAGCACTGGGGATGGCTCCCGCTGCTCACGGGAGTCGCCGCGGCAAGCGCCCTGACCCAGACCGCCGGCGTCGACACGGCCCTCAAGTGGCCCAACGACCTGCTGGTAACTTCCCCGGACGCCGACGCGCTCCGTCCAGGGGGGACCCTCACGGAACGCAAGGTGGGCGGCATCCTCGCCGAACGCGCCGGTCCGGGCGTCGTCGTCGGCATCGGCCTCAACGTCTCCCTCACGGCTGATGAACTCCCCGTGCCCACCGCGGGATCCCTGGTCCTGGCAGGCGCCACCACCACCGACCGCGACCCGCTGCTGCGCGCCGTACTCCGCTCGCTGGAGCACTGGTACGGCGCGTGGCAGTCCGCCGGCGGCGACCCCGTCACCAGCCGCCTCCAGGAGGCATACGCCACGGGCTGCGCCACCCTGGGCCGCTCCGTGCGCGCCGAACTCCCCGGCGACACCGCCATCACCGGCGAGGCGGTGGCCATCGACAGCGACGGCCGCCTGGTCCTGGCCACCGCGGACGGCGTACAGCGGCCCGTGGGCGCGGGAGACATCGTCCACCTGCGCCCGGCGGCGGAGGCCTAGGGGGAGACGTTCCCGGTCCCGAGCGGTGGCGCCGGGGCCCGCCGGCACCGGTCACGGCAGCCGGGCACGACGGTGCGGGGGCAGCCCGCACCACCGCCGCCCGGCCGCCGCCCCGCCGCGCCGATACACCCCCACCACTTCCGTGGTCAGGGCCGACATGTGAGAGTGAGCCAGAGCACACCTGCCGTATCGTTAAGGCGGTCCGCCAGGGAGCGGACCACCGGCGAGCAGTGATCGGAAGGGCAGTGCGCAGGGATCGGACAGGGAGCGGCCGGTGACCGCCGACGACTCGGGCGCCGCCCCGCGCGACATGGACACCGAGGACGACGCCGTGCGCGACGTCCCCGTCGACGACCCCTCCGGGGCCGAGAACGGGAGCGCCCCCCACCACGCTGCCGCGCACAGCGGCGCCACCACCCACGGCGGCGCCGATGACGGCGGCAACCCCGGAGCCGACGACGGCGCCGGCGACAACGGCGACGAGAACAACATCGCCGTCCGCCTCGAACAGCTCATCCTCGGTGCCGACCGCCGCTACACACCGTTCCAGGCGGCCCGCGGCGCCGGTGTCTCCATGGATCTCGCGGCCCGCTTCTGGCGGGCCATGGGCTTCGCCGACATCGGCCAGGTCAAGGCCCTCACCGAAGCCGATGTGCTGGCCCTGCGCCGCCTGTCCGGTCTCGTCGAGGCCGGGCTGCTGAGCGAGGCCATGGCCATCCAGGTCGCCCGTTCCACGGGCCAGACCACCGCCCGTCTCGCCGACTGGCAGATCGACTCCTTCCTGGAGGGCCTCACCGAGCCCCAGGACTCCGGGCTGACCCGTACGGAGATCACCTACCCGCTGGTCGAGCTGCTGCTCCCCGAGCTGGAGGAGTTCCTGGTCTACGTCTGGCGGCGGCAGCTCGCGGCCGCCACCGGCCGCGTCGTCCGGGCCCAGGACGACGCCGAGATGGTCGACCGCCGGCTCGCCGTCGGCTTCGCCGACCTGGTCGGGTTCACCCGTCTGACCCGCCGCCTGGAGGAGGAGGAACTGGGCGAGCTGGTGGAGGCCTTCGAGACCACCTGCTCCGACCTGGTGGCCGCGCACGGCGGCCGGCTCATCAAGACCCTCGGCGACGAGGTGCTCTTCTCCGCCGACGACGCCGGTATCGCCGCCGAGATCGGGCTGCGGCTGATCGAGACGATGACCAACGACGAGACGATGCCGGAGCTGCGGGTCGGCATCGCCTTCGGCACGGTCACGACCCGGATGGGCGATGTCTTCGGCACGACCGTCAATCTCGCCAGCCGCCTCACCTCGATAGCGCCGAAGGACACCGTGCTGGTGGACGAGGCGTTCGCCGAGGAGCTGGGCCGCATCGGGGACGCGCCGGTCTCCGAGGCCGACGCCGCGGCCGCGGAAAAGGCGGCCGCGGAGGGCACCGGCGCCCCGCCGCCGTCGTACCGCTTCGCGCTCCAGCCGATGTGGCAGCGGCCGGTGCGAGGCCTGGGCGTGGTCGAGCCGTGGATGCTGAGCCGCCGTAACGGCCAGGGCGCGAACGACTGAGGCCCGCGCGCGGACCGGGCTGCCCTGAACGAAGCCCGGACCGCACCCCCGGTCTTATCCGGCCCCGTCCCCGTCATCCCTGTTCCCGGGCCCGCCCACCTGGCATGATCCCCCCGTCAGGTCAACGCCCGTTAACTGGGAGGGTTGCATGGAACGGCAGGGGCAACGGCAACAATTCGGCGCGGACGGCTGGATCGCCGTCGAGCGGCACGGCTTCGTGGCGGAGCTGGTCATGGACCGTCCGAAGGCCATGAACGCCGTCTCGACGGCCATGGCCGACAGCCTGGCGCAGGCCTGCGCCGAGCTGGCCGCGGACCGCTCCGTGAGGGCGGTGGTCCTCAGCTCCACCCATGAGCGGGCGTTCTGTGTGGGCGCCGACCTCAAGGAGCGCAACTCCTTCACGGACGCGGACCTGATGCGCCAGCGCCCGCACACCCGCGCCGCGTACACCGGCGTACTGGACCTGCCGGTGCCCACCATCGCCGCGGTGCACGGCTTCGCGCTCGGCGGCGGCTTCGAACTGGCGCTGGCCTGCGATCTGATCGTCGCCGACGGTACGGCGGAGGTCGGCCTGCCGGAGGTGTCGGTGGGCGTCATCCCCGGCGGCGGGGGGACCCAGCTGCTGCCGCGCCGGGTGGGCGCGGCGCGGGCGGCCGAGCTGGTCTTCACCGCGCGGCGGGTGCGGGCGGCCGAGGCCGCGGAGCTGGGGCTGGTCGACCGGCTGGTGGCGAACGGGCAGGACCGGGCCGAGGCGCTGCAGCTGGCGGCCGGCATCGCCCGTAACTCGCCGGTCGGGCTGCGTGCCGCCAAGCGCGCGATGCGGCTCGGGCACGGGCTGGACCTGCGGGCCGGGCTGGAGCTGGAGGACGGCGCCTGGCGCAGTGTGGCCTTCTCCGGGGATCGGGCGGAGGGCGTGGCGGCCTTCAACGAGAAGCGGGATCCGGAGTGGCCCGGGGAGTGATCCGGGGAGTGGTCCGGGGGTGGGGACGGCCGGCGCCGGACGGTGTCTCCCGCGGCGCCGGGCGGGCCGCCCATGGTGACGCACCGTAAGGACTCGCCGCCCCCGCCCCGCTCGGCCTCCGCCCCGCTTCGGTCCGCCTCGGCCGCCCCACCAGGAACGACGCGAGGAACGACGCGAATAACGCCTAGGTGTCAATCTCGCACGGAAAGGGGCGAAAGGGGTTAAACATTCCTACGCTGTAATACAGAGCGTGCTCACGGTGACGGAATGCGAGGATCCGGTGACGGGCGAGGGCGATGCGCGGCTGCGGGCCGTGGTGGAGCTGGCGCAGGCGATGGCGGCCGCGCACACTCCGCGCGAATCGGCGCATGCCGCGGCGCTGGGCGTGCGCCAGGCCCTGGGCGGCTCCTTCGCGGCGATCTCGAAGTGGGAGCGCGAGCTGGGCAAGCTGCGGGTGCTGGTCAATGTCGGAGAACTCGCCGACGGCGAGGAGGAGTTCCCGGACGACGAGAGCTACCCCGTCCACGAATTCCCGGAGATCGTCGGCTTTCTGCACGAGCAGTGGGCGGGCGGCGGTGAGCCCAGTGCCTGGGTGGAGACGGCCGAGGAGCCGCCCGGCGGCCCGGCGGCCACCGGGAGGGAAGCGGGCGGCTGCGTCAACCCGCAGCGGGTGGCCGCGCTGCGCCGCCGCGGCCGGGGCTGCTGTGTGGTCGCGCCGATCGTGCTGCACGGCCGTGCGTGGGGCGAGCTGTATGTCGCGCGGCGTACGGGGGAGCAGGTCTTCGGCCGGGCGGACGCGGACTTCGCGAGCGTGCTCGCCGCCGTGACGGCCGCCGGGATCGCCCAGACCGAGCGGCTGGCGGAGGCCCGCCGGCTGGCCTTCACGGACTCCCTGACCGGCCTCGCCAACCGGCGTGCCGTCGATATGCGGCTGGACGAGGCGCTGGAGCTGCACCGCGGTGACGGGACGGTGGTCAGCCTGGTGGTGTGCGACCTCAACGGGCTGAAGCGGGTGAACGACTCGCGCGGCCACGCGGTCGGGGACCGTCTGCTGGAGCGCTTCGGCTCGGTGCTGTCCCTGTGCGGGGCGATGCTGCCGGGCATGCTGGCCGCCCGGCTCGGCGGCGATGAGTTCTGCCTGCTCGCGGTGGGCCCGCCGGCCGACGAGGTGGTCAAGGTGGCCGGGGAGCTGTGTGACCGGGCGGGGGAGCTGGACCTCGGCGAGGGGGTCGCGGTCGGGGTCGCCTCGACCGGTGATCCGATCGGCCCGGTGCGCAGCGCCCGCCGGCTGTTCCGGCTCGCGGACGCCGCCCAGTACAAGGCCAAGGCGGCGCGGTCCGGCGAGCCGGTGGTCGCCGGGCGGCACGGCGGCAAGGACGACCCGGTCGTCCGGCTCGCGGACGCCCCGGACCGGCGGACGGGGCCGGAACGCCGCCGCTTCCGGAGGTGAGGCGTCGCGACACCCGGCACGGCCCCCGGTCCCTTGCGTACGCCCCGGTAAGGGGTGATCGCGAAATCCGGTGGTGACATCCGGCGATTCAGTCTCTAGGGTGCCTGAATATGGATATGCACACTGTGGTGCTGGGGACGTCCGGCACGACCGCACAGGACGTCATCGCGGTGGCCCGCGGCGCGGCCCGGATCGAGCTGTCCGAGGAGGCCCTCGCGGCCGTCGCCACCTCCCGCGCCTTCATCGACGAACTCGCCGCCAAGCCCGACCCCGTATACGGCGTCTCCACCGGCTTCGGGGCCCTCGCCGTACGGCACATCAGCCCCGAGCTGCGCGTGCAGCTCCAGCGCAACATCGTGCGCTCGCACGCGGCCGGTATGGGCCCCCGGGTCGAGCGCGAGGTCGTGCGCGCGCTGATGTTCCTGCGGCTGAAGACGCTCGCCTCCGGGCACACCGGCGTCCGCCCGCTCGTCGTCGAGACGATGGCCGCCATACTCAACGCCGGCATCACGCCCGTCGTGCACGAATACGGGTCGCTCGGCTGCTCGGGTGACCTGGCGCCGCTCTCGCACTGTGCGCTGACGCTGATGGGCGAGGGCGACGCGGAAGGCCCCGACGGCGTCGTACGGCCGGCCGGTGAGCTGCTGGCCGCCCACGGCATCGAGCCCGTCGAACTGCGCGAGAAGGAGGGCCTGGCGCTCCTCAACGGCACCGACGGCATGCTCGGCATGCTCGTGATGGCCTGCGCGGACCTCGCCCGGCTGTTCACCTCGGCGGACATCACCGCGGCCCTCTCCCTGGAGGCGCTGCTCGGCACGGATCAGGTCCTCGCGCCCGAGCTGCACGCCATCCGCCCGCACCCCGGGCAGGCCGCCTCGGCGGCCAACATGTCCAAGGTGCTGGCCGGTTCCGGCTTCACCGGTCACCACCAGGACGACGCCCCGCGCGTCCAGGACGCCTACTCCATCCGCTGCGCCCCGCAGGTCGCCGGCGCAGGCCGGGACACCCTCGACCACGCCCGCCTGGTCGCCGACCGCGAGCTCGCCGCGGCCGTCGACAACCCCGTGGTCCTCTCGGACGGCCGGGTCGAGTCGAACGGCAACTTCCACGGCGCGCCGGTCGCCTACGTCCTGGACTTCCTGGCCATCGCCGCGGCCGACCTCGGCTCGATCGCCGAGCGCCGTACGGACCGGCTGCTGGACAAGAACCGTTCGCACGGGCTGCCCGCCTTCCTGGCCGGCGACCCGGGCGTCGACTCCGGGCTGATGATCGCCCAGTACACCCAGGCCGCGCTGGTCAGCGAGCTGAAGCGGCTGGCCGCGCCCGCCTCGGTGGACTCCATCCCGTCCTCCGCGATGCAGGAGGACCATGTCTCGATGGGCTGGTCGGCGGCGCGCAAGCTGCGCACCGCGGTCGACAACCTGGCCCGGATCATCGCCGTCGAGCTCTACGCGGCGACCCGTGCCATCGAGATGCGCGAGGGGCTGACGCCCGCCCCCGCCACCCGCGCCGTACTGGACGCGGTGCGCGGTGCGGGCATCCAGGGACCGGGCGAGGACCGTTTCCTGGCACCGGACCTGGCGGACGCGTACGCGTTCGTGCGGGGCGGGAAGCTGGTGGCGGCCGTGGAGTCGGTCACCGGCGAGCTGGCGTAGGGCGGACACGCCCTAGCCGCGGCGGGCGGGGCGGCCGTCCCGTCCCGCCTCAGGCGGTCTCGTCGCGGGTGCGGCGGACGGAGTAGCTGACCAGGCCGGCGCCGAGCGCGAGACAGGCGGCGCCGCCGATCACGTACGGCGTGGTGTCCGGGCTGCCGGTGTCGGCGAGGAGGTGCGCAGGGGTGCCGGCGGAGGCGCCGTCGGCACCGGAGGCGGCGCCCGTGCCGCTGTGGTGCGGGGTGGTCGTCGTGGAACCGCTGACGGTGTCCTGGGCCCTGCTGCCCGCCCGGTGGGTCAGGCCGCTCCCGGCCGTCGCGGAGGCCGTCCGCAGGCCGGAATCTGTCGCTCCGTCAGCCTCCGCGCTCGCAGTGGCGGACGGTACGAACCACAGGGCGAACAGTACCGATCCCGCGGCTGCGGCGGTCAGCAGTGGTCGTCGAGCGGTCACGGAGCGATCCCCCTTGTGGGTTCGGCGAATTGGCCGTTGACCTCAGATGTTAGTGACCGCCGCGGGTCGCGGGGAAGTCAGGACCCGTCCATGCCTAACCTCCGTGCTATGAGCAATGGTGAGACATCACGTTTTGTGCGCCTTCATGTCGAACTGATCATGGAGATCACCGACGGCGGTCAGCTGACCGGTGCGGCCCTCGATCACATCGAGGGTGACCCGTCGCTGCCCGACGAGGAGCGCAGACAGTCCCTGGACACCGTCAAGGGGGACCCGGCGGAGGCGCTGGCCCACCTGATCGACCCGTTCGACCTCGTCACCGCGGTGCCGGGTACCGAACTCGCCCAGGCCTCCTGGAGCAGCGAGGAGCTGACCGACTACGACCCGGACGCCGAGTGGGACGCGGCGGAGTGGGATCTGGCGGACGACGCGGACGGGGAGGGCTGAGCGGAAAAATCCCCCCGATGGCACGGCCCCCGTACGGCTACCCGCCGTGCGGGGGCCCTTCTCGTGCCCGCCGCGACTTCGGTCCGTGAGCACTCGTGACCGATATGGACGGCATTAGTGGCCTTCCCCACACTTTGTGGACGCATGGAACGGGCGAAAAGGAAAAGGCGTTTATATGGAGTCGGCAGGAATGCCTGCGTCCACATATGCCTGCGTTCAGTTGGCAGCTCGCTCGGGGAACTATGCGAAATCGGTAGCAATGGAGATGCGTGTGAAGACGGACAGCCAGCGCCGGAAGGGGCTCATAGCCAGCGCCACGCTGCTCGGGGGCGTACTCACGCTTGCGGCGTGTGGCGGCAGCACGGCAGCCGACCAAGGCGACGGCGGTACGGACGGCACCCGGCACGAGAACACCAAACAGGTGGACGAGGCGGCCGCGAAGGACGCCTCCAAGGCCAAGATCAAGATCTTGCCGGAAGACGGTGCGACCGGCGCGGGCGTCAACCGTGACGCCCGGGTCACGGTCAGTGCCGGAAAGCTCACCGACGTCACCATGACCTCGGCCGAGTCCAAGCAGACGGTCGACGGAACCCTCTCTGCCGACGGCCACTCCTGGAAGCCGGACAAGCCGCTGGAGCGCTCGACGAAGTACAAGGTCACCGCGCACGCGAAGGACTCCAAGGGACGCACGGCGGTGGAGAACTCCAGCTTCACCACCGTCGCCCCGGAGAACAGCTTCGTCGGGAACTTCACCCCGGAGGACGGCTCGACCGTCGGCGTCGGCATGCCGGTGTCGATCAACTTCGACAAGCCGGTCAAGAACAAGCAGTCCGTCGAGTCCGCGATCAAGGTCGCTTCGAGCAGCAACCAGAAGGTCGTCGGCCACTGGTTCAACGACAAGCGGCTGGACTTCCGCCCTTCGGAGCACTGGAAGGCGCACTCCAAGGTCACCATGAAGCTCGGCCTCGACGGCGTCGAGGCGTCTCCGGGCGTCAAGGGCATCCAGAACAAGACCATCAGCTTCAACGTCGGCCACTCGCAGGTCAGCACCGTCGACACCACGGCACACGAGATGTACGTGGTGCGGGACGGCAACCTGATCAAGACCATTCCGATCTCGGCCGGCAGCGACGACCACGCGACCTACAACGGCCAGATGGTCATCTCCGAGCGCTTCGAGCAGACCCGGATGGACGGCTCGACCGTCGGCTTCAAGAAGAAGGACGGCAAGGGCGAGTACGACATCCCCGATGTGCCGCACGCCCAGCGCCTGTCGGACACCGGCACCTTCATCCACGGCAACTACTGGGGCAAGGGCGTCTTCGGCAAGGCCAACACCAGCCACGGCTGCATCGGCCTGGAGGACGTCAAGGGCGCCAAGGACCCGAAGTCGGACGGCGCCTGGTTCTTCGACCACTCGCAGCTCGGCGATGTGGTGGAGGTCGCCAACTCCCCCGACCAGAGCGTCAAGCCGGACAACGGCCTGAACGGCTGGAACATGGACTGGTCGCAGTGGGTGGCCGGCAGCGCGGTGCAGATGCAGTGACGCCGCGGGTAACGGCAGCACACGTCACGCGTGACTTCGGCGCATGACTTCGTCGTATGACTGTCTGTGACTCCCGGTGACCGCGTGGGGATGATCCCGCGGAAGGGGGCGTGGCAGGCCGTGTCATGACGTGACCGCCCGGCCCCGCCCCGCCTCATGAAGCGATGACGCCCGTGGCGCCCCGATCAGGGCGCGGCGGGCGTCATCGCTTCGCGCGGCGGGCGTCATTGCTGTGGATCGGGCGTCGCCGCTGTGAGCGGTGCGCCGCCACCGACCGCCACCGACCGCCACCGGGCCACGGGCGCGGGGAAGCCCTCCGTACAGTGAGCGGGTGAGTGAGCGCGGGAGAAAAGGGCGCGGCGGGCCGTCGTCGTCGGCGGCCGGTGAACTGGTCGGGCAGGTGCTCGGCAGCGTCCGTTACGCGCCGGACGGTGCGCAGGCCGAGGACGCCATCGAAGCGGGCGCCTCGATGCTGGCCGCGGCCGAGGCCGGCTGGGAGGCGGTGAGCGCGGCGGTGGTCGCGGCCGCCGTGGCAGGGGTGCGGCAGTGCTGGGCGGGCGGCTGGCACCCCGCCGACCTGGAGCGGATCGTCCGGCGCGAGACGTCCCATGCCTCCCATGCCTCCCACCTTGCCGTGGTCGTCGACGCCATCGCGGCCGACGCGGCCCGTCCGGCGGCAGCGCGGTCCGCGCGGGACACCCGCTGGGCCGAGCAGCTGCGGCACCTCGGCGCCGAGGTGTGGTGGGTCTCCGACACCGGCTACCTCGACGCACTGGCCCGGCGCCGCCGCGCCTCCCGCTTCGAGACCGCGTACGACGTCCTGGCGGCCCTGCGGGTGCTCGCCCGGCTGCCCCGTGTCACCCCGCTGCCGGCCCCGCCGCAGGCAGGCCGCAGGAGCGGCCCCGACGGCGCCGCCGCGTCCCGCGCCCTCGGCCGGATCCGCGGACTGCTCGCCAAGGCCGAGGCGACCGACTACCCCGAGGAGGCGGAGGCGCTGTCCGCCAAGGCACAGGAGCTGATGGCGCGGCACAGCATCGACGAGGCGCTCCTCGACGGCGCGGACGGTTCGCCGGGCGGGCAGGCCGGCGGCCCGTCGGCGGTCCGGATCGGCATCGAGGGCCCGTACGAGCAGGCCAAGGCGCTGCTGCTCGACGCGGTCGCGGCCGCCAACCGCTGCCAGGCCGTCTGGGCCGCCGACGTCGGCTTCTCCACCCTGGTCGGCTTCGCACCCGACCTGGAGGCGGCCGAGATGCTCTACACCTCGCTGCTGCTCCAGGCCACCGCCGCGATGAGCCGTGCGGGCGACGACCACCACCGGGCTCTCAAGGAGCAGGGCGGTACCCCCGTCGCCCGCGGCCGCTCCCGCCGCACCCGGGACTTCCGCCAGACCTTCCTCGTCGCCTACGCCGACCGCATCCGCGACCGGCTCGGGGCGGCCACCGCAGCCGCCACGGCCGCCGCCACCGCCGAGTCCGCCGACGCGGCCCCCGGCCTCCTCCCGGTCCTCGCCGCCCGCGAACTCGCCGTCGAGGAGACCACTGGTGCCCTCTTCCCCGACACCGCCCCGGTCCGCCTCCGCGGCATACGCGACGCGGACGGCTGGCACCAGGGCAGAGCGGCGGCGGACCGGGCGCGGCTGGGGGAGGGGTGACCGTGGGGGCGGGTGACCTTGGGGGCGGGTGACCTGCGGGGCCCTACGGGCGGGGGCCGTGGCCTACGGGCCGGGGGCCGCCGCCTACGGGCCGCACGGCCGCACTGCCGTTGTGCTGCCTCGCCTCCTGCTAGGACAGCAACCCGCGCTCCAGCGCCGTGATCACGGCCGCCGTCCGGTCCGACACCTCCAGCTTCTTGAACGCGCGCAGGAGATGGGTCTTGACCGTGGCCTCGCCGATGAACAGCTCCCGGCCGATATCGGCATTCGTCAGCCCCTGGCTGACCAGCCGCAGCACCTCGCACTCCCGGCCGGACAGCAGCGGCGTGTCCACCGCCCGCGCCCGGAACAGCTTGGGAGCCAGTGACGGCGTCAGCACGGTCGCCCCGCGCGACGCACCGTGCACGGCATCGACCAGCTCGGCCCGCGAACTGCCCTTGAGGAGATAGCCGGCCGCGCCCGCCTCCACGGCACGCAGGATGTCGGAGTCGTCCTCGTAGGTGGTGACGATGACCACCTTGCTACGGGGCGACTGCCGCAGAATGTGCCCGGTGGCGGCGACCCCGTCCATCCCGCCCATCCGCAGGTCCAGCAGTACGACATCGGGCGTCAGCCGGGTCGCCAGCGTCACGGCTTCCTCGCCGGAGCCCGCCTGCCCGATCACATCGATGCCCGGATCGGATTCCAGCATGGCGCACAGACCCTCGCGTACGACGGGGTGATCGTCGGCGAGCAGCACCCGCACCGCGACCGTGTCGTCAACGCCCTCAACGCTCTTCATCCGCCGCCTCCGCCATCCGTCCTGCCGCCGCCTCCTCCAAGGGCACCTTCACCTCGACGGCGGTGCCCGCTCCCGGATCGCTCACGACGCTCATCACCCCACCGATCTCCGCCACCCGCGCCGCCATCCCCCGCAGCCCGAAGCCCCCACCGTCACCCTGGTCCTGGTCCTGGACCTGGACCTGGCCCTGCCCCGCCGTACCGCGCCCTTCGTCCTTCTCTGCCGCTGAGGCCGCTGCTTTGCCGAAGCCGTTGCCGTCATCGGCGACACGGAGTCCGACCTGCCCCGCGCCGTACCGGAGCACCATGTCCACCGCGCGGGCGTCGGCGTGCTTCCGTACATTCGTGCCGGCCTCCTGCGCGGCACGCAGCAGGACGACATTGACCGCCATCGGCAGCGGCCGCTCGTCCCCCTCGACGGCGAACCGCACCAGCAGCCCCGTCTGGGCGGTCAGCCCGTCGGCCTGCCGCCGCAGCGCCTGCGCCAGGGAGCTCTCCTGCAAGGAAGCGGGCGTCCGGTCGGCGACGAAGGCGCGGGCCTCGGCCAGGCTTTCCTTGGCCACCCGCCCGACCAGCGCGAGGTGTTGACGGGCAGCGGCGGGGGCCGCTTCGACTTCCGCATCCACGGCCTGCACCAGGCTGATGATGCTGGTCAGGCTCTGCGCGAGGGTGTCATGGATCTCCCGTGCGAGCCGCTCGCGTTCGGCGGAGATCCCGGCCTGGTGCGACAGTCGGGCCACCTGTTCGCGGTTCTGCCGCAGCTCTTCGATCAGCGCGGCGTGCTCCTTGTTCTGCCGTACCACCCTCTTGATCCACAGTCCGAGGAGTACGGACAGGGCGATCCCGAGCAGCGACGCCAGCAGCACGAACAGCACGGCCGGGCCGGTGGCGCCGCCCTGGAGCCACATCATCGTCACGGGGAGGAGATTGCCGAGTACGCCGAGCACGAGAGCCGGCCTGGTCGCCAGGCTCATCATCAGCATCGGGACGACGGCGAACAGGGCGAACGCGCTCATCAGATCGGCCGCGGCGGCGACCCCGAACAGCACGAAGAGACCGACCGGGAAGACAGTGTTCCGCCGGTCGCTCTCATGACGGAGCATCAACGGCCGCCCGAGCCCGGCGTACCAGGGCACGACCAGCGTCAGCGCACCGATGGCGATCACGCGAAGGCCCTGCGGGACACCGGAGGTGAACACCAGCCCCGTGGTCACCAGATAGCAGATCACGAAGTAGCTGTCCCACAGCCCGAACCAACGCACCCGCGCCTCGGGCGCGCGCCGCGCCTCACGCGTCACCGTGTCTCCCTGAATCCGAGCGGCAGCCCACGACCGGGGCGCGGTGGGTGTCACCGTGCCGCCACGCCACCGCACCACAGTCCTATCACCCTCCCCCCCTCACCCTCGCCTTTCGCCTTCCGCCGCGGTGTCCACCGACCGGTGGACACCGAATCAACCGGTCGGTCGTCCCGCGACAACACCCCGCCGCCATAGCGTCGTTGACGTCCACACCGAAGGCACCGCATACCGAGTGCCGAATGTGAATCACCGATGTGAATCACCGATGCGAATCACCGAATAATTACGGAAAGGCCCGGATTTCCATGAGCCACCTGAGTCAGTTCGCCACTGCACTCATCGCCAGCGCCACAATCCTCACCATCATCCTGGCGACGGATCTGGGCCGCCGCCGCGTCACCAATATGCGTATGCTGCGCTCCGTGATCGCGGTCGCGATCATCATCGGGCTCTTTGTGCACTCCTTCCCGACCTCGGGGAACGCGCCCTCGTTCCAGCTCATCGGCCTCGGAGTGGGCGTGATCTGCGGCCTGATAGCCGGCGCCCTGCTCCCCGCCCACCGCGGCGGCGACGGCCTGATCTACACCACCGGCGGATTCGGATACGCCCTTGTCTGGATCGTCCTCTCCAGCGCCCGCGTCCTTTTCGCCTACGGTGCCGAGCACTGGTTCACCGAGGGGCTCATCCGCTTCAGTATCGAGAATGAGCTCAGCGGCCCGGACGTCTACGCAAATGCCTTTGTCTTCATGTCCCTTGCCATGGTTCTCACCCGTACCGCGGTTCTGGTGACAAAGCGCCGGCGACTTCGTCAGGCGCCCGTCGACGCGACGGGCACGGAACAGCCGGCCGCGGCCTGACGGCCGTACTGCGCCGGCCGGAGCCACCCTGCTTCGCCCTTCAGCCACCGGAATGCGTGGTGCCGCGGGGGGGGAGGGCGAAGGGAGGGGTGGGGGTGGGGGAGAGGGGAGGTCCGGGCCGATCGGGGGACGGCCTGGCCCTCCTCTCACCCGTATCCGTCCGCCAGGTCCGTCCCACATGTCCGTCCGACGTGTGGGACGCAGGTTCGTCCAACGGGTCTGTCCGGCATGTTCGTCCCAGACGCACGCCGGACATGTCCGTCTCGCCTGCCCGCCTCACACATCCGTCCCACGAGGGTGACCTGAGCACTGAACGCAGGCCGCCGGTCCGCCGTACAGATAACGACGGCGCCGACCTCCCGAGTCCGGTCCGCCATGCCACTACCGGGCCTCGCACGGAAGGACCTTGGGGTTGTCCCACTTCACGCGCTTTCGCCAGCTGCCGCAGGAGACGGAGGCCACCGCGACCGAGGACCTGCCGCCGGACAGCTCCCCGGAGAACCTGCCGGAACACACGCCGGACGGCGCGGTGGAGGCCGAGGCCGAGAACGAGGGCACGGACACAGGCCCCGCCCCGGCCGGCGGCTGGCGGCATCGGCATCCGGTCGCGGCGCGGGCAGTGGCCTGGACGACCACGGCCCTGGCCGGCGCGCTGGTGCTGGTCACCCTCCTGCTGCCGAACGATCCGGCCCGCCTCACCCCCGCCGAATTCGCCCGCATACCGGTGGAGGGGATAGCCGGCGCCGCCCTGCTCCTCCTCCTGCCCCGGACGGCGCGGCGGATGGCCGCGGTGCTCGCCGGGGCCGGGCTCGGCCTGCTGGCCCTCCTCGACCTCCTCGACATCGGCTTCGCCGAGGTGCTCGGCCGAGGATTCAACGTGGTGTTCGACTGGGCCCTGCTCGGCGACGGCGCCTCCTTCCTCCAGGACTCCATCGGCCGCGCGGGCACGATCGGAGTCGAGATCGCGGCCGTCCTCCTCGTCCTGGCCCTGCTCGTCCTCCCCGCCCTGGCGGTCCTCCGGCTCAGCAACCTCATGGCCCGGCACGGCGCCAGGGCGACGGGCACCACCCTCGTACTCGGCACCGCCTGGGTCGTCTCCTCGGCGCTCGGCGTGCAGATCGCCGGCGCGCCGGTCGCCTCCCGCAGTACCTCCGACCTCGTCCAGGCCCGCGTGGACGGCGTCAACGCGACCCTGAAGGACGAGCGCACGTTCGCCAAGGAAGCCGCGAGCGACCCCTACCACCACACCCCGGGAAACCGCCTGCTGACCGGACTGCGCGGCAAGGACGTCATCTTCACCTTCATCGAGAGCTACGGCCGCAGCGCGGTCCAGGACCCGCTGATGGCACCGGGGGTCGACGCGGTGCTGGCGAAGGGGACCAAGCGACTGCGGGCCGCCGGCTACTCCGCCCGCAGCGGCTGGCTCACCTCGGCGACGTACGGCGGCAGCAGCTGGCTGGGCCACTCCACCTTCCTGTCCGGCCTGTGGATCGACAACCAGCAGCGCTACCGCACCGTCACCGCGGGCGATCATCTGACCCTCACCAGCGCTTTCAAGCGCACCGGCGCCTGGCGGACCGTCGGCATCATGCCCGGGGTCACCAAGAGCTGGCCGGAGGGCACGTTCTACGGCCTCGACCACGTCTACGACTCCCGGGAACTCGGCTACAAGGGCCCCAAGTTCAGCTGGTCGACCATGCCCGACCAGTACAGCCTCGCCGCCTTCGAGCGCCTGGAGCACGGCAAACCGCACGACAAGCCGCTGATGTCCGAGATCATCCTGACCTCCAGCCACAACCCCTGGGCGCCCCTCCCCAGGACGATCGGCTGGGACAAGGTCGGCGACGGTTCCGTCTACAACAGCATCGAGAAGGCCGGCAAGCACCCCGTCGACGTATGGCAGCAGACCGACAAGGTGCGCACCGAGTACGGCAAGTCCATCCAGTACTCCCTGAACAGCCTCATCTCGTACGTGGAGAAGTACGGCAACAAGAACACCGTGCTCGTCTTCCTCGGCGACCACCAGCCCGTCGCGAAGGTCTCCGGCGACCACGCCAGCAGGGACGTCCCGGTCGCGATCGTCGCCCACGACCCCGACGTCCTGAAGCGGATCTCCGACTGGGGCTGGACACCCGGCCTCAACCCCGGCCACAAGGCCCCGGTCTGGCGCATGGACGCCTTCCGCAACCGCTTCCTCTCCGCCTACGGCTCCCGGCCCGAGCCGGCACCGTCCAGGTAGCCGCCGCGAGGCGCACACGACGGTCGTGCTCGACCTCCGAACAGCGCATCTGGCAGGTGACTTCAGGGCGGGTGCCACTGCGGTTTCGTGGTGCGGAACCCGACCGGGTTTCGCGGTGCGGAACCCGGGTCGCCCGGCGAGGGCAGTCCGTAGATCCCCCGGGCTCACACGCCGCGACCGATCCTGCCGACGGGGAGGTGAGCTCTCGTCGCACGCTGTACGTTCGCGTGGCGGGGTTCGAAGGGATATCGCGACAGGGGGATCGGATGTCTGCCTACGGGCGTGACGAGAACGAGTGGGACCAACTGACAGAATCAGGCCGCAAGTTCCTCGTTGAGCGCGCCAGACTGCGCAAGGTCACGACCTACACCGAACTCAACTCCATCCTGGCCAGAAGAACCGGACACCGCGGATTCGACTTCGAACGGGCCCATGAACGAGCCGCGATGGGCCACTTACTGGGCCTGATCGTCCTCCGCCACCACGAGCACGATCCCGCCACCTCGCGGCTCATGCTCTCCGCCCTGGTGCACTACCTGGGC
This sequence comes from Streptomyces sp. MCA2, assembly GCF_023544705.1. NCBI lineage: Bacteria > Bacillati > Actinomycetota > Actinomycetes > Kitasatosporales > Streptomycetaceae > Streptomyces > Streptomyces sp. MCA2. The sequence goes on from NZ_JAMJFM010000035.1 coordinate 18,422, forward strand.
GCCAATGACGCCGGCTCCGGCTTCTACGAACTTGCCAAGCAGCTCGACCTGCTGCCGAAGAAGGCATCCAAGGCCGATAAGGAAGAGTTCTGGATCTCCCAGGTCAACGCGCTGTATGACCACTACGACCCGCCACGGGCTCAGGACGAGTCATAGGCCGGGCCATGGTGAGGACGGTCTGCTGACCGAAAGGGATCTCACGACGGCCGAGGGCCGACGACGGCGGACACGGCGGTGTGAGTGCCTCGGAGTCATCTGAGCCGCTCGGCAGCGGTACGGCCCCCGCCTCCGGCCTACCGGGGCGACGACAGGACCTCGACCACCGTGTTCAGCGGCTCCGGCGACGTGGCGAACTCGCCGAGGAAGGGATAGGACAGTTCCGTGACGAGGAACAGGTTGGCGGCGACGAGGACGCTCACCGCCCCGACCATTCCGTAGCGCATCCGGGCCTGCTCGGAGCCGTAGACGACGGAGAACCCGAGGACCAGTCCACTGGTCAGCAGGATCACCATCCACAGGGACAGGGGCGGGCCGAGGTTGCTGCGGGCCGCCAGCAGCCGTTGCGTACGGGCGAGGGTCATGTCCCGCAGCGACGTGAGCGAGCTGGTGAGGAAGGCTCGTTGGGTGTCGTTGCGGGGCGTGATGTTCTCGTACGTGCGGTGCAGGCGGTCCAGCGCGTTCTCGGCCTCGGGCGTGGTGAGGCCGGTCGAGGCACGGGGCCACTCGGCCGCCGCCGCACGTCCGTACTCCAGCAGGCTCTGCCGGATCCGTGCGCTCTCGGCCTTGCCGAACACGTCGCGGAGCTCGGCCATCTGCACCGCCCCGGCGCCCTCGGCCCGCGTCGTCTGGTCGGCCGAGTTCACCTGGCCCCAGAGCGCGAGGACGATGAAGCCGATGAGGAACCCGTACACCACAGCGATAACGGGGAACACGAACTGCGCGACCTCGTTCTGCCCGCCCTGCTTGAGGCGGGGGAAACGGTGCCGGACGAACGCCTGGACGGCCGCCGTCCCGCCGACGACCACGACGATGAGCCCTGCCAGCAGCAACCAGGAAGGGAGGTTGACCACGATCCAACGGCTCACTGCTCCACGCTCCTGACGTACCCCACACCCCCGCCACCACCGGCGCGGTGGCCAACGAAAGCGCCGGGCAGCGGACACGCCCTCTTCGTCCCTTCGGCGGGAGACGGCGGCAGGGGAGCGGTATCCGCGCGTCAGGGGAGCAGCATCCGGGCGGCGCAGGATGGGCAACCGTCCGGCACGGCCTGGTGAGGTGCGTGCACGGAGGGCATCCTCCGCATCGCGCCCGCAAGGCCATCGCGCCCGCAAGACCATCGAGGTCCGCAAGGCCATCGAGGTCCGCCGGTCCTCGTAGCCCTCACAAGTCCTCGCGGCCCGCACAGCGGCTCGGCTGCCGCGACGCCTGGAGGGGGTGCCGTCGGCTCAGGGCGGTGAGATCAGCTCGGGGCGGTGAGGTCAGCTCGGGCTGTGACGTCGGGCCCGGGGCTGTGGTGTGGCGTCGGGCTCAGGCGGTGACGTCGGCCCGGCGGTCGTCGCGGCGCTGCTTGAGATGGCCCGCGCCGGCCAGCGCCGCCACCACGACGGCCGTGCCGGCGAGCTGCTGACGGCCGTCCGCGTTGGCGGCCATGACGGCGAAGACTCCGAGGATGGCGGCGAACGCGAGCCAGGTCAGGTAGGGGAAGCCCCACATCCGCACGGAGAGCAGCTCGGGTGCCTCGCGCTCCAGTCGGCGGCGCATCTTGAGCTGGGTGAGGCAGACGATGGACCAGACGACCAGCACCGAGCAGCCCGCGATGTTCAGCAGCCAGGCGAACACGGTGGTCGGCCAGACGATCCCGGCGATGACGGCCGCGAAGCCGAACACACAGGACGCCAGGACCGCCGCAGCCGGTACGCCCCTGGTGACCTTGCCCAGGAAACGCGGGCCCTGGCCCCGGCTGACGAGGGAGTACGCCATGCGCGACGAGCCGTAGATGTTGGCGTTCATGGCGGAGAGCAGTGCCACCAGCACCACGATCTGCATGATCGTGCCGGCGGCCGGGATGCCGAGCCTGTCGAGCACGGTGACGTACGGGCCGGCCGAGGCGACCTTCGGGTCGTTCCACGGCACCAGGGTGACGACCACGGCCATGGAGCCGATGTAGAAGACGGCGATGCGCCAGACGGCAGTACGGACGGCACGGGCCACGTTCCGGCTCGGCTCGTCGGACTCGGCCGCCGCGATGGTGACGGTCTCCAGCCCGGCGAACCCGGAAATGGTGGTCAGCAGCCCGGCGGCGAGGCCGGCGGCGCCGGTCGGGAAGAAACCGCCGTGGCCGGTGAGATGGCTCGTGCCGGGGGCGCTGCCGAACACGCCGAGAATACCGAGCACGCCCAGCACCAGGAAGGCGACGATCATGGTGACCTTGATGGCGGAGAACCAGAACTCGAACTCGCCGAAGTTCTTGACCGCGGTCAGATTGCTGGCGCAGAAGAACACCATGAAGATCGCCACCCAGCCATAGGCGGGGATGAACGACACCCAGGTGTGCATGATCGTGCCCGCCGCGGTGGCCTCGGCGGCCACGCCGGCGCAGAGCATCAGCCAGTACATCCAGCCCGAGGTGGTACCCGCCCAGGACCCGATCTCCTCCTCGGCATGCACCGAGAACGAGCCGGTGGAGGGCCGGGCCGCGGACATCTCACCGAGCATCCGCATGATCAGCATGACCAGCGCGCCGGTACCCATGAAGAGGAGCACGATGGCCGGCCCGGCCGCGGCGATCCCGACCCCGGACCCCACGAAGAGCCCCGCGCCGATGACCCCGCCGAGCGCGATCATCGACAGATGGCGCTGTTTGAGCCCGTGCGACAACACGGGCTCGCTGCCGTTCTGTACGGCCTGCTGGGAGCCCTGGGGGGACTGGGTGGATGTCCGACTCATGGTCGTGCCTGTTCATTGATCGAGACGTTCGGAGAGCCTCAAGAGTGTGGAGGGACGTGTTGCGCGTACGAGGTGAACGCCCACTATGCGGACCATTCGCTTACACGCGGTGAACTCCCTGACACGCAGTGAGCTTCCGATGTGACGCCTGCCTCACATCGGAAAAAGTGCGACGGCCGGCCGGTCGGACCGGTCCGCCCGGTCAGAAATTGAATTCCCGGATCGCCGCGGAGCCCGCGGCCGCGGCAGTGGTGAAGAAGTGCCGCAGGGTGACGAAGGCACCCTCCAGATAGCCGAGACCGTTCCCGTCCCGGTCCCAATAGCCATGCCCGGGATAGACGTCCTCCTCCAGCATCTGTTGCGGGTCGTAGTGCCCGGCCAGGTCCTCCCAGTCCACCTTCCGCAGCACCCCCGCCACGTGCTCGACGGACTCGACGTCCCAGCCGGTGTAGATCCCCTGCTCGTCGATAGTGGATCCGCCGTCCAGGATCATCACCGGAACCTCCGCGGCATCGAAGAGGTACTGAAGCCCGGCCCAGTCCCTGCCCAGAAACCCCACGAGGTCGTCGTCCTCCTCGCCTTCCTCACTGCGCTCGACGACCAACTCGTCCGCCCAGTCCGGCTCCTGCTCCGCCCGCTCCAGCTCCCCCGCCGTCACCCGCACGAACTGAATGTCCTGCCCCATGAAAATCTCCCCCTGAAATCCACTGCATTCCGCCGAATTCCGCGCAACCGCTCCCACCGCCGACGGTGTTCAGCCGATCAAGGCGTACGCGGAGGTGCCGCAGCCGCGCAGCACGCCGGGCGCTACGACCGCGGCAAGTGTTCACCGCCGCCGCACCAACTGCGAGCCGTCTATGAAGAGATCGGAACGCGCCGCGATGTGCAAGGCGTTCAGCGCCTCGATGACGAGCATGCTCAACTCCGGCCGCTGGTCGACAGCTTCCTGCACAGGCCCGCGCGCACACTTCAACAGGTCCCAGGTGCGCTGGTTGACCGTGTTGGCCGCCTCGATAGCCGCATCGTTGCTCAGCAGGACGAGCCCCTCGAAGAGGAGGGACCGCCTCGCCTCTGCCGCATCCATCTCAGCAAGCGCCTCCGCCGGGCTCTCGCCTCGCTCACCGGCCTCAACGGCTCGCCTCGCCGTCCGCACCTCTTCCTTGATGCACGACGTGTACTCGATATAGGTGTCCAGCTTCCGCTCGTCCCACCGTGTGGCCAACGTCCGCCGGAACTTGGCACGTTCGGCCATGCTGGTGGCGAAGAAGGACGTGAGAGCGCCCACCAGGACGCCGATGAGAGTAATGATCTGGCCAGCCATACGGATCAAGCTAACGGCTCCAGAAGCCACGCAGGCATCCCGCCGCCGCCCCAGCCCTCATGCACTACCGACTGCTGCACGGGGCACCGGATTCGAGTTTCGGCACCACGAAACCGCCCTGAAAGTAGGGTGGTTCGCTGTTGATTCTGTCGAGCGCTCTTTCGTGGTGGTCAGTGGATGACCACGCCGGGAACGAGGGCGACCAGCCCGGAGACGAAGCTGCCGATTCCCGCGAGGGTGACGATGGTGGCCTTTCCGTCCGAGAACAGTCCTGAGCAGAAGGCCCGGATTTGGCGGCGGACGACCAGCATCTTGAGCTTCTGCCAGCGGTGTTGCCGGATGTGGCAGCCCAGGAGGAGCCCTGATGCGTTGTTGCGGCAGCCGTCCTCGCGCCCTCTCACCGGAGCACCGCATGTCACTGGTGCCTGGAATGCGCACCAGAGCAGGACGACGGCTGATAGTGCGATCACCACTGCTGGCCCTGCTGCCTTGTTGACCCAGGCCGCGATCAGTAGGGCGCCGGCCAGGGCTCCCCACCACTGCCCCAAGCCGCCAAGGTTGCTGCTTCTTGCCCCCGAATTCGCCATGCCTTGAATCGTGGCGATCTGCGGGCCGGGGCATGCTTGGGGTGCGTCTCTTGGCCGAAATGGATCTCAGGACGGCTGAGAGTCGGTGGCCGACGCAACGCGTGGCGTGACGCCGTCCGGCAGGGTCTGAAAGCTCCGTGTAGCCCACTCCCGGCGGCGGGGCAGTCGGGCTACTCCGCAACTCGTTCGTCCGGCAGAAGGCGGCCACGCAGATCCCGGGCGGGGTGCTTCCTGTGCACGTCTTCTCCTGGGCCGGGCTGATGCGACTGCCAGTTGAAGGCGAAGCGGTTGGCGGCACGGTCGAACGAGATGCCGACGGCGACTTCGGGGATGCTGAACTCTCTCCGTGACCAGTCGATGATGGCTCCGGCCAGCCCCTCCGCCTGGAACTCGGTTTCGGGGAACAACACGCGGTGCACGGTGACCAGCGTGTGCCGGCCTCGGGGCTGCGCTGCCTCGATCGCCTCTGCTGCAAGGCTCAATCCGTGCCGCAGCCAGCAGGCTTCATCCGGGGTGAGGCGCAGCCCTGAGTGGTCGGTGGGGGGATGTTCCAGGACAGGCGTGGCGTCCAGCCAGATCCGGTTGCTGATCCGGTCGGCGCTGCGCGGGGGAGCTGCCACCGACGCCGACCCTGCCGTGAGGTCGATGGCGATGCCCCCGGCGGGGCCGAGCACTCGGTAAACGGCCGTGCGCATCAGCTGTCAGTCATCCCTCGGCGCCCTCTACGTCAGTCGTCAGTCGTCCGTCGGAAGCCGGTGTCACGCCCACCGTGCAGCTCACGCCCGTCCCTACGGGTCTCGCGTGCCAAGTAACCCCAGGCGCCAGGCGCCAGGCGCCGCGCGCAAGCTGCTTCAGCCGTGACGGCTACAGCGCGTCGAACGGTGGCATGATGCGGACGATGGCGATCAGCTGGGCGCGCGGTGCCGCGAGGAAGTAGAACCAGCCGCCGGCGGCGTCCATGCGGCGCAGACCTCCCGGTCGGGGACCGTTGCCGAAATCGCTGACGTCGATGCCTGTACTTGCAAGGTCTACGAGCTGGCCGGCCAGACGTTCCACTTCCGCCACCACGTGACCGGGGATGCCGCCCGCCACATGGTCGTGGTCGGGGTCGTACTCCCAGCGCCAGTCAGCGCTCACCGGGCCGGTAGGCCGATGGCGGAGTGGGCTTCGTCCAGGATCCGGCCGATCTCGGAGGCGGCCTGCCGTGCCTGAGCCGCGTCGCCCGATGCGGCAGCGTTCTCCCACCGACGGAGGTCCGCTGCCGCGTCGGGCCGACGCTGGATGTGGACATAGGCGGCCCACTGGGCGATGAACCGCTGGAGCGGTGCCAGGTCGGAGCCCTGCCGGGACTGGTCGGCCGCTTGGTCCAGCTCCCGTGTGAAGGCCGGCAGCGCCGCGGGCGCGATCTGACTGATGGCCTGCCGCAGTGCGGCAACCGTGGCAGGGGGCTGGGGAATGAGTGGCTGCCCAGCGGCGGAGGTGGTCATGGCTGCTCCCATGGGCGTGATTCTGATCCCGTGCGCCAGCCTATCCGGCACAAGTGCTCTGCCTCCGCTCGAACGAGTGAGGCGGAGGCAGTGTGGCTACCGGCGCCTGGACCGGCTCGGCGGGAGCGTTCTACTGCTCCGTGACTTCCGGCGCCGGCGCGATCCCCGTCGAGAGCGCCCCTACCTGGGCTGACGAGACCGAGTCAGTCCCCAGCCGGAGCCACCCCGACCGGGCAGCTCACGCCCGTCCCGCCGATGCCGCAGTACCCCGTCGGGTTCTTGTCGAGGTACTGCTGGTGGTACGTACTCTCTTCATGCAGTATTTCACGGACGACAGGGGGTGGCATGACCAACGACGCTCAGTTAGTGCCGGTGGTGGCCTACGCGCGGATCTCCGCAGACCTGGCCAGGGATGGCCACGGCGTCGACGACCAGCACAAGGTGAATGACGCGACGGCGGCAACGCTGGGACTGAAGATCGTTCACTACTACACGGACAACGACCTTTCCGCAGCCAAGGCCGGCCTTGTGCGGCCCGACTTCGAGGCCATGCTGAGGACGCTCAAGGTTGGGCACCTTCCGGACGGACAACCGGTGCGCGGCGCGATCGTCGTGGCGGACGATCGGCTGGTGAGGCGTGTCGGTGACTATGAGCGTTTCGTGGACGCCCTGACCTACGAGGACGGGCGGGTGTACGCGGACGCCAAGGGGCTCAAGGACCTCTACAACGAAGACGTCGAGTCCATGGGGCTCTTCGGTGTGGTCATCGCGAAGGCAGAGGTCCGCAAGATCAAGCGGCGTACGCGTCGCTCGCACCGGCGGCGTGCGGAGGAGGGGATCCCGGTTGGTGGGAAACGGCCCTTCGGATGGCAGGACGACAAGCTGACGCTTGAGCCTGAAGAGGCACAGCACCTCGCACAGGCCGCACGAGATGTGATCGCCCGAAAGTCCCTCCACTCCATTCTTGCCGCGTGGCGAGAGCAAGGGGTACGGACTGTCCACGGCAACGAATGGCAGAGCCGGTCGCTCAAGCTCGCACTGTGGAACCCTCGTCTGTGTGGCTGGCGTAAGCACAATGGGGAGTTGGTGCGAGACGCTGATGGTGTCCCCGTCATGGGTAAATGGGAAGCGGTTATCACCCCGAAAGAATGGATGGCTATCGATGCCATCTTTTCCGCGCGGACTGGTCCCAACATCAAGGCGGACGGTACGGTCACGGACTACCGCACTCCTTCGCATCTCTTGACCGGAATTCTTCGGTGCGGGAAGCCGAAGGGTGACGGGCAGATCTGTAACGCTCCTTTGCGGGTGAGCACCAGGCCGGACCTGTCAGGCGGATATGTCTACCAGTGCCAGAGCAGGTCCATGGGGGGCTGCGGTGGCAGTGCACGGAACGGCGCCAAGGTCGACGAGTACGTTACGGAAGCGGTCCTGGCGAAGCTGGAGGAACGCACTGCTGCCAAGAGCCAAGTGAGCTCTGAGTGGACCAGGCAGGAAGAGCTCGATCGCCTGATGGCCAAGCAGCGGAAGATGTTGCAGGCGTGGCAGGAGGACCAGGTCTCGGACGAGCTCTTCTTTCCTGAGAACCACAAGATGGAATCTCGTATCAAGGAACTCCGCAAGGAGCGCACTCAGCATGCCTTGCAGGTTCAGCGCGCTTCAGTGGTCACGGAGAACATCCGGGAGCAGTGGTACTCGGGAAAGCTGGACATGGCCCAGAAGCGTGCTCTCATCCGGGAAGCCCTGCATGCCGTGATCGTTCTTCCAGTCGGCGGAGGAGGAAGGCGTCCGTTCAACCCTGATCTTCTTGTCCCCAAGTGGACTGAAAGCTAGGGTAGATACGGCGAAGAGGGGCGCGAAAGTTGCGCCCCTCTTTGTCTGTTCACGGTGTTCTTTCTGGGTCGTGGTTCCCTCTCGATCGATGGCCTCTTCGTTCTTCCTCCAAGAGATCAACTCCGAGGATTCTGGAAATGCGACGCCAGCGTTCCTCACTCCACGCGGGAGCATTGGCCGCTTGCCTTTTTCCCCACTCGCGAGCGCTTAGGCAGGGCACGTCACTCCTCCCCGTCGCTCGTGCAATTCGTGCTCTGCTTCTTCCCTTGCTATTTCTCGGTTTCGGGAGAGGTCTTCGGCGATTCCTGCGGCGAGTAGCGCGGCGCCGGGTGTGTGACCGGAGCCGACGTAGCGCCAGTGGGCAGCCGTGATCGCGTCGGTGTCGTCGAGTTGAGTTCCGCCACGTTCGTGGTCGGCTCTCTCTGCCCGCAGTGCGGTGTACGTGGTGGAGTACGCGCGAGACTTGGTGAGGATGTGGCCTCGGTAGCCGAGCGTGTGAGCCCAAGCGCGCAGCCGGAGCGGTTCGAGTTCGGGAAGGCCGCCCAGGTGCCAGCAGGCCCGTATGAGGGTGCGTACGTGTGCTGACACGGGGGCTGCTGCGATGTCGTCTGGGCTCGCGATCCGGTAATCGAGGCCGGCGGATGTGTCCGTGGCGCCCTTGGTCACGTACTTGGCTACGTAGGCAGCAACCGCGTCGTCGGCCAGGCCCTCGCGGTCGCCGAAGGCGCGGAGCGGCCGGGCGTCGAGTTGGGTGCCCCAACGCAGCTCGTGTTCCCCCACAGCCGAGCTATACGGGGTGCGTAGGCGTACGGCCGCCGCAGCGGTGCGTACCACGGACGAGAGCACGTCCGCCGTCGCCCAGGCCGGGGGAGGATCGTCCGTTCCGTGTGCGCCGTCGAGGCGTACCACCGCGTGGACGTGGACGGCTGCACGCTTCTGGTACTCGGCGACTTTGGCGTAGGAGATGCGAAGGCTGCGGCGCAGACTGGTACGGGTGCGGCCGGTGCGGGCGGCGAGGTGGTTGTAGAGGTTGTCGGTGAATGCCTTCCACAGCCGTCCGGCGTTCGCGTGCCATAGGACGTGCGCTGGGTAGTCGTAGCAGTCGGGGCACAGCGGTTGCCCGTTGGGCGGGTCAGCCAGGTCGTGGACGGCCGGACAGCCGAGGGACCGGCCGTGCTCACACCGGCCCGCGTCCCGGCGCGGCCGGCATCGTCGACGGTCCGTGGTGGCGTGATGGACGGGGCCGAAGCCGGGCGCCGTGAGCGTGATGAACAGTCGGGGCCGGGCGCGCACATCAGCGGTGACGGTCTTGCCGCCGACGAGTCCGGCTCGCACGAGATGGAAGGTGTCGCCGGCATGGAGGCGGGAGCAGGGAGCGCAGACAGTTTGGCGCCGGTTGCGGCAGCGGATCAGGAGCCGTTCGCCAGGTTCGTCGCGGGTGTCGTAGCGGTGCAGGACCTCGCCGGTTGCAGCATCGCGGGTGGTCGTGGAGCCGGTGAAGTGGATCGGGTGGGCACAGCCACCGGTAGCTGTTAGTTGTTCCAACCAGCGGCCGAATCGGGGCTCTTGAACGAGGCGGATCAGGTCTTGGTCAACTTCGGAGAGCTGACGCAGACGCGCCGAGCGGTCGAGCACGGCGCGTCTGTCAGCCGAGGGGTTCTCGGTGGGGATGGTGGGGACCTTCCGGGGTGGGCCGCCGTGGCGGCGCGGATGGATGGGGTTTGGTCGGATGAGTCCATGGCGATCACTCCCTGTGGGGTGGTGTGTGGTTCAGCGGATGGTGCCGGTGCCTCGGCAGCAGCGGCAGCGCCGCCTGTGGCCTGTGCGGGTCTTGGCGGAGCGCTCGCCCTTGCAGACGGGGCAGCGCACTCGGCGCATGGGCATCGTTCGGGTTCCTCCCTGGTCTCTAGGTGTGGCTGACGCCGGTCAGGAACCAGTGCACAAGGCCGTTCGCAGCGAAGATGAACGGCGTCTGGCCGAGGTACATGCCGAACAGGGCGATCAACACGGCCTCCCACCACCGCACCTCGCGGGAGCGGACGAGAAGCACCGTGGCCAGCCCGAAGACCAGCAACAGCGGAAGAGCTGCCGATTCGCTCATGCGCCCGCACCGCCTTCCACCGCGCTCGCCAGGCACGGCACGTACGGAGTCAGGTCCGCGAACTGCTCTGCCGCCTCTTGCACTTCGGCGGACGTGGTGAGCCGGGAGCGGCTGCGCATCCAGGCACCCATATCGCCGACGGTCACCGCGACGCCCTGTTCTGCCTCCCCGATCGACTGGGTGACCGCCACGGCGACCTTGTTGAGGTCACCGAGCGCCATCTCCGCCGTACCGGGATCGTTGACGCGATGGCAGATCCGTCCGCTCAGCTGGGCACGCAGGGCTGTGACTCCAGGCCCGAGATCGGAGCCGACGCGTTGGCCGGCCACGACCAGGTGGACGCCGAGGGCCGCGCCGAGCTGCGCCAGCCGCAGGAGGTAGGTCGAGCACTGCTCGGCCTCTGCCCGCTGTTCTTTGCCGCCGTTGGTCAGGTAGAGCTCTGCCAGCTCATCGACGATCACGACCACCGGCACTGGCCGTTCCTTCTCCGTCAGGTCCCAGATCGACCGGGCGCCCGCCGCACGGCACAGCCGCATGCGGTCCTGCATGTCGGTGACCAGCGCGCCCAGGACGATGACGGCTTCCGCACGGCAGGTGGCCAGGGCGGAGAGCCGCTGGGCGACCAGGCCGAGTTCCATGCCGCCCTTGCAGTCGATGCCGACCAGGGCGACCGGTTGCGGGGCGAGTTGGGTGATCAGCCGTGCGATAAGCGTCGACTTGCCGGACTGGGTTGCCCCGACGATGAGCCAGTGCGGCACCCGCCGGAAGTCCATCACCCACGCAAGACCGCTCTCCAGCGCACCGACCACCGCCGACAGAAGCGCCGCAGGCTCCGGCCCAGCAGGGCGGCCGGGATGCTCCAGCGGATCGCTGGCCGTGGCCGTGATCAGTACGACGCCGCGTTCCGGCGAGACGACGCGTACAGCGTGCATCCGCCAGGCGTGCGCAAGGGCATCGGACGCTGCCAGGAACGGGGCCGGGGTCTGCCCGGCACGTAAGCGCACCAGGAGCTCCAGACCGTTCGGGGTGGAGCGGGGAAACGAGATCCGCGGGGCACGGGGACGAAGCGGATCACCCTTGACCGCCAGATCCCCCAGAACCCGACGCGTGGGCTTGCGGGAGACGGTGAGGCCGTTGAGGTAGGCCACCTTGGACCAGGTGAACACCACGCGCAGAGCAGTGCGGGGGTAGCCCGTGAGGTACCAGTGCCACTCCGGCCGACGCTGCCGCAACTCCCTGCTGACCACCAGGAGCCACGCCAGTAACGCGAGGGCGAACGCGAGCAGAGTCGGCCTCATCACGCACCACCCGCCTTCCCGTTGGACGCTGCGGCCGGTGCGCCGGCGGTGGGTACGGGGGTGATGGCTGCGGCGCGGAAGCTGATTCCGTGCCGGTCGCCCATGGCCCAGGCGAAGGCATCGAGGCCGGTCACGCGTACTTCCGCGCCCTCGACGACGCCTTTGGGCTCTCCGGTGACAGCGATCTCGATCACCGAGACCCGGCGCCCCTCTTGGCGGACCGTCACGGCGACGGAGTAGATGGTGTTGCCGTCCCGGTCCTTCTTGACCTCCTTGGTTTCGAAATCCGCGATCTTCGGTTCAGGCCCGACCGCGCACCGCAGTACGCCCAGCCGGGAGGTGTCCACAGGGATGGACTGCATGGGTGGGGCCTCCTTGGCCACTCAGACGCCAAGACATCACATGACGTCACTCGTGCTTACGAGTTGAGAGTGGCATGGGTTGACCGAAGAAGGCAAGCACTTATGCTTACGAGTGACGTCATCTCACGTCAGGACCGCACACACAGGTGATGAGGAGAGCCCGGCATGGGAGAGATCCAGCGTCCCGGCGCGCTGTACCAGCAGGTTGCCGCCGAGATCCGCAGCGGCATCACCGCAGGCGAGTACAAGCCCGGAGCCCCACTCCCCTCCGAATCCCAGCTCATCGACCGCTACCAGGTCAGCCGCCCCACCGTGCGCAAGGCCATCGCCGCACTCCGCGCGGAAGGACTCATCGAGGTCATCCACGGCAAAGGCAGCTACGTCCGAGCCGTCCCCGCCCCCGCGGTCACCATCGAGCGGACCATCACCCGCAGCGGCAAGACCTTCCACACCGGCCACCGGGCATGGCATGAAGTCGAGGCGCCGACCGTCTACCGCACCACGACCACAGCAACCACCGGCCCACTCCTCGGACTCCCCGAAGGCGAAGCCCTGTTCGCCGTCGACCGGCTCCTGGCCGACCCCCACACCGAGACCCGCGCACTGCACCGCGTGCTCATCCCGTTCGCCACCGCGGCCAACGAGGCCGAACAGCTCGGCGAAGCCCCGGACACCGAACCGGAGCAGATCTACGCCATCCTCACCGCAGCCGGCCACAAACTCACCTGGGACGAGACCGTCAGCGCCCGCATGCCCCTGCCCGACGAACGCGCCGCACTGCAAATCCCCGACGCGACCCCGATCGTCCACGCCACCCGCATCACCCGCGGCACCGACCAACGCCCGCTGATCCTCGAAGAACTCCGCGCCGGCGCCGACCGCACCCAACTCGCCTACCGCATCACCGCCAACAGCCCTCGTACACTCCACGCCGTCTGAGCCCACGCACCGGCCAACTGTCGAAAACTGTCTTCACTTACTCAAGGCGGCTCGCTCCGCTCCCCGCGCACGGCCCGGCCCCCGGCCGGACCTGCGCTCCTGTCTCCGCCCCGCTTCAGCCCGGCCGGCGTCCGTGCCGCGCACCCAGCAGTCAACCGCCCATGCCAGAGAAGGGGTACGTCGCGGACGGGAGCCCCCGGCGCCCTCTGACCCGAAGTCCACGCCGAGCAAATCTGGCAAGCCACCACAGCCCACCCACTCCACCTCGGGGAGCTCGTGACTCGGCAGATAGCCAGAACTGGTGGTGCGAGTAGGCAACAACTGGTAGACCAGGAACGATAGAGGCTACAAGGGGGGCGTATGAGTGAGCTTGAGGTCCTTCAGTTGGCAGCACCTGCTGCGCAGGTGCTTGTTTCATGCATGGTTACAGACGCGTGGCTAGCCGCTAAGGAAAGGTTCGCCCGCCTTCTAGGCCGTGGCAATGAGGAGCATGCAAGCGCGATCGACGCCGATCTAGAAGAAGCACGTAGCGCCGTAGTTGATGGTGATCCCAACAGTACTGTAGTTACTGAAGTGTGGAGAGCCCGGTTCCGGCAAGCGCTTCTAGCCAATCCTGAAATGGCTGGCGAATTGCGTGATCTCCTAGCTGAGATCGAAACCCCGAACGCGCAAAGTCGAACTGTGCATCAAAGTATCGTAGCGCGAGATCACGCCGTCGCATTTCAGCAGGGTTCTGGAACGCAGAACTACTACGGTCAATCAGATGCCAATGACAAGTGAATCCGTAAACCGAGGGTTGAGTAGTGGACTAGGAAAATCAATCCACGCTCATGACCATGCGACGTCCTTTCAGCAGGAGCATGGCGTACAGGTCTACGTTGGCGCTGGAGGCGGAGAGAGTATCGCAGCCGCGATCACCCATGCTCGTCTTTCCAGTTTAAGTTTTTGGCCGCTCGTCGAGGAGGTGTCTGACCCCGTCAGGTGGGGTGTTCATCCTGCACCAGCGCGGCACCAGATAAGGCATGTCGAGTACGTAAACCGCGACATAGACACGGAATTCCTAGAGGCTCTCAAGCCGGGGCGCTTCATCTTGCTAATCGGAGATTCCACGGCAGGGAAGTCCAGGACGGCATTCGAAGCAGCCCAACGCCTTCTGGGTGACTACCGGGTCCTAATGCCTTTCGACGGTAATGAGGCCGGAATTGCTCATGAGTTGGTACAGCATGACTCTAGGGTGCTTCTATGGCTCGATGACCTGGACGTTTTTCTTGCTCCACCGGCGATTTCCGTCCGCGTAATTGACGAGATTCAGAACAGAAATGGGATCGTTCTCGCAACCCTACGAGCTGAGCGATTCAACGAGTTGTCTCTTCGTGAAGAACGGTCCGCATTCGATACCGAGCGCCTTTTGGTTCGGAATGCACGTCAGATCATGAGCAGAGCTGAAAAGTTCTTTCTTGATCGTCGATGGTCGCAGCGGGAAATCAGTCAGGCTGACATCAGTTCCGATCCCCGACTCAAAAATGCAGTAGACCACGCAGACGAATATGGGGTAGCAGAATATCTGGCTGCAGGCCCTCAGCTTTATGATGAATGGCGTAATGCGTGGTCCCCGGGAGGTCACCCGCGCGCAGCGGCGTTGGTTTCTGCTGCAATTGACTTCAAGCGTGCAGGGATCAACAAGCCTGTTGGAATCGGAGTCTTGATCTCTGCTCACGAGCACTACTTGCAAGAAAAGGGAGGAATGCGTCTCCGTCCGGAGAAGTTCGAAGAAGCCATCTCGTGGGCCACTTCCCCTCTTCATGCGACCACTAGCCTACTCGTCCCTTACGAAGCGGGCACTTATAAAGCGTTTGACTATCTGGTGGATAAGATTGCAAATTCGGAGACTGTCACCGAGATTCCTGACGTCGTGTGGGATGAAGTCCTCACCGGGAAACTAGAATTTGATTTCCGCACTGTGGGCGAGTACGCCGCAAAAGCAGGCCGAACAGACCTTGCAGAGAGAGCGTATCGACTTGCGGAAGGGGCGGACCCGCAGGGGCAGGACGCTTTCCGGCTTGGTTACGTATTTTTGACAGCCGGCAACTACGACCAGGCCGTGAACTGGTATACAAAGTCTGCGGAGAATGGAAACATTCGCGCTCTCGCAAATCTAGGGTACGTTCATGCGAGGAAGCGCGACTACCAAGGGGCGGAAAGATATTTCGGCGAAGCTGCCCAAAAGGGCGACGAAAAGGCCGCCCTGGGACTTGCCACACTCCTCCTCAAGCAGCAAAGGCTTGACGAAGCTGATGCATGGTGCTCCGTCGCGGAGGAGAAGGGGATTATCGATGCTCGCGTTTTGCGAGCCGATATTTATGTGGCCAGAGGAGATATCGATCTAGCTGAGCCCATCTACTTGGAAATGCGAGAGAGGTTTCCGCACAAGGTGGCGACGGGTCTTGGTCTAGTGAATCTGGAAAGGGAAAAGTACAGGGAAGCTATCTCTCAATTCGAAACAGCTCTCAAGGGAGGCGATCACGCGGCGCTGATTAGCATGGCCCGGTGCTATTCGGAGATGAAGGACTACGAGGAAGCGGCGTCGGTTACCAGGCGCTACATGAATGAGCACCCAGAGGACTCAACCGGTTACTTCAACCTCGCCTTCTATCTCCAGAGAGTTGGCAACTTTGAGGAGGCGGAATTTTATTATCGCAAGGCGGTTGACCTGGGCGATGTAAAGGCAATGATGAATCTGGCTAATTTGCTGTCGGATGGTGAGCGTACGGAGGAAGCAGAAGAGCTTTACTGTGCCGCAATAAAGAAGGGTGATTCCAAGGCTCCCCGCGGTTTGGCGCACCTATATCGAGTAACAGGGCGTTTCTCCAAAGCGATCAGCATTCTTCGCAGTCTCATCCGCGAAGGGAGCGCAGCCGCTTTCAAGGAGATGGGGCGTGTGCAAGAGGATCTGGGTAGAACTAATCTGGCTATCCTCTGGCTACAGAAAGCGGTGGACTTGGGAGACACGAATGCCGGAATCCGTCTAGGATATATTTACGAGAGACGTGGTGAATCGAAGAGGGCGACACCTTATTACAGGATTGCCGCAGAAGCGGGAGATGCTCACGCCTATCTACATCTGGGCATGATCTTCGAACAGCGTCGCGACATAGAGAAGGCGAAAGAGCTGTACCAGCAAGCCTTTGTTCATGAGGACTTCGAGGCGGCGTCGAGACTCGGCAGGCTGTGCCTGCGTCAGCACGACTGGCAGTCGGCAAAAGATTGGTTCCTGAAGGGAGCCGAAAAGGGGGATGAAGAGTCCAGGAAGATACTTATGAGAATAACTGGAAGTGATGACCGCTGACTTGTTAGCTGCGGCCAGTCAGCCCCACGCTTGAACGCACCAGATTGGGCAGGCAACAGCGGGGAGTCACGCGTGATGTCAGCCTCGCCCTACAAAAGCACCTTCCTTCTTCGTTCGCCCAGGTCAGCGCCCTGGCCAACCGTGACGATCGCAGCTTCCCCACGATGAAGCCTCACGCCGTCGTCACGGGCCGGCCCGTGCAACTTGCTGTCAGCGATGACAGGCCCCGATAGCCTGGCTGAGGCCGGTGGGGGTGTAGCGAGACACACGCGCGCCTGGTCGGCCGACGCATCCGCCGCCGTGGCTGACTTTCGTCGGCTGAGGTTCGTGCCACGACCGTGCAAGATGCAGCGGTCGGTCACGGTCAACAAGGGGGTCCTCGGTCGAGTTTGAGGCGCCTCACCAGGTAGGGAGCCCCTGATCACCGGCATGACCTCCCAGCCTGTCTCCTAAGGCGGTGGGCGGCACGTGCCAGATGCGTGCCAGGTTGGCCGGTCAACCACGGCTAACTACGGGGCCTGGAGGTACGAAACCGCGTTGCCGACCGACGGAGATGACGCGTGGTGTGACCACCGCAGAAGCCCTGTAGGCCATCACCAGGCCTACATAGCAGCGAACGTCAAGGCGGCGCAACGTCGTAGTAACTCGCGCTAAGCGCCAGCCTTTCGCCACCTGAGCGCTTCTTCTCGTGCTGCGTTGGCCAGTGCTAGCGCGGCCTCCACAGGAAGCGACAGCCGGAGTACTCCCGAGCCGTCAGTTGTTGTCGATGCCGTCGACATGACCTCGGTCGTGTCGATGCCCGCCTCATCCATCGCGCCCTTCAGCTCCGTCGCAGCGTCCACCGCGCTCCGCCAGCCGGCCACGTAGTCCACGCCGCGTACCCACATCCAGCCGTCCGGTTCCAGAGCCTCTTCGTCGAAGTTCGGGTCCATCGGATCGTGCTGCACAGAACGTCACTCCCAGGAGCAGTAGTTGATTACCTGGGGATGTCCACCCGCCGGTCAACAGGCATGACAGCGGCCCCAGTACCATCGGCACTGGGGTCCGCGAGGGCTCCGGACCGGACCACCCCGGATGCTGTCCAGGCGAGGGGTGGTCCGGTCTCACATGTCTTGGGTCAGCCGTTGTCAGGGGTGCTGATGACGACAAGCGGCACGACTATCGCCGCCCAGAAGGCCACGATTAGAGCGCTGAATAATCGCTGTCTCACAGGCACTCACCGTCCGTTGGCGTCATGCGCCAGAACCGTGTGACGGTCTCGCGGTACCCGCGGTGCGAGGGGTGCTGACCGGTATGCGAGAAGGCCCAGTCACGTGCCGTCTCGAATTCTTCCGAGGGCTCTGCTGCGGCGTCGCAGGACATGCACTCCAACTCGTGCACCATCTCGGGAGCCTCCGGAGCGGTTTCCGGCCCCATCGTCCATCTGAGATAGCGAAAGACTGACCTGGTCACAGCCCGCTCCTGCTGTGAGCGTTGCGTTCTGCCACGCGCGAGCTCAGGTCGTCACAGGAACCGAGCGGACGCAGATCCTCCGGTCGTGCGTCCCATTCGATCCCGCCTTGGGGCGGCCGCAGTTGTACGTGCGGCCCCTCAAAGTCCATGACCCGGCCGACTCGGCCGCTCCTGGTGTCCAGCGTCAAAGTGCCCACCGCAGGGGCTTTCTTGTCGCTCATGCAAGGAGGATCACGGCGATGCCCAGGACGTAGGAACCTCACCCAAAACCCATTTTGGGACGTCCCGGAGGAGGTAGAACGTCCCTAGCAACGTCCCAACTTCCAGGGAGAGACTGCGGATGCCGAACGAGAGACTTCGAGCCGCTATGGCAGCCGGAGGGTGGACCCATGCCACTCTCGCAGCGAGGGCTCAGGTGGACCCCAAGTCCGTTGAGCGATGGGTCAACTTGGGCCGGATCCCGCGACGGGCGACGGCCCTGCTGGCGGCTGAGACGTTAGGAGAAGACGTGCATGCACTTTGGCCGGCGCTCAGGCAAGCACGCTCTGCCCGCGCCGTAAGCTCCGAGCTGGTCGCGTTGTACGACCAGCGGGCGGACGTTCCCGTATCCACGTTCACGGACATGCTGGCGGAGGCCCGCGAGAACATCGACGTACTCGTCTACGCGGCGGTCTTCCTACACGAAGGGTTTCCACGCCTGAACGATCTGCTTCGTGAGCGCGCCGCCGAAGGGTGCTCCGTACGCATCGCGTTGGGTGATGCGGAGAGCGAGAACGTGCGGCAGCGCGGCGAGGAGGAACGGTTCGGGCACGGCATCGAATCGCGTTGCCAGCTCGCCCTCATGCACTACCGGCCGCTCCTTGGGGTACCCGGAGTCGAGATCAGGACCCACGGAACCACGCTGTACAACTCCATCTACCGGGCGGACGATCAACTGCTGGCTAATGCCCATGTCTGGGGCGTGAACGCCTATGGGGCACCGGTATGGCACCTTCGTCGCAACCGGGATGGTGGAATCTTCGACACCTACGCCCAAAGCTTCGACGCGGTCTGGACGGCGGCGAAGCCTGTACCCGAGGAGTGAACCCTGTCGCGTACCGAGTACTACGACGATCCTGATGCCCCCGAGCCCAACAGCCTCGTCGTTGCCGCTTCAGCAGTGGTGACCGACGCCGAGGGCCGCATCTTGCTCCAGCGGCGCCGGGACAACGACCTCTGGGCCCTGCCCGGCGGTGGCATGGAGATGACCGACTCCCTCCCCGGCACCGCAGTCCGGGAGGTCAAGGAGGAGACCGGGCTGGATGTGGAGATCACGGGGCTGGTGGGGACGTACACCGATCCCCGTCACGTGATCGCCTATACGGACGGGGAGGTACGCCGGCAGTTCAACGTGTGCTTCACGGCACGCGTCGTCGGCGGGCAGCTTGCCATCTCGGACGAGTCGACGGAGCTGCGGTTCATCTACCCCGACGACATCGGGGATCTCCCGATGCACCACACGCAGCAGCTCCGTATCCAGCACTTTCTGGAGCATCGGGAGCGCCCCTACCTGGGGTGACGAGAGCCAGTCAGTCCCCGGCCGGAGCCACGCCCACCGGGCAGCTCACGCCCGTCCCGCCGATGCCGCAGTACCCGTTCGGGTTTTTGCTGCTTGAAAGATACTGCTGGTGGTAGCCCTCTGCCGGGTAGAAGGGGCGAGTGCCGTCGGCGGGGAGGATTTCGGTGGTGATGTCGGCGTAGCCGGAGTTCTGGAGGACGGTGCGGTAGGCGTCGCGGGAGGCTTCGGCGGCCTGTTGCTGGGCGGGGGAGTGGGTGTAGATGGCGGAGCGGTACTGGGTGCCGGCGTCGTTGCCCTGGCGGAAGCCCTGGGTCGGGTCGTGCGACTCCCAGAAGAGCTTCAGCAGGGCCGTGTACGGGATCACGGCGGGGTCGTAGACGACGCGGACGGCCTCGGTGTGGCCGGTGTGCCCGCTGCACACCTCTTCGTAGGTGGGGTGCGGGGTGTGGCCGCCCTGGTAGCCGACGAGGGTGGTCCAGACGCCCTTGGCCTGCCAGAACTTCCGCTCGGCGCCCCAGAAGCAGCCCAGGCCGAAGTCGGCGATCTCCAGGCCGTCCGGGTACGGGCCCAGCAGCGGGTTGCCGAGGACGGTGTGCCGGTCGGGGACGGCGAAGGGCCGCTCGGGGCGGCCTTCGAGGGCTTCGTCCGGCGTGGGGAGGTGGGTCTTGAAGCGGGAGAAGAGCATCCGGATCAGGCTCCTGGGGCTGGGGCGAGCGATGTGGCGCCGACGTGGCAGCAGTGTCCTAGTGCGCTCAACGCTGGCGGGGTGGGGGGTATTCCGGCCCGAGCCGCAACCGAAGCCGCCACCGGAGGAAGCCGAAGCCGCCCCCGGGCGAGTGAGCCAAGATTTCCGGCCAGGGCGGTTACTGTCCCGGCGGCGGAAAGCCCGCCGAGTTGCCGCCGCCGAGCTGTTCCCAGCCCGCGATGGCCAGGGCGCGGTAGGCGGCGTACTCGGCGGCGGGGCTGCGGCCGTACGACCAGGGGACGGCGCCGACATGGCCGTCGACCTGGCGGAGTTGCTCCATGGCCTCCGGGTAGCGCTCGGCGCGGACCAGGAACCAGACCAGGAGATGGCGGACGTGCGGGGCCATGGGGTGGTCGGCGGGGGCCTCGCGGAGGGCGAAGTGGGCGCCTTCTATGGCGCGCTCGACGACGGCGCTCTGGTAGAGGCTGCGGACCATGTTGGCCTCGGGGAGGTGCTCGTAGACCGCGAAGAGGGGGAGGGCCGGGAGGAGGGTCTTGGCCGGGGCGGCGGCCGCCGAGCGCTCGGCGAAGGCCTCGGCCTCCTGGCGGGAGCCGTGCCACTTCTGCGACCAGTACGGGAGCGCGGCGAGATGCGCGCCCATGTGCTGCGGAGCGCGCTGGGCGACCTTGGACCACAGCTCTTCGTAGTCGGCGGGGCGGTCGCCCAGGCCGCGGGCGACGGCCAGCTCCGTGATGTACGGGATCGGGCTGCCGGGCGCCAGCAGGGCCGCCTCCCGGCAGACCGTACGGGCCTCCTCGAGGATCATGCGGAAGTCCTCCGAGCCCGGGTCGCGCAGCGCCTGGACGACGAGGAACTGGGCGTGCGTCTGGGCGCCGCCGGGGTCCTTGGGGGCCTCCGAGCGCCAGGTGCGCAGCCAGATCCCGCCGGTCCGCCCGCCGTCGCCGTACCCCGGCGCCGTACCGCGCCGCTGCTGCTCCGTCGCCTCTTCCGCGGCCAGCTCGAACGCGGCGGCGCCGGCCAGCGTCTGCACCCGCTGCCAGCGGCGCTCCCAGTCGTCGCCGGTGGACTTCAGCAGCGCGGCGGCCGGTCGCCAGTCGTGCGTCCGGCGCATCTCGGCGAGCGCCTCGGCGAGTTCCTGGTCGGGGCCGGGCA
Organism: Streptomyces sp. MCA2; assembly: GCF_023544705.1. Classification (NCBI taxonomy): domain Bacteria; kingdom Bacillati; phylum Actinomycetota; class Actinomycetes; order Kitasatosporales; family Streptomycetaceae; genus Streptomyces; species Streptomyces sp. MCA2. The sequence continues at coordinate 39,510 of NZ_JAMJFM010000035.1, forward strand.
GTCGTACGTCGAGCTCCTCCAGCGGTACGAAGCCGTAGCCGGCCATCGGGTCGGAGGCCACCACCATGCCCTGCCGGGTGTGCTGCCCGGCCCGCCGGCGCCGCATCCAGGGCAGGAAGACGAAGCCGCCGAGCGTGAGCGCGGCGAGAAGAACCAGCAGAGCGTCCATGTGGGGTGTCCTGTACCTGTAACGGCTGCCTGTAACGGTGCGGGGCGAAGGCGTGGCGGGAGGAGCGCGGTGGGTGGAGGGCGGCGGATGGGGTGCGCGGGGAACCTGTGTGTGGTCCCTCGTATGTATCCACTATCCAGCCAACCAGAAAGTTCCGAAAAGTTCGGTCGCGAGGCCGACTACCCTCGGACGGCATGAGCGATCAGCGCGAACCACGCCACCAGCATTTTGAAACCGTTGCCATCCACGCAGGTCAGGAGCCCGACGAGGCCACCGGCGCGGTGGTACCGCCCATCTATCAGGTATCCACTTACAAGCAGGATGGGGTCGGCGGGCTCCGCGGCGGCTACGAGTACAGCCGCAGCGCCAACCCGACCCGTACCGCCCTGGAGGAGAACCTCGCGGCGCTCGACGGCGGCCGCCGCGGCCTCGCCTTCGCCTCCGGCCTCGCCGCCGAGGACTGCCTGCTGCGCACCCTGCTGACCCCCGGCGACCACGTCGTCATCCCCAATGACGCCTACGGCGGGACGTTCCGTCTCATCTCGAAGGTCGTCGAGCGCTGGGGTGTGGAATGGTCGGTGGCCGACACCTCCGACCCGAAGGCCGTACGCGACGCGCTGCGGCCCCGTACGAAGGCGATCTGGGTGGAGACGCCCAGCAACCCGCTGCTCGGCATCAGCGACATCTCGGCGCTGGCCGGTGTCGCGCATGACGCCGGGATCAAGCTCGTTGTCGACAACACCTTTGCCAGCCCCTACCTTCAGCAGCCGCTCGCTCTCGGTGCGGACGTGGTGGTCTACTCCACGACCAAGTACATGGGCGGGCATTCGGATGTGGTCGGCGGCGCCCTTGTCGTCAACGACGACGCCCTCGGCGAGGAACTCGCCTACCACCAGAACGCGATGGGGGCGGTCGCCGGACCGTTCGACGCCTGGCTGGTGATGCGCGGCATCAAGACGCTGGCCGTCCGCATGGACCGGCACAGCGCCAACGCGGCACGCATCGCGGACCTGCTCACCTCCCACAACAAGGTGACCCGCGTCTACTACCCGGGGCTGGCCGAGCACCAGGGCCACGAGATCGCCGCCAAGCAGATGCGGTCCTTCGGTGGCATGGTGTCGTTCCAGGTCGCGGGCGGCGAGCAGGCGGCGGTGGAGGTCTGCAACCGGACCAAGCTGTTCACCCTCGGTGAGTCGCTGGGCGGCGTCGAGTCGCTGATCGAGCACCCGGGGCTGATGACGCACGCCTCGACGGCCGGTTCGCTGCTGGAGGTCCCCAACGACCTCGTGCGCCTCTCGGTCGGCATCGAGTCCGTCGACGACCTGCTGGCCGACCTCGCGCAGGCACTGGGCTGACGGACCGGTCCCGCCGGCCCTGCCGTTCACCACCCCTCCACGGGAGGGGTGGTGTGGGCCGGCGGGAGCAGCCAGGGATGCTGCACGGCCGCCCAGGTCAGCGCCGCCAGGGCGAGCAGCGCCAGCAGCCAGCCGAGGCGGCGCAGCAGCCTGCGGTGCGCCAGGAGACGGCGGCCGCGGGCGGTGGCCCGTTCGGCGAGATCGGGCGGGACGAGCGGATGCGGCCCGGCCAGCATCCGCCGCACCTCGGCCTCCTTGCGGTCGGGGAGGCTCATGGGGCCGCCGGTCCGGGCGCGGAGTCCTGGGCCGGGCCGGATTCCGGTGCCGGCGCGGGGCGGTGTGCCGCGGAGGGCTGCGGCCCGGGGCGGTGGCTGCGCATCTCCGCGACCGCGCGCAGGCACAGGGCGTGCACCCGCTCGGCGGGCAGGCCGAGTTGAGCCGCGGTCTGCTCCTCGGCCACGCCCTCGTACAACCGTAGGACGAGCACCAGACGCTCCTGCGGGGACAGCCGGTCCAGAAGTCCGCCGCGCGGCCGGCGGTGGCGCCAGGCGGTGTGCGCGAAGTGGGCGGCCATCTCCCGGCGGGTGCGCTCGTACGGATCGTCGCCGCGCAGCCGGTCCCAGACGGCGTACGTCCGCGAGAGCGCGCAGGTCAGCAACTCTTCGGCGGCCGGCGCGGGCCCGGAAGCGGGCTCGCCGGTCAGCAGGGTGGCGGTGTGCAGCAGCCGGCCTGCCGCGCCGGCCACGAACAGCGTGAACTCCCGGGCGTGGCGGCGCTCCTGCGCCGGTCGCCGCTCTCGCACCGCGCCTCCCGGATGACGGACACCCGACCCTGGGCTCCTAATAGCACGGCAGCGCGGCCACGTGGTCAAGAGGCGTGACGGGGGCGGCAGTCCGCGGGGTGCGGGAGAGGCGTGACGGGGGCGGCGGCCCGTGGGCAGGGGGCCGGAGGCGCGGCGGCAGGCATGCGGTGACGGCGTGCGACGGGTGCGGCGGCAGGCGTGCGGTCACGGCGCGTACGGGTGCGGCAGCCCGCCGGGCTGCGGTCGTCCCGCGTTCGTCGGCCTGCGGTCGTCCCGCGTCCGCCGGGTCAGTTCTTGCGGCGCGCGGGCGTCGGGGCGGCGGACTCGCCGGCAGTCGGGACGGCGGACTCGCCGACAGCCGGGATGCCGGACCGGCCGGCAGTCAGGACGTCGGACCCACCGGCGTCAACGACGCGGTGATGTCGGAGAGGGAGGCGTTGAAGCGCGTCAGCAGCGTGGTGAACGCCGTGCGCTCCTCCTCCGACCACTGCTCGGTCACCAGGGCCATCAGCGCGCGGCGGGACGTGCGCACCTCCTCCAGGCGGGCGCGGCCGCGCTCGGAGAGCTGGAGCACCACGGCCCGGCCGTCCTCCGGGTGGGTGGCGCGGCTGACCAGACCGGAGTCGACCAGCGGGGCGACCTGCCGGGTGACCGTCGAGGAGTCGATGCCCATACCGGCGGCCAGGGCCTTGACGCCCATCGGGCCTTCCTGGTCCAGGCGGTTGAGCAGCAGGTAGGCGGCGCGGTCCATGGAATTGCGCGCCTGCCCGACGCCGCCGAGCCGGCTCTGTTCTGCGCGGCGGGCGAAGACGGCCACTTGGTGTTGCAGCGCGTCGAGGAGAGCGGGGTCGGTGTGGGTCGTCATGTCCGAAGAGGTGGGCATGGCCGGGAGCTCGCTTCGATGGAAGTGCGTATGGATGGGAGGACAGCGTACGCGGACCCGGCGCGGAGCGTACCTGGGCTGTCCATTCCGATAACGCCCCGTAACCCCCGGGCGGCCGTACGGGACTCCGCCGCGGCACCGCCGCCGCACCGCCGTCCGCCGCTTCCGACGCGGCCCTGATCGCCATTCGGGCAGAAAAGGCCCCGCGGTGGGCAAACTGCAAGACTGGCGATATGGCCGACCACACGCCGCGTACGCCGCACGGAACCTCCGCCTCCGCACACTCCGCCGAGGGTCCGGGCGCCGCGATTACGGTCGATGACGTGCGCGCGGCGCACAAGATGCTCTCCGGTGTCTCCCGGGCCACCGCGATGGAGGGCAGCCGCTATCTGTCCGGGCTGGTCGGCGCGCCCGTTCACCTCAAGTGCGAGAACCTCCAGCGCACCGGCTCCTTCAAGATCCGTGGCGCCTACGTACGGATCGCGGGGCTGTCGGCGCAGGAGCGGGCGGCGGGTGTGGTGGCCGCCAGCGCCGGCAACCACGCGCAGGGCGTGGCGCTCGCGGCGTCGCTGCTGGGGGTGCGGTCGACGGTGTTCATGCCGGTCGGCGCCCCGTTGCCCAAGGTCGCCGCGACCCGCGAATACGGCGCCGAAGTACGGCTGCACGGCCAGGTGGTGGACGAGACGCTGGCCGCCGCCCAGGACTACGCGCGGGAGACCGGCGCGGTCTTCATCCACCCCTTCGACCACCCCGACATCATCGCCGGCCAGGGCACCGTCGGCCTGGAGATCCTCGAACAGTGCCCCGAGGTGCGGACCATCGTCATCGGGATCGGCGGCGGCGGGCTCGCCGCGGGGGTCGCGCTCGCGGTCAAGGCGCTGCGGCCGGACGTGAAGATCGTCGGGGTGCAGGCGGCGGGGGCGGCCTGCTATCCGCCGTCGCTGGCGGCCGGGCGTCCGGTGGCGATCGAGGGGCTCTCGACGATGGCGGACGGCATCAAGGTCGGGCGGCCGGGCGAGGTGACCTTCGCGATGGTCGAGCAGCTGGTGGACGAGGTCCGTACGGTCACCGAGAACAAGCTCTCCAGTGCGCTGCTGCTGTGCCTGGAGCGGGCGAAGCTGGTGGTGGAGCCGGCCGGGGCGAGCCCGGTGGCGGCGCTGCTCGCCGAACCGGAGTCCTTCGAGGGGCCGGTGGTCGCGGTGCTGTCCGGCGGCAACGTCGACCCGCTGCTGTTGCAGCGGATCCTGCGGCACGGCATGGCCGCCGGCGGGCGCTATCTCTCGCTGCGGCTGCGGCTGACGGACCGGCCGGGGGCGCTGGCGACGCTGCTCGGGGTGCTGTCGGAGGCCGATGCCAACGTGCTCGACGTCGGCCATGTGCGCACGGATCCGCAGCTCGGGCTGACCGAGGTCGAGGTGGAGCTGCATCTGGAGACGCAGGGGCCGGCGCACTGCGACGACGTGCGCGCGGCGCTGCACGAGGCCGGGTACGCCGTCGCGGAGTGAGCGCGGTACGGCAGCGGCTTCGGGCGGCCGCGGCGGGCGGTCGCGGCACGGCGTGGCGCGCAGGGGATTGCCGTAAAACGATGGGGCTCAGGGGCGCTGCGGGTATACCGTGGCGCCCTCCCCACACCCGTCGACGAACGACCGTTCCCCTTCCGTTCGTGCGCGGAAAATCGAAATATGTATCGCGATGTATCGCGTTCCGCCGTAGTATCGCCGCTGCGGGGGGCCGAGGAGTCGTGGCGTCCTGTCGCGGACAAATGCCCGCAGGGCGGGCATAAGCCGCCAAACGTAATATTCGACCTGGAACTGACCCAAGCCATGGGAGTACCCATATGCCAGGCGCCATTTACGCCGAAGGTCTGGTGAAGACCTTCGGCGACGTGAGGGCACTGGACGGCGTCGATCTCGACGTTCCCGAAGGAACCGTCCTCGGAATGCTCGGCCCCAACGGTGCCGGCAAGACCACTGCGGTACGGGTCCTGACGACCCTGCTCCGGCCCGACCGCGGCAAGGCGGTGGTCGCCGGGATCGATGTCCTCGCGCACCCCGACGAAGTGCGGCGCTCGATAGGCCTCTCCGGCCAATTCGCCGCCGTGGACGAGTACTTGACCGGCCGCGAGAACCTGATGATGGTCGGCCAGCTCTACCAGATGAGCGGGCGCGACGCCAAGCGGCGGGCCGCCGAACTCCTGGAACGCTTCCATCTCGGCGACGCCGCCGACCGCACCGCCAAGACCTACTCCGGAGGTATGCGCCGCCGGCTCGACCTCGCGGCCGCACTGGTCGTCAGCCCGCCCGTGATGTTCATGGACGAGCCGACCACCGGCCTGGACCCCCGCAACCGCCAAGGGCTGTGGGAGGTCATCCAGGAGCTGGTCGCGGGCGGTACGACCCTGCTGCTCACCACGCAGTATCTGGAGGAGGCCGACCGTCTGGCCCACGACATCTGCGTCGTCGACCACGGCAAGGTCATCGCCCGCGGCACCTCCGACCAGCTCAAGGCGCGTACCGGCGGCGAGCGCGTCGAGGTCGTGGTGCACTCCCCCGACCATCTCTCTGTCGCCGACGAGGTCCTGCGCGGCTTCGGCAAGGGCGAGGGCACGGTCGAACCGCACATCCGCAAGCTCACGGTCCCTGTCGCGGGCGGCGCCAAGCTGCTCGCCGAGGTCATCCGCGAACTGGATGTCCGCGGGGTGGAGATCGACGACATCGGGCTGCGCCGCCCGACCCTCGACGATGTGTTCATCTCGCTGACCGGGCACGCAGCGGAGGCCGGGGAAGAGAACGGCGCGGGCGGCAAGGGCGCCGTCGGCCGGCAGAAGAAGGGCGGCAAGGGCGCCGCGGGCGCCGCGCCGGGCACGACACCGGCGGCCGGAGCGGTCGACGCGGACGCGAGCGCGACGACCGACAAGGAGGGCGTGAAGTGACCACGGTGACCGAAGCGGCCGGCGACGCCCGCACCCGCACCCCGCAGCCACGGGGCGGCCTCAGCAGATCCGTACGCGACTCGCTGGTCGTCGCCAAGCGCAATCTGATCCGGATGCTGCGGATCCCCGAGGTGGTGATCTTCGGGCTGATCCAGCCGATCATGTTCGTGGTGCTGTTCACGTACGTCTTCGGTGGGTCCATCAACATCCCCGGCGCCCCGGTGGGCGACGCCCAGGCCTACCGCGAGTTCCTGATGGCCGGGATCTTCGCGCAGACCGTCACCTTCGCCACGGCGGGTGCCGGCGCGGGGATCGCCGACGACATGCACAAGGGCCTCATCGACCGCTTCCGGTCGCTGCCGATGTCCCGCGGTGCGGTGCTCACCGGCCGTACCCTCGCCGACCTCGTACAGACCGCGCTGACCCTGGTGGTGCTGGCGGTCGTCGCGCTGCTGATCGGCTGGCGTACCCACGAGAGCCTCGCCGAGGTGCTGTCCGGCTTCGCGCTGCTGCTCCTGCTGGGCTACGCCTTCTCCTGGATCGGCGCGCTCATCGGCCTGACGGTGCGGACGCCCGAGGCGGCCACCTCGGGCGGCCTGATCTGGCTCTTCCCGCTGACCTTCATCTCGAATGCGTTCGTGCCGGTCAACGGCATGCCGGCGTTCCTTCAGCACGTCGCGGAGTGGAACCCGTTCAGCGCGACGGTGGCCGCGGCCCGGGAGCTGTTCGGCAACACCATCGGCGGGGCGCCCACGTCGGTGACCGGTGCCTGGCCGATGGAACACCCGGTGCTGGCCTCGGTGATCTGGTCCGTCCTGATCATCGCGGTCTTCCGGACGCTGGCCGTCCGCAAATACCGGTCGGCCACGGCCTGAGCGGCTCACGGCCTGAGCGGCTCACGGCCTGGGCGGCTCACGGCTTGAGCGGCTCACGGCCTCGGCGGCCTGGCGGCGCAGACAGCGCGAAGCGGCCCGGAGCGTCACGCTCCGGGCCGCTTCGGCGTCGCGGGAAGCCTCGGGACTCAGCCCGTGTACGGCTTCGCGTCGAGGATCTTCACGGCGGCCTTCTTGCCGTTGGGGAGCTCGTACTCCGCCTCGGCGCCGACCTTCTTGCCGTTCACGCCGGTGCCCAGCGGCGACTGGGGGGAGTAGGTCTCGATGTCCGAGCTCGCGTACTCCCGGGAGGCCAGCAGGAACGACAGCGTGTCGTCCGGGTCCCCGTCGAACGCGATGGTGACCACCATGCCGGGAGCCACGACGCCGGTGGCGGCGGGGGCCTCGCCGACCTTCGCGGTCTGGAGCAGCTGGGTGAGCTGGCGGACGCGCAGCTCCTGCTTGCCCTGCTCCTCCTTGGCCGCGTGGTACCCGGCGTTCTCCTTCAGGTCACCTTCCTCGCGGGCCGCCGCGATCTTCTCGGTGATCTCGGCGCGTGCGGGACCAGACAGGTGCTCCAGCTCGGCCTTGAGCTGGTCATACGCCTCCTGGGTAAGCCAGGTGACGTTTTCGCTGGTCTGGGTCACAGGTGCTCCTCGTCGGTACTGGGGATAAATCAAACGCCCTACCAGGAAGGTTTGCGCCTTCACGGGTGGGCGAAACCACGAGCCTAACAATTCCGGCACAAAACGGGGAAGAGGAAATTCACAGCGGCCGCACAGCAACGCATCATCGCTGCTCAGAGGCGGTCACGACACGCGCAGTGACCGGGCGCGGGGCGGGCCGTACGGGGCGCCGTGGGCCCGTGTGCCGGGCCGGTGGGCGCTGCCGTGCAGGTCAGCCGTTGCCCGCGGGCGTACAGCCGACGAGCACGGCATTGGTCGCCCGCTTCGTCGTGCGCACCGTGACCTCGGTGTCCACCTGGTCCGAGCGCTGGTCGACGGTGACGTCCTTGCGGCCGACCTCGGAGCCGTCCTCGGCCTGTGAGCGGAGCGTGCACACGCCCTTGTCGTCCGTGCCCTTGACGACCTCTAGATGGACCTTGACGGCGTGGTCGGAGACCGCGTCCCAGGTGATCACGCGGGCGCTGAGGTCCTGCCCCGTGATGTACGAGATGCCGGACCAGCCGATCACGCCCAGCAGGGCGGCGCCGAGCACCGCACCAATGATCTTGAGCTTACGGTCCGCACGCTCATCCGCGGAGCGGCCGTAGCGTCCGTCGGGGAGCCCTTCGCGCACCGCGGTCATGATCCATCCTCCTGGTTGGGGGACCTGAGTCACGAACCCCCCGGGGGTCCCCGCCCCAGGGAATACAGCGCCCCCTCGCTTCGGTCACTATAGGAGGCATCTTCTCCGGCCCTTTACTGAGGATCGAGTCTTGACTGAGCAGCTGCGATTGATGGCGGTCCACGCCCACCCCGACGACGAGTCGAGCAAGGGTGCGGCCACCATGGCCAAGTACGTGTCCGAGGGGGTGGACGTGCTGGTCGCCACCTGCACAGGCGGTGAGCGAGGTTCCATCCTCAACCCCAAACTCCAGGGAGACCCGTACATCGAGGAGCACATCCACGAAGTACGGAAGAAGGAGATGGACGAGGCCCGGGAGATCCTGGGCGTGAAGCAGGAGTGGCTGGGATTTGTCGACTCCGGGCTGCCCGAGGGCGACCCGCTGCCGCCGCTGCCCGACGACTGCTTCGCGTTGCAGGACGTCGACGAGGCCGCCGGGCGGCTGGTCAAGCTGATCCGGGAGTTCAAGCCGCAGGTCATCACGACCTACGACGAGAACGGCGGCTATCCGCACCCGGACCACATCATGACCCACAAGATCACGATGGTGGCCTTCGATGCGGCCGGCGACCCGGAGAAGTACCCGGAGGCCGGCGAGCCCTGGCAGCCCCAGAAGCTCTACTACAACCAGGGCTTCAACCGGCCGCGCACGATCGCTCTGCACGAGGCGCTGCTGGAGCGCGGCATGGATTCGCCCTACGGCGAGTGGCTGGAGCGCTGGAAGCAGTTCGAGCAGCGCGAGCGCACGCTGACCACGTACGTCCCGTGCGCCGATTTCTTCGAGATCCGTGACAAGGCGCTGATCGCCCACGCCACTCAGATCGACCCCGACGGTGGTTGGTTCCGGGTGCCGATGGACATCCAGCGCGAGGTCTGGCCGACGGAAGAGTACGAGCTCGCGAAGTCGCTCGTGGACACTTCCCTCCCCGAGGGCGACCTCTTCGCGGGCATCCGCAACAATTGAGCCCATGATGAGCGCGACCAGCACCCTCGCCCTGACGCACTTCGTCACCCTTGCCGACAGCTTCGACAAGGACAAAGTGACCCCAGGCGTCCTCGGCTTCATCGTCTTCGCGGTCATCGGCGGCGCCGTGTGGCTGCTGATGAAGTCCATGAACAAGCAGATGAAGAAGGTGGACTTCGAGGAGCAGCCGGAGGACGGCGGGGCGGGCACCACCGCCTCCGCCGCCGCCGCGCAGGCACCCGAGCCGAAGACCAGCTGAGGACCGGCCGAGGGCGGGGCCTGCCGGTCCCTGAAGACCGGGTGACGGTCGACGGCCGGCCGATGGACACGGCCGGCTGACCGGCCCGGCGGCTCGTCGGTCCGAGCGGCCGGCGGGCCGGGCCCGATCCGCCGCCCCGGGCACTGCCGCGGCACGGGCCGGGCGGCGAACCCGGCGTACCTCGCGCACACGGTGCGCACCGCGCGCGCCGCGGTGCCGTGGCCGGGCGCTCCGCCGTGCCGGGGCGTCACTCCGTGGCGGTCGGCGTGACCTGCACCCCCATGACCTCGCGGGCATGGCGGTTGGGCACCATGCCGAGCCGCCATGCCTGCCACCCCGTCTCCGGCTCCACCCCGCGGTCCAGCAGCAGCGCGAACGCCTCCGCACAGTCCTCCAGCTTGGAATCCCGGGAGGCATGCTTCTCGCGGATCAGCTGCGTCAGCTCTTCCTGGGCGACGGCCGCGCCCACCACGGACCCGCCCGGCGAGGCGAGCGGCAGCAGCGTGCAGCGCAGGAAACGCGCCCAGTCCTCGCCGCGCCGGTCGCCGTAGCCGGCAAAGAGGCGCGCCGCTTCGTCGGCCAGCTCCAGTGCCTGGGCCGGCCGGCCATTGCCGGCGTCGATGATCAGCAGCTCCAGGCAGGACCACGCCTCCCCGTGCGGAACCCCTATGCGCTGGAAGTCCTTACGGGCGTCCTGGAGCAGCTGCCGGGCGAAACCGCTGTTGCGCAGCGAGCCGGTCTGCTCCGCCCGCAGATCGCGGGTCACCCGGCCCGAGTGATGCCGGGCGCAGGCCAGGCCGTAGCCGTCCTGCATCCGGCTGAACATCGTCCGCGACCGCTCCAGCTGCCGCAGCGCCGCATCGTGTTCGCCGCGCTCCTCCAGCGCCTGGCCCAGGTAGTACATCGTCCAGGCCTCACCGCGGGCGTCCTCGTGCTGGTGGTGCAGCGGCAGCGCCTGGCGCAGCTGGTCCACCGCAGGCCCCGGCTCGCCGTCCACCAGCCGGGCGCGCGCCAGCTGTGTCATCGCCCAGGCCTCACCGCGCTCGTCGTGCGTACGGCCGTAGAGCTCCATCGCCGCATGCAGTGCGCGCTCCGCCGCCGGTACGTCGCCCCTTCGCAGATGCACCTGGCCGAGCTGGAAGTGCGCCCAGGCCTGGCCGTGGATGCTCTCGCTCTCCTCGTGGAGCGCCAGCGCCTCCCGCAGCATGGTGAGGGCCTCGGCGATCTGCGCGCGGTCGCGCTCCACCGCCGCCAGGGCGTGCAGCGTCCAGGCCCGGTCGCCGTGCATGTCCGGGGCGGACTGGAGCTCCAGTGCCGCACGGAGCTTGGCCGCGGCCTCCACGAGATTGCCCTGTTGCTGGAGTGTGATGCCCAGATCGCGCAGCGCACGGGCGGCGCCCGCCGGATGCTGCGCCTCGAAGTACAGATCGACCACCGACGACAGCGTCGTCCGCGCCTTGTCCAGCTCGCCCAGCTGCCGGGCCGCCACACCCGTACGCCACTGCACCGAACGGACCAGCAGCCCCTGCCCGACGGCCCGGGTCAGCTCGCTCAGCTCGCCCAGGCGGTAGAGGTCACCGCGCAGCAGGCAGTAGTCGGCCAGCGCGCCCAGCAGATGCGAGACGGCGGCCTGGTCCACGCCCTGGTCGGCGTGGCGCAGCGCGGCCGTGATGAAGCTGGTCTCGTCGTCCAGCCATTGCAGGGCCGCGTCCAGGGAGGTGAAGCCATGGGATCCGAAGCGGTCGGCGCGGGTGGACGTACGGCCGTCGACCAGCCGGATCACCGAGTCGGCCAGCTCCGCATAGGCGCGGATCAGCCGCTCCTGGGCCGCGCCGCGCTCGCCCGGCTCCTCCTCGTCCATCAAGCGGTCGTGCGCGAAGCTGTGCACGAGGGCGTGCAGGCGGTAGCGCTCGCCGCGCACATGCTCGATCAGCCCCGCCCGGGCCAGCGTCGTCAGCTGCCGCTCCGCCTCCGCCTGCTCGACACCCAGCAGCGCCGCCGAGGCCGCCGCCCCCAGGCTCGCCCGGCCCACCAGCGCCAGCCGGCGCAGCAGCCGCCGGGCCGTCTCCGACTGGTCGGCGTAGCGCAGCGACAGCGCACGCTGCACCGGCGGCACCGGGCCGTAGGCGGCCAGGTCCGTGGCCAGTGCGGTGGCGGTGCGCGAGCCGAGCGAGGAGCCCGCCACCCGCAGCGCCAGGGGCAGGCCCGCGCACAGCTCGGAGATCTCCTCGACGGCCCGTGAGTCGTACGGGCCGGAGGCTTCCGGGGCCTCGCCGCCGGCGGTGGTGGCGCGCAGCAGCTCTTCGGTGCCCGCGGCGTCCAGCGCTCCCACCGGCAGCTGATGCACCCATGCGTCGATCTCCCCGGGCAGCTCCAGAGGCGTACGGGAGGTGACCAGCACCAGGCTGTCGGACCGTTCCGGAACGAGAGTGCGCACCTGCTCCGGGTCCGCGGCGTCATCCAGCAGCACCGTCACCGGAAGGCCCGTCAGATGCTGGTGGTAGAGATCGGTGAGCCGTTTGACGTGCTGTTCCTGGGACGGACGCTCGCGGAACAGCAGCTGCTCGCGCGGTGCGCCCAGCCGGTTGAGCAGATGCAGCAGCGCGTCCCGGGTCGGCAGCGGCACCTCACCGGGGGTGTCACTGCGCAGATCCACCACGCACGCGCCACGGAACTGATCGCGCAGCTGATGGGTGGCCCGCACCGCCAGCGCCGTACGCCCCGAGCCCGGTTCGCCGTGCAGTATCACCACCGTCGGCTTGGTCTCCGTGCTCGCACGGGCCGCATGCACCCACTGGGCGATCTGCGTCAGCTCCGCCCGCCGGCCCGCGAACGGTCCGTCCGGGCGCGGAAGTTGGGAGAAGGAGTGCTCCAGCAGGGACCGCTGCCGGGCCGCCGCGCTGCGGTCCGCGCCGCGCAGCTGCGGTCCGCGGCCGGCCTTCGAGGCGGCGGGCTGGGACGCCGCACCGCCGCCGCGGGCCGCCGCCGTCAGCATCCGCTGCTGGTCGAGGAACGGCCGGATGCCGCGCACCTCCAGCGCCGTCAGCCACTGGAGCCGCAGCTGCTGCGCGCCGCCGGGCCGGCCGCGCCTCCCGGCCTCCCGGTGCGCCGCCGGCCAGTGGCCCGCGGTCAGCTTCAGGACCGTGGCCGCCGCGCCCGCCACCATCGCGGCGGCCCCCACACCCAGCGCCGCGCCCGCGTCCGCGCCGTACGCGAGGTCCGTGCCGAAGGCGGCCACCGCCGCCACGGCCGTCGCCACCACGGGAGTGCCCAGCTCCTTGCGCGACAGCCGCCTCGACAGCGACGGCTGCTCGGCGGCGGCCTCGTCCAGCGCCCGGACATACGCGGTGTACTCCTCGGCGGCGCTGCCCGCCAGATCCTCCAGCACCGACCGCGCCCGGCTGAGCAGCGTGTCCCCGTCGAGCCGGCCGCCCGAGCGCCGCACCTCTTCCTCGACGGCTCTGGTCAACAGTGCTTCCGCTTCCGCCCGGTGGTCGTCGCGGAGCACAGCCAGTGAGCCCGGCATGCCCATCCCCCTCCAGCAGTTCCAGCAATCTCCGGCGGTGATCGTCGCCGTACGCACAGTGTTCCGCGTCCGCACGGATTCCGGCAGGCCTGTGGATAACTCCCTCCGCTCCCCGCTCCCCGCGCCTCATTGGGAGAGGATGGACCCATGCCGAACCGCCTGGCCCATGAGACTTCCCCCTATCTGCTCCAGCACGCCGACAACCCGGTCGACTGGTGGCCGTGGTCGGCCGACGCGTTCGAGGAAGCGCGGCGGCGCGGTGTGCCGGTGCTGCTCAGCGTCGGCTACAGCTCGTGCCACTGGTGCCATGTGATGGCGCACGAAAGCTTCGAGGACGCGGCCACCGCCGCGCTGGTCAACGACCACTTCGTGGCCGTCAAGGTCGACCGCGAGGAGCGCCCCGACGTCGACGCCGTCTACATGGAGGCCGTGCAGGCCGCCACCGGGCAGGGCGGCTGGCCGATGACCGTCTTTCTGACCCCCGAGGCCGAGCCCTTCTACTTCGGTACGTACTTCCCGCCCGAGCCCCGGCACGGCATGCCGTCGTTCGGGCAGATCCTCGAAGGGGTGCGCAACGCCTGGACCGACCGCCGCGACGAGGTGGGCGAGGTCGCCGGCCGGATCGTCGCCGACCTGGCCGGCCGGTCCCTGACCGAGTCGCTGCCCGCGGACCGGCGGCCGCCGCGCCCCGAGGAGCTGCACGGCGCCCTGATGGCCCTGACCCGCGAATTCGACGCCGTGCAGGGCGGATTCGGCGGCGCGCCCAAGTTCCCGCCGTCCATGGTGCTGGAATTCCTGCTCCGCCACCACGCCCGCACCGGTTCCGAAGGAGCCCTGGAAATGGTGCAGGCGACCTGTGCGGCGATGGCCCGCGGCGGCATCTACGACCAGCTCGGCGGCGGTTTCGCGCGCTACGCGGTGGACGCCACCTGGACCGTGCCGCACTTCGAGAAGATGCTCTACGACAACGCCCTGCTGTGCCGGACCTACGCCCATCTGTGGCGGTCCACCGGCTCGGACCTGGCGCGCCGGATCGCCGTCGAGACCGCCGACTTCATGGTCCGCGAACTCCGCACCGACCAGGGCGGTTTTGCCTCCGCGCTGGACGCGGACAGTGACGACGGCTCGGGCACCGGCCGGCATGTCGAGGGCGCCTACTACGTCTGGACGCCCGAGCAGCTGCGCGCCGTACTGGGCGAGAAGGACGCGGAGTTCGCCGCCGCCTGCTTCGGCGTCACCGAGGAGGGCACCTTCGAGGAGGGTGCCTCCGTCCTCCAACTCCCGGACGCCGAAGGGGCGGTGGACGCCGAGCGGCTGGCCTCCGTCAAACAGCGGCTGCTCGCCGCGCGGGAGGAGCGGCCGCGCCCCGGGCGGGACGACAAGGTCGTCGCCTCCTGGAACGGACTGGCCATCGCCGCGCTCGCCGAGACCGGCGCCTACTTCGACCGGCCGGACCTGATCCAGGCCGCCACCGACGCCGCCGACCTGCTGGTCCGCGTCCACATGGACTGGCAGGCCCGGCTGCACCGAACCTCCCGCGACGGCGCCCCCGGCGCCAACTCCGGTGTCCTGGAGGACTACGCCGATGTCGCGGAGGGCTTCCTCACCCTGGCCTCGGTCACGGGGGAGGGCGTCTGGGTGGAGTTCGCGGGCTTCTTCCTGGACACCGTGCTGCTCCAGTTCACCACCGAGGACGGCGCGCTCTACGACACCGCGGCCGACGCCGAGGCGCTGATCCGCCGCCCCCAGGACCCGACCGACAATGCGACGCCCTCCGGGTGGACCGCGGCGGCCGGTGCCCTGCTGTCGTACGCGGCGCTGACCGGCAGCGCCCTCCACCGGGACGCCGCGGAGCGGGCCCTGGGCATCGTCACCGCACTCGGCGGCCGGGTCCCGCGCTTCATCGGATGGGGGCTGGCCGTCGCCGAGGCCGCGCTGGACGGTCCGCGCGAGATCGCCGTCGTCGGCCCGCAGGATGATCCGGCCACCGTCGCGCTGCACCGCGCCGCACTGCTCGCCACCGCCCCGGGGGCGGCCGTCGCGCTGGGCGCCCCCGGGGCCGACGAGGTTCCGCTCCTCAAGGACCGCCCCCTGGTCGACGGCAAACCGGCCGCCTACGTCTGCCGCCACTTCACCTGCGAGCGGCCGACGACGGACCCGGAGGAGCTGACGGAGCGGCTCCAGGGGTAGCGGCTCCAGGAGTAGGGGGGTGGCCCCGGGGCCGGCGGGCTCCGGCCCCCGGCCCCTGGGGCCCCGCCTCAAGAGCCGCCCCCGAGTCCGCCCAGGCCCAGCCCTAAGTCCTAGGACCAGCGACCGTTTGACCTTGACGTGCGCGTCAGGTTCTAGCCTCGGGGGTATGACACAGCGCACACACCGCGAAGTCCGCCTCGCCGCCCGGCCCCAGGGGCCTGTCACCGATGACCTCTTCGAGATCGTGGAGGTGCCGGTCCCGGAACCCGGGCCCGGTCAGGTGCTGGTCCGCAACACCGTGATGGGTGTCGCCGCCGTGATGCGCACGCTGATGGACGAGACCAGCGTGGTGCCGATGCCCTCCTACGAGATCGGCGAGCCGCTGCACGGGGCCGTCGTCGGCGAGGTGGTCGCCGCCCCGGGGACCGACCTCCAGCCCGGCGACCTGGTGGAACACCGCTTCGGCTGGCGCGAGTACGCCGTGGTGGACGCCGACCAGGTGCAGCGGCTCGACCCCGGCCTGCTGCCCGACCCGGCCGCCTACCTCTCCCAGGGGCCCACCGCCTGGATGGGGGTGGTGCGCGGCGCCGAAGTACGCCCCGGCGACACGGTCTTCGTCACCGGAGCGGCGGGCGGTGTGGGCTCCCTGGCGGGCCAGATCGCCCGGCTGCGCGGCGCCGCCCGGATCATCGGCAGCACGGGCTCGCAGGAGAAGGCGGACCGGCTGATCAAGGAATTCGGCTATGACGCGGTGGTGATCCGCGGCGCGGGTCCGATCGAGGAGCAGCTGCGCACGGCCGCCCCGGACGGCATCGACGCGGTCTTCGACAACGTGGGCGGCGAACAGTTGCGGGCCGCCCTCGCGCTCGCCAACCGGGGCGCACGGTTCGCCATCGTGGGCGCGCTCGCCGCCCAGCTCTCCAGGGGCGGCAAGGCCACGGTCGAGATCGACACCCTCTCGCTGCTCTCCCGCAGCATCACCCTGCGCGGTGTCGCCCTGTACGAGCACCTGGACCTGATCCCGGAGTGGAACCAGCGGTTCGGCGAGGGGCTGCGCGAGGGCACCCTCACCTTCCCGCACGCCCGGCTCCAGGGGATCGAGCAGGCGCCACGGGCTCTGCGCGAGCTCACCGAGGGGCGTCATCTGGGCGCGGTGGTCGTGGAGTTGTGAGGTCACGGCACCGGGCCGTCGTGCAGCGCCGCGATGCACCGGCCGCTGTCAGACCCCGGTTGTAGCCTGCACGAGTGACGACCTTGCTCGGGCAGCGATCCCTTGTCCCGGAGGCCGCGGCGCTCCGGGCCGGCACGGACGACCCCGTCGACGCGGTGCACCGCACGTGCGACCGTATCGACGCCGTCGATCCGCAGGTGCGGGCCTTTGTGCCCGAGGCCGGGCGGCGTACGCGGCTCCTGGAGGCGGCGCGCGGGAGCGCGGCCGACGGTCCGCCGGACCCCGCCGGCCGGCCCGTCCTCCACGGCATCCCCGTCGGCATCAAGGACATCGTGCACGCCGACGGGCTGCCCACCCGCGCGGGCTCGGCGCTGCCGCCCGAGGTGCTCGGCGGCCCGCAGGCCGGCGTCGTCGGCCGGCTGTGCGCCGCCGGGGCGCTGATCGCGGGCAAGACGGTGACCGCGGAGTTCGCGGTGACCGCCCCGGGCCCCACCCGCAATCCGCACCACCCGGCGCACACGCCCGGCGGTTCGAGCAGCGGGTCGGCGGCCGCGGTCGCCGCCGGGATGGTGCCGCTGGCCATCGGGACGCAGACCGTCGGCTCGATGATCCGGCCCGCCGCGTACTGCGGAGTGGTCGGCTTCAAGCCGAGCTACGGGCGGATACCGGTCGACGGGGTGATCCCCAATGCCGCGAGCTTCGACACCCTCGGGTGCTACGCGACGGATGTGGCCGGTGTGGCGCTGGCGGCGTCGGTGCTGGTCGACGGGTGGCGGGCACAGGAAACGGCTGGGCGGGCGCCGCGCCCGGTGCTGGGCGTGCCGGTGGGCCCCTATCTGGAGCGTGCCGACGCCGAGGCGCTGGACGCCTTCGAGGAGCAGCGGGAGCTGCTGCGCGCGGCCGGGTACGTCGTCCATGAGGTGCCGGTGATGGACGACTTCGAGCAGATCGTCGAGCAGCTGTTCACGATGAACCGCTACGAGGTCGCCCGGGCCCACGCCGACTGGTTCGCGCGGTTCGGCGACCGCTACCGGCAGGAGACCACTGCGGCCATCCGGCAGGGCCAGACGATCGGGGACGCCGCCTACGAAACGGCCCGGGAGCGGCGCAAGGCCTTCCGCGCCCGGCTCGCGGCGGACCGCGCCGCGGCCGGCATCGACCTGTGGATCGCCCCGTCGGCCACGGGCCCCGCGCCCGCCGGCCTGACCACCACAGGCTCCTCGATCATGTGCCTGCCCTGGAGCAACGCCGGGCTGCCCGCCGTCAGCGTGCCCGCGGGACAGGCCGCCAACGGGCTGCCGCTCGGGCTCCAACTCGTCGGCCGGTTCGGCGCGGACGAAGACCTGCTGTACGGGGCGGCCGGGATCGAGCGCGTAGTGAACGCCGCGGGCTCCCGGCGCGCGGAACGGCCGGACGCGCCCGGAGCGGCGTGAACACACCGTCCCGGACGCGCCCGGAGCGGCGGAGCTGAACACACCGCGCCGGACGTGCCCGGAGCGGCGGAGCTGAACACGCCGGAGAAGGAGCAGGAGCCGGAGGAGAAGCAGCCGGAGCAGGAGCCGGAAAAGGAGTCAGAGAAGGAGGGGAGATGCGCATCGGGGACGCCGCGGCGGCCGCCGGTATGACGCCGCGGGCGCTGCGCTACTACGAGCAGCAGGGGCTGGTGACGGCCCGGCGGACACCGTCCGGCCACCGGGTGTACGACGCGGAGGACATCCGCCGGCTGAGGGCGGTACGCGAGCTGCGGGACGCCGGGCTGACGGTCGGCGATGTGCGGGCGGTCGCCCCGCTGCTGCGCACGATGCCGGCCGACGGGGTGCCGGATCTCCTCTTGCAGGACCCGGAATCGGGCCGCTGTTCGGCCGCCGAAGGGGTGGCCCGGCGCCGGCTCGCCGACCTGGACGCCCGTATCGAGCGGCTGTCGCACCTACGGGAGCGACTCGCGGCCCGCCTGGGCGAACCGGAAGCCGGCGCCCCGGAGGTGGCGGAGCGGGCCGGGCCGGCCACCGAGGCCCGCGCCGGGGCGGACAGCGGCCCGGTCTTCCGGTTGGTTGCCGCGCCGTCCCCGGGCACCCCTGCCCTCGGAGCGTGAGGCCGCGTTCCCGCAGGTGAGGCGCCGCCCTCAGAGGGTGAGGCTGCGTCCCCGTCGGCTGAGCCGCCGCCCTCAGCGCATGAGGTCGCGTTCTCGCAGGTGAGCCGCCGCCCTCAGAGCGTGAGGCCGCGTCCCCGACGGCTGAGCCGCCGCCCTCAGCGCATGAGGTCGCGCTCCCGGAGATGAGGCGCGGCCCTCAGCGCGTGCGGCCGTAACTCCGGACAAGAGACCCCGCGGAGCGTGCGGCCGCGGGACCCGGAGAGTTCAGAGCGTGAGACCCCGCGCCAGTACGTCCATGGCCCGGTGGACCGGCGCCTCCGGGTCGGTCGTCCGGTCGCCCTCGCCCCAGTGCAGCAGCGCCTCCTGGAGCGCGGCCAGGATCACGGCGCTGATCACCCGCAGCTCCAGGTCGTCGGCCGGGCGGCCGGACCGCTCCGCCAGCACGGCCGTGAGCATCGCGGCGTCCTGTGCGGTGCGCTCCGCCGTACGGCCGCGGATGGCGGGCACCTCACGGATCAGCCGGAGGCGCTGGACGAGTTCGCCACGCTCCTGCGCGGCCATCGTGCGCAGCGCCTCGACGCTGACCCGCCGCACCGACTCGACCACCGGCTCGTCCGCGGGACGTGCCCGGATCCCGGTCTCCAGTACGGTGTCGTACTCGTCCGTGAGCACCATGTCTTCCTTGGTGGGGAAGTAGCGGAAGACCGTGCTCGGCGAGACATCCGCGGCCGCGGCGATCTGGTCGACGGGGGTCGCGTCGTACCCCTGTTCCTCGAAGAGCCGGTAGGCGGCCCGCCGGATCGCCTGCCGGGTCTGGATCTTCTTCCGCTCCCGCAGCCCGATCTTCGGCGCCCCGGGCGGTGTGGTGGCAGAGGTACGTGCGGCCATGCGCAGCATTGTCGGGCATCAGGCGCCCCCGGGGCCACGGCCGCCTCCTGAGCAGGCAGTTGATGCGGCCGGTTCGCGAGGGAGCCGATGCCCGGATGCCCGGGAAGCACGCGGGAGAGGACCCGGGTTCTCCCGTGACGGACCGCCGTCAGCCGTGCAGGGCGACGGGGAGGGCGGTCAGCCGGCTCCCTTGCAGCCCACCGATGGTGGCCTGCCGGAGCTCGCCGAAGGGCACGGCGAGGCGGGCCTCGGGGAAATCGGTCCGCAGCACCGTGACCACGGCGCGCAGTTCGAGCCGGGCGAGTTGGGCGCCGATACAGAAGTGCGGGCCGGCTCCGAAGGTCAGGTCGGGTCCGGGGGAGCGGGCGGGGTCGGTGTTGATGCCGAGGATGTCGACGAGCACGGGGGCGCGGGCGGGGAGCCGTATCCCGGCGAGTGCGAGCTCGGTGGTGGTGAAGCGCCACAGGGTGAACGGGGCCGGCGGGTGCTGCCGCAGCGTCTCGTCGACCAGGTCGTCTCTTCCCTCTTCGCCCGATGGGGCGGGTCGGGGACCGTTCGTGAGGGCGCGGGCGATGAGGGTGCCGAGGGCGGCGTCGGTGGTGAGCTGTCCGGCGAAGATCAACGCGAACAGGTGGTACTGGAGTTGGTCGCGGGTGGTGTGCGCGGGGGCCCGGTCGCGCAGCTCGGCGGCGAGTCCCCGGCCGCCGTCGCCGAGCCCGGAGGCGGCGAGCGCGGTGAGTGCGTCGATCGCCCTTTTCTGGTCGCCGGGTTCGTTGCCGAGCATCCGCCGGCAGGCATCGGCGGCCCGGCCGACCTCGCCGAGCGGGATGCCGAGCAGGTCGAGCAGGACGGTGAGCGGATAGCGGGTGGTGAAACCAGCCATCAGATCGATCACCGTGCGCTCGGCGGCGAGTTCGGTGAGCAGCTCCCGGGCGATCGCATGGACCCGGTCGGACTGCGCGCGGATCCGTTTGGCGTTGAGGAGCGGAGCGTGGGCGCGTCGCAGTGCGGCGTGCTCGGGGCCGTCGAGGGTCGTGAGGGAGGGCTGCTCGGCGGCGGTCTGTTCCAGTCCGGCGCTGTGCCGGTCCCAGCCGGGCGGCGCGCACGCCGGGTCCTTGACGATCCGGGGGTCCGCGAGCACCTCGCGTGCCAGGACGTCGTCGGTCACGATCCACGCCGGTCCGCCGGCCGGGGCGTCGATTTGGACGAGAGGGCCGGCGGCGCGCAGGGCGGCGTGCACCGGATCGGGCGCGGTGATGCCGCGGACGGTCGCGGCGAACGGGTCGATGCCGTCGAGGCGGGGAGCGTTCAGCATCAGGGCTCCATGGGGTGGTGGGGGCCGGGACGAGACGAGCGAGCGCGGTGCTCACCGCGACAAGGCAGCGGAGCAGGGGTGGCGGTGAGCGACCGTGCCATCGACGGGTGGAAGCAGCAGAAACAGGTCAGGTCCCCGCTACGCCGCCACGCCGAAGTGGCTCCATGAGAGATAGCCCTATGGGGGATAGCTCCATGAGAAAGAATCTCCATGGTGAAGTAATTCCATGAGGAAGCTATACTCGCCGATGACGGGTTGTCAATGCATGTCAACGCATGTCACCGACGGGAACCGCCGGTGACGCAGGGAAGAGGGAGGCCCCCGTGGAGGAACCGGTGCCCGGTGGTGTCGCGGCGCGGCGCGAGCGGCTGGCGGAAGGGCTCATGGCCTACGGGGCGAGCTTCACCGAACTGGGCCGCCGCTTCGCCGCTCAGCTGGGCGTGCACTCCACCGACGCTTTCGCCCTGCTGGAGATCGCCTCCGCCGAAGAACGGGGTGCCCCGCTGTCCCCGGCCCTGCTCAGCAGGCGTATCTCGCTGTCCTCGGGGGCCATGACCGCGTTGCTCAACCGCCTCGAAAACGCCGGGTACGTCACCCGTACCCGCGAACACGCCGACCGCCGGATCGTCACCCTGCGCAGCAGTCCACAGGTCGCCGAGCTCGCCGACGCCTTCTTCGGCCCCGTCAACGCGCGCCAGGACGCCGTCCTGTCCCGGTACCCGTCCGAGCTGCTGGAACAGTTCGAGGCCGTCCTGGATCAACTGCACTCCGCCATGGACGTCCGGCCCACGTCACCGGACGGGGAGGCGTGACGGGCGATCGCCCGCCGCCCGGTCGCGGGCGCCTCCCTGCCCCCGGACACGCGTGTGGCCGCGACCTCGGGGGTCGCGGCCACGGTGGCGCGGGGGTTTTGGGCGCTCGGGGCCGGGGTGCCGCCTCAGGCGTGCGAATAGGCCACCAGGGAGATCCCCACGTAGTGCACGACGAAGGCCGCCAGCGTGAACGAGTGGAAGACCTCGTGGAAGCCGAACCACTTCGGTGAGGGGTTCGGGCGCTTCATCCCGTAGATCACTCCGCCCGCGCTGTAGAGCAGCCCGCCGACGATGACGAGTACCAGGACGGCGACGCCGCCGGTGCGCAGGAAGTCGGGCAGGAAGAAGACGGCGGCCCAGCCCATGGCGATGTAGCAGGGGGTGTAGAGCCAGCGGGGGGCGCCGACCCAGAAGACCCGGAACGCGATGCCGGCGAGCGCGGCCCCCCAGACCGCCCAGAGCAGGGCCTGACCGCGGGACCCGGGCATGAGCAGCATCGTCAGCGGCGTATAGGTCCCCGCGATTATCAGGAAGATGTTCGCGTGGTCGAGCCGGCGCAGCACACCGTCGGCCCGCGGGCCCCAATTGCCCCGGTGGTAAAGGGCGCTGACCCCGAAGAGCAGGCAGGCGGTCAGGGTGTAGATCGCGCAGGCCAGACGGCCTCGGGGGCTGTCGGCGAGGGCGGTGAGTATGACGCCGGAGAGAAGGACAGCGGGAAACATTCCGGCATGGAGCCAGCCGCGCAGTCTGGGCTTGAGTGGCGCGGCCGCGGCGGCGACCGCCGCGATCGCGGGCGGCGCGGAGGAGGGCTTGCTCTCGGCGGCGTCGGGCGCGGAAGTCATGGCGCAATGCTACCTACGCAACCGTAAGTTACCGATTCGTGCCGAAGTGGTGACGGTCACGAAAGCGCCCTCTGGACAGAACTCTATCCGGGCCGGATGATCATATGAGTGCGGTCGGCACCGGATGAGCGGTCACGAAGCATCCGGGTCGCGGCCCCCAAGGGGCGACAAACAAAAGAAGCGGATTGTCCCGGTAAGCCGGGTATATATCCGTCCACACCCTCATCTAGGAGCGATCGTGGCGCGCGACAACGCGGCTCCCACCCCCAAGCCCGTCCCGACCCGTCACCAGGAGCTCACCTCCTGGGTCGACGAGATCGCGGCGATCACCCAGCCCGACCGGGTCGTCTGGTGTGACGGCTCGGAGGCGGAGTACGAGCGTCTGTGCGAGGAGCTCGTCGACAAGGGCACGTTCAAGAAGCTCGACCCGATCAAGCGACCGAACTCCTACTACGCGGCCTCCGACCCCTCCGATGTGGCGCGTGTCGAGGACCGCACCTTCATCTGCTCCGAGAAGGAGGAGGACGCCGGCCCGACGAACCACTGGAAGGCTCCCGCCGAGATGCGGGAGATCTTCGCGGGGGAGAAGGGCATCTTCCGCGGTTCGATGCGCGGCCGGACGATGTACGTCGTCCCGTTCTGCATGGGCCCGCTCGGCTCCTCGCTCTCCGCGATCGGTGTGGAGATCACCGACTCCGCCTACGTCGCGGTCTCCATGCGCACCATGACGCGCATGGGGCAGCCGGTGCTCGACGAGCTCGGCGAGGACGGCTTCTTCGTCAAGGCGGTGCACACCCTCGGCGCCCCGCTGGCCGAGGGCGAGGCCGACGTACCGTGGCCGTGCAACTCCACCAAGTACATCTCGCACTTTCCCGAGGACCGCGAGATCTGGTCCTACGGCTCGGGCTACGGCGGCAACGCCCTGCTCGGCAAGAAGTGCTACGCGCTGCGTATCGCCTCCGTCATGGCGCGTGACGAGGGCTGGCTCGCCGAGCACATGCTGATCCTCAAGCTCACCCCGCCGCAGGGCGAGTCCAAGTACGTCGCCGCCGCCTTCCCCTCCGCCTGCGGCAAGACCAACCTCGCGATGCTGGAGCCCACGATCTCCGGCTGGACCGTCGAGACCATCGGCGACGACATCGCCTGGATGCGCTTCGGCGAGGACGGCCGCCTCTACGCCATCAACCCCGAGGCCGGATTCTTCGGCGTCGCGCCCGGCACCGGCGAGCACACCAACGCCAACGCCATGAAGACGATGTGGGGCAACTCCGTCTTCACCAACGTCGCGCTGACGGATGACGGCGACGTGTGGTGGGAGGGCATGACCGAGGAGAAGCCCGCGCACCTGACCGACTGGAAGGGCAACGACTGGACGCCGGAGTCCGGGACCCCGGCGGCCCACCCCAACGCCCGCTTCACCGTCCCGGCCGGCCAGTGCCCGATCATCGCGCCCGAGTGGGAGGACCCCAAGGGCGTGCCGATCTCGGCGATCCTCTTCGGTGGCCGCCGCGCCAGCGCCGTGCCGCTGGTGACCGAGTCGCTGACCTGGCAGCACGGCGTCTTCCTCGGCGCCAACGTCGCCAGCGAGAAGACCGCCGCGGCCGAGGGCAAGGTCGGCGAGCTGCGCCGCGACCCGTTCGCCATGCTGCCGTTCTGCGGGTACAACATGGGCGACTACATGGGGCACTGGGTCAAGGTCGGTGCCGACAAGGACCAGGCCAAGCTGCCGAAGATCTACTACGTCAACTGGTTCCGCAAGGACGACAAGGGCCGCTTCGTGTGGCCGGGCTTCGGCGAGAACGGCCGGGTGCTCAAGTGGATCGTCGAGCGGCTGGACGGCAAGGCCGAGGGCGTCGAGACGCCCATCGGTGTGCTGCCGGCGAAGGGTTCGCTCGACACCGAGGGCCTGGACCTGTCCGACGCCGACCTCGACTTCCTGCTCACCGTCGACAAGGACGTGTGGCGCGAGGAGGCGGCGCTGATCCCCGAGCACCTCAACACCTTTGGTGACCACACGCCGAAGGAGCTGTGGGACGAGTACCGCGCACTGGTCCAGCGGCTCGGCTAGTCACCGCTGCGCACACCGCCCGACCGGGGCCCCGCACGTACGGTGCGGGGCCCCGGCTCGTTTTCGGGCTCCGGCGCCCTGCCGCCACCCCACTCCACTGTTCTCATCCTTGAACGCAGTTCGGACTCTTGACCCTGTGTGGGGTCCCGGTCGAGGCTGAGGGTCATGACCCTCACCACTGATCGCATCGCGACCGTCAGTGTCTCGTTCGTCCGGCTCCCGCTGCCCGAGCCGGTCAGTGACGCCAAGGTGCTCACCGGCCGGCAGAAACCGCTGGTCGAGGTCGCGTTCGTCTTCGCGCGGATCATCACCGAGGCCGGGCTGACGGGGCTGGGCTTCGGCTATGCGAAGCGGGCGGGCGGTCCCGGGCTGTATGCGCACGCCCGCGAGATCGCGCCCGAGCTGATCGGCGAGGACCCCAGCGACATCGGCCGGCTCTGGCAGAAGCTGGTCTGGGCCGGTGCCTCAATGGGGCGCAGCGGGCTGGCCGTTCAGGCCGTCGCCGCCTTCGACATCGCCCTGTGGGACCTCAAGGCGCGGCGCGCCGGCCTGCCGCTCGCCAAGCTCCTCGGCGCCCATCGCACCGCCGTGCCCTGCTACAACACCTCCGGCGGCTTTCTCTCCCTGCCCGTCGAACAGGTCCTGGAGAACGCCGATACGGCGCTGGCGCGGGGCATCGGCGGCATCAAGATCAAGGTGGGGCAGGCCGACGCGGCGGCCGACCTCCGGCGCGTCGAGACGGTACGCGGTCACCTCGGCGACGGCGTCCCGCTGATGGTGGACGCCAATCAGCAGTGGGACCGGGCCACCGCCCAGCGGATCGGGCGGACCCTGGAACAGTTCCAACTGGCCTGGATCGAGGAGCCGTTGGACGCGTACGACGCCGAGGGGCATGCCGCGCTGGCGGCGTCGCTCGACACCCCGGTGGCCACCGGCGAGATGCTCACCGGTGCCGAGGAGCACACCCGGCTGATCGAGGCGGGCGCCGCGGACTTCGTCCAGCCCGACGCGCCGCGGGTCGGCGGGATCACCCCGTTCCTGCGGGTGATGGCGCTCGCGGAGCACAAGGGGCTGAGCCTGGCGCCGCACTTCGCGATGGAGGTCCATCTGCATCTGGCCGCGGCCTACCCGGGGGCCGCCTGGGTCGAGCACTTCGACTGGCTGGAGCCGCTGTTCCAGGAGCGGCTGGAGCTGCGCGACGGCCGGATGTGCGTACCGGACCGGCCGGGCCTGGGCCTCTCGCTGAGTGACCGGGCGATGGCCTGGACCGTGGACCGGTGCGAGGCGTCGGCCGGGTGAAGAGGGTCCGGGCGAATGGGCCGGTGGAGTGACGCCGGGGCCGGGGGCGGAGCCGGGGTGGGGGCGGCCGAGGAGGGCACGGGCCCGTCCTGGGCCCGCGGTTCACGCCGCGGGCCGTCCGTTCGCGGGCTGTCCGTTCACGCCGCGGACCGTCCCTCCCGCCCGCGGCTCACGCCGTGGCGAGGTCCCGGTCCCGCAGCGGCGCGGCATGCGCCTCCATGCGCTCCGCCGTCAGCGCCATCGCCGCGGCATCACCACGGGACGTGGCGACCGCCAGGGCGTTGCCCGCGAGGGTGTGGGCGCGCTGCTGAAGGGCCTCGGTCCGGGACGGGCTGCTGTCGTCGGAGGGCTCGGCGCGCAGCGGGTAGTGGCCGCCGCTCAGCCGCGCGACCTGCTCGGCGATGCGCTCGGCCGCGGCGGCCAGCGCGGCGCCGTCCGGCGCGGCACCCGTGGCGTCGTCCGGTGTGCCGCCGTCCCGGGTGGCCCGTGCGTGCAGCTCGTCGGTGATGGTGAGCAGCGCGGTCAGCTGTCCGGCGAGCCGGATGTCCAGCTCCTCCTCGCGGGAGCGGTGCGGGACCTCCGGGGCGGCGGCCATGGTGTGGACCGACTTGGTGCGGATCGGTTCGTACATGGGACAGCCTCCTGAATGCGTCTAGGAGACCATCCTAGCTTAGACACTGTCTAAAGTTGTGGACCGTATAGAAATTGCTCCGGCTCAGTACTGTCCGTAACCGTCGAGGAAGGAGCCGATGCGGGTGACGGCATCCGTCAGATCGTCCTTGCTGGGCAGCGTGACCAGGCGGAAGTGGTCCGGCTCCGGCCAGTTGAAGCCGGTGCCGTGGACGATCATGATCTTCTCGGCGCGCAGCAGATCGAGCACCATCCGCCGGTCGTCCTTGACCTTGTAGACGTGGGGGTCCAGCCGGGGGAAGGCGTACAGCGCGCCCTTCGGCTTCACGCAGCTGACGCCGGGGATCTGCGTCAGCAGCTCGTACGCCGTGTCGCGCTGCTCCAGCAGCCGGCCGCCGGGCAGCACCAGCTCGTTGATCGACTGACGGCCGCCGAGGGCGGTGGCCACCGCGTGCTGGGCCGGCATATTGGCGCACAGCCGCATGTTGGCGAGGATCGTCAGCCCCTCGATGTACGAGGAGGCGTGCGCCTTCGGGCCGCAGACCGCCATCCAGCCGCTGCGGTAGCCCGCCACCCGGTACGACTTCGACAGCCCGTTGAAGGTCAGGGTCAGCAGGTCGGGGGCGAGCGAGGCGAACGGGGTGTGGGTGACGCCGTCGTAGAGGATCTTGTCGTAGATCTCGTCGGCGCAGACGATGAGGTTGTGCCGGCGGGCGATCTCCGCGATGCCGCGCAGCAGCTCGTCGTCGTATACGGCACCCGTGGGGTTGTTGGGGTTGATGACGACGATGGCCTTGGTGCGGTCGGTGACCTTGCGCTCGATGTCGGCGAGGTCCGGCATCCAGTCGGCCTGCTCGTCGCAGCGGTAGTGCACGGCGGTGCCGCCGGAGAGGGAGACGGACGCCGTCCACAGCGGGTAGTCCGGGGCCGGCACCAGCACCTCGTCGCCGTCGTCCAGCAGCGCCTGCATCGACATCTGGATCAGCTCGGAGACGCCGTTGCCGAGGTAGATGTCGTCGACGGAGAGGTCGATGCCCTTGGTCTGGTAGTGCTGCATCACCGCGCGACGGGCGGAGAGCAGGCCCTTGGCGTCGCCGTAGCCGTGTGCCGTGCCGACGGACCGGAGGATGTCCTCCAGGATCTCGGGCGGGCACTCGAAGCCGAACGCCGCCGGGTTGCCGGTGTTGAGCTTGAGGATGCGGTGACCCGCCGCCTCCAGCCGCATGGCCTCCTCGAGCACCGGGCCACGGATTTCGTAGCAGACGTTGGCGAGCTTCGTTGACTGGATCACCTGCATGTCCGCCACCTTACGGCCGCGTAACGGCACCCGCCCGGTGTTTTTCCCCACGTTGGTCAGCGGACGGTGTGGGGTGTGTCACGCGTAGTGACGCGCTGTGGCCGGTCGTCGCGGCGCCGCTCCCGGGGGCACCGCTGAATCCGCGGCGCCCGGTGATTCCGCGGAGTGCCCGGCGGGCGGGAGCGCGGCTCGGTACGCTCCGGGCACATGTCCACCTCGGCGCCGTTACCCCCGCCCGTCTCCCCCTCCACCGGTACGCCCGCCCCCTCGCCGCGCGGCCCCTTCGTGCTGCTCAACGACGAACCGGTGGCCGAGTCCGGCGCGGATCTGCTCGGCGTCGGCCGGGCCGCCCGCCAGCTGGCCGGACTGCTGGTCGCCTCCCGTGCCTCCACCCCGTTCACGCTCGCCGTCGACGCCGGCTGGGGGATGGGCAAGAGCAGCCTGATGCGGCTGGTCGACGCGGAGCTGGCACACGCCCCCGAGGTGCACACCGTCTGGTACAACGCCTGGACCTCACAGGGCGCCGATGCGCTGGAGGGGCTGATCAAGTCCGTCCTGATGCGGTTCGACCGGCGGGTGCTGCGGCGGGCGCTGCAACGGATCTCCGAGCGGCGTGCGCTGCTGCGGGCCGTCCGGGCGGTGACGACGGTCGCCGCCGGGCCGCTCGGGGCGGCCGGACTGGTCGACGAGCTGTGGAAGACCCTGTCCGTCAACTCCCAGGCCCGCAACGAGATGCGCGGGGCGATCGGCGAACTGGTGCAGGAGTGGTCGCAGACCGATGACTTCCGGCCGCGCCGGCTGCTGGTCGTCTTCATCGACGACCTCGACCGCTGCCCGGAGGAGACGGTGCTCGCGGTCTGTGAGGCGGTGAAGGTCTATCTGGACGTGCCGGGTCTGGAGTTCGTCATCGGGTGCGACCGGTCGGCGCTGGCGCCCAACGGGCTGTTACGCGATCTGTCCCCCGCCGCCTCGGCGTTCATGGAGAAGATCTTCCAGACGAGCTACCGCATTCCGGTGCCGGACCAGCAGGGCGTGCGGGCGTACATCGACTGGTGCGCCCGGACCGTCGGCATCGATCAGCTCCTGGACGAGCGGCTGACCACGATGCTCGCGGAGCGCTCGGCCCGTAACCCCCGCCGCATCAAGCGCCTGGTGAACGGCTTCGTGCTGGAGGCGACGCTCAATCCGATGTGGGACGACTTCGCGCCCGAGGCGGTGGTCAGGACGTTGCTGCTCCAGTACTTCTACCCCGACTTCTACCGGATGGTGGCCGGGGCCGCCGGGTCCGGCGCGGGCGATGTGATCGCCGAGTTCCGTACCTACCGGGAGGTGCGCCGGCTGCTGCGGACACCCGACCCGATCCCCGTGGCGGAGCTGCCGACGGTGACCCGCTTCCTGCGCGAGCACGACCTGCCGGAACAGGACGCGGACGGCCGGGACGCGACACTGAGCCGACTGGAGCGCCAACTGCCCAGCACCTTCCCGGAGATGGTGCGCGACCAGGAGTTCACCTCGCTGATCGACGGCTTGGTGGCGCTGCCCCGGTCCGAGGAGCTGCTGCGGCGCTTGCGCGAGGGGGCCGAGCTCCCGGCCGCGGTGGAGCCGGAGCCCGCCGCCGCGTACGTCCAGTCGCTCCCGGCTCAGGTACAGCCGCCGGCGGGGGCGTACGGGGGGATGCCGTCCGGGGCCTACGGCGGGATGCCGGCGGGAGCGTACGGGGCGATGCCGGCGGGGGCGTACGGCGGGATGCAGCCGGGGGCCTACGGCGCGGTGCCGGCGGGGCGGACGGCGGCACCCGGCGCGGATGTCGCGCCGCTGCGGTACGTGCGCATCCTCTGGGTGGACGACCACCCACGGAACAACGAGTCCCTGGTCAACGCCTTCCGGGCGGCCGGTGCGGTGGTGCGGATCGCCGAGGATTCCGCAGCCGCCGACGCCGCCCTCGCCGTCGAGCGGCCGACGCTGATCGTCTCCGACATCGAGCGGGACGGCAATCCGCGGGAGGGCCTGGAGCACCTCGCACGCCTGCGGCGCGACGGCCGCTACGACGGCCCGTTCGTCTTCTACGCGGGCCGTGTCACCCCGGAACGTTCGGCGGTGGCCGAGGAGCTGGGGGCGCATCTGACGAGCAGTGGGTCCGAGATCGAGCGGCTGGTCCTGCGCGCGGCCGAGGCGGAACGTCCCCTGCCCTGACCCGGGCCGGGGGACACCTCTACCCCCGGCCCGCCGCCGTCCGCCGTACCGCCCGCCCCGCCAGCACATCCGTCCGCCGGCCGTCCGCCATCACGAACCGGCCGTCGATCAGGACGTGCGGAATGCCGGCGGGCAGGGTGCGCGGGGCGTCGAAGGTGGACCCGGCGGCGACCGTTTCGGGGTCGAAGAGGACCAGGTCGGCGCGGTAGCCCTCACGGACGAGACCGCGGTCGGGCAGCCGCAGACGGGCCGCCGGGCGGCCGGTCAGATGGGCGACGCACTCCTCCAGCGACAGCACACCCAGCTCGCGGACGTACCGGCCGAGGTACTGGGGGAAGGTGCCGTACGCGCGCGGATGCGGCTTGTGGCCCTGGAGGATGCCGTCGCTTCCCCCGGTGTGCACCCGGTGGCGCATGATCCGGCGGACGTTGTCCTCGTGGCCGACGTGCTGGAGGATCGTCGAGCCCAGACGGTCCTCGATCAGCAGACGCCGGGCGGTCGTCCACGGCTCCTCGCCGCGCTCCGCCGCACTGCCGGCGAGCGTCTTGCCGACGTAGCCGTCCAGAGCGGGGTCCGCGACGCCGGAGATCTCGATGGTGTCCCATTCGATGGGCACGCCGTGACAGCCGTCCGCGCCCTCCACCTCCATGACCCGGCGGATCCGCTCGGCCGTCGCGTCGTCCCGGAGGCGATCCAGGATCGCCGCCGGGCCGCCCTCGCTCGCCCAGCTCGGCAGCATCGCGACCAGGGTCGTACAGCCGGGGGTGTAGGGGTAGGTGTCGAGAGTGATGTCTGCGCCGGCGTCCAGCGCGCGGTCCAGGAGCGTGAGCAGCTCGGGCGCGCGGCCCTTGTTGACGCCGAAGTTCATGGTGGCGTGCGCCAGATGCAGCGCACAGCCGGCCTCACGGGTGAGGGCCACCATCTCCTCGTACGCCTGGAGGGCGCCCGCCCCGTAGGAGCGGTGGTGCGGGCAGTAGTAGCCGTCGTAGCGGGCCACCACCCGGCACAGTTCGGTCAGTTCCGCGTCGGAGGCGTACATGCCGGGGGTGTAGGTCAGGCCGGAGGACAGCCCCACCGCGCCCTGTTCCAGGCCCTCGGCGACCAGTTGCTTCATCCGCGCCAGCTCGTCGGCGGTGGCGGGACGGTCGTCCCAGCCGAGGGCGAGCATCCGGACGGTGCCCTGCGGGATGAGGTAGGCGGCGTTGACGGCGATGCCGTTGCCGTCGAAGCCGTGGTCGAGGCGGTCGAGGTAGCCGCCGACCGTGCGCCAGCTGAAGTCGACGGAGGTGTCCCCGGGGCCGCCGCCGTTCCAGCCGGTGATCTGGGTCCGGACCTCGGCGAGGGTCCGGTCGTCGGCCGGCGCGTACGACAGGCCGTCCTGGCCGAGGACTTCGAGGGTCACGCCCTGGGCGGCCTTCGCCTCGTGCGCGGGGTCACGCAGCAGCGCGAGGTCGCTGTGCGCGTGCATATCGATGAAGCCGGGGGAGAGGGCCAGTCCCTGGCCGTCCACCACGCGGGCGGCGCCCGGCCGCGGGCCGCCGTCCGTCTCGCGGTGGATCTCGGCGATCCGGCCGTCGGCGAGGGCGACATCGGCGCGGTAGGACGGACCGCCGGACCCGTCGATGACGCGTACGTCGCGGAGCACGGTGTCCATGGCGGGGACTGCCTTTCTCGGTGCCTGGGCCGATGCGCCGCGGCCCTTCGGTGCGGGGCCCCGGAGCCTCGGGGTCTTCGGCGCTGGGCCTTGGGACTTGCGGCCTTCGGTCCTCGGTGCCCCGGGGCGGGGGACCGGCGGCGCGCGCCGCGGGGGATCGGCACGCACCGCCGGGGTCAGGAGGGGGCGGGCAGGTTCCTGCCCCCTGGTCCGGAAGAAGGTGCGGATGGTCTAGAAGAAGGTGCGGATGAAATCGGTGACCGTGCCGTCCCGCTCGACCAGCGGGATCAGCTGCCACTTGTCGAAGGACGTGCACGGGTGCGACAGGCCCAGCCCGACCCAGTCACCGACCTCCAGGTCGCCGGCGCGCTCGGTGGAGACCCAGGCGTGCTGGTCGGACAGGCCGGTGACGGTGACCCCCTTCGCCTCGCGCAGGGTGCCGTCCCGGCCGGACCGTACGACCTGGGCCTCCGGCAGATGGAGGTCGTAGGCGGCGTCGCGCTTGCCCGCGTTGAGGAACGCCTGCTCGGGGGTGGGGCGGGAGACGACCTGCGCCCACAGGCGGAAGGCGGGCTGTAGGGCGCCCTCCTCCGGAACGCGGTTGAAGGGGGTGAGCTTGCGGTACTGGCCGTCGTCGTGCGAGACGTACGCGCCCGAGCGCAGCAGCTTGAGGACCGGCGCGGACAGCTCGGGGATCTCGGCGAAGACATCGGCGACCGCGTCGAACCAGGCGCTGCCGCCGGCGCTGATGACGATCTGGTCGAGGTCGGTGAACCGGCCCGCCTTGTCGAACTGCACGGCCAGCGCGACCAGTCGGCGCAGCCAGGCGGTCACCCGCTCGGGGGTGGCGTCGGGCACCTCGCCCTCGTAGCCGGCGACGCCGACCAGGCGGAGGGTGTCCACCCCCGCGATGGCATCGGCGAGTTCGAGGCATTCGGCCTCGGTGCGCACGCCGGTACGGGCGCCCTCACCGGCGCCGAGCTCGACGACGACATCCACGGGGCGGGTGGCGCCGGCCTCGCGCAGCGCGGTGTCCATCAGCTCGATACCGCGCAGCGAGTCGACGTAGCACATGAAGCGGAAGCCGGGGTCGGCGGCGAGCTCACCGGCGAGCCAGCGCAGCGCGGCCGCGTCCACGACCTCGTTGGCCAGGAAGATCCGCTCGATGCCGTAAGTGCGGTAGACGCGGGCCTGGTGGGGGACGGCGGCGGTGATGCCCCACGCGCCGTGCTCCAGCTGGCGGGCGAAGAGCTGCGGTGCCATGCAGGTCTTGCCGTGCGGGGCGAAGGCCAGGCCGTGCCGGGTGGCGTAGGTCTCCATGAGGGCCAGGTTGTGTGCGACCGACTCGGCGGAGAGGGCGAGGACGGGGGTGGTGAACCCATCGCTGAAGAGGTTGCGGCGCTCGGCGGCCAGCTCGCCGACGGTCCGGCCCTCGGCGTCCGGGGGGAGCGCCTTGAAGCGGTGGTCGACCCGCTCGTCCGCGAGTCCCTCGAGTCCCTGCGCGAGCCGTTCGCCGGCCATGGGGCCTCCTCAAAGATCCTTGTTGCACTCTCTGCAACACTCATTGCGCATATCGCTTACCGCTGTCTAACATCCGAGCCATCGCCCGGTCAATGGTGAGAAGCGCGGCGGGCAACGGCCGGAACGCCGTGCGGCACACGGCCGGAACCCGGATACGGCACACGGCCGGAACCCCTGCGGCACACCTCCCGGGCACGCACCACAGCGAAGGAGCGCAACCGATCGTGACCAGGTCCTCGAACACCGGCGACACCCCCGCCCCGGACGGCTCACCCGTCCCGGACGTCGACGTCGTCTGTCTCGGCGAGTCCATGGTCACCTTCCTGCCGAGCCGGCCCGGACGGCTCGCCGACGTACCGTCCTTCGACCGCGCCATCGGCGGCGCCGAATCCAACGTCGCCTGCACCCTTGCCCGCACCGGCCACACCGCACGCTGGATCTCCCGGGTCGGCACCGACGGCTTCGGCGACCACCTCCTGGCCGCCATCGCCGACTGCGGCGTCGACACCCGCCATGTCCGGCGCGACCCGCGGCGCCCCACCGGCATCTACTTCCGCACCGCGGCGGACCGCGCCACCGACACCCACGAGGTCGCCTACTACCGCGCCGGTTCCGCCGCCTCCGCCATGACGGCGGCGGACCTGGACCCGGCGGCGATCCGCTCCGGCCGGATCCTGCACCTGTCCGGCATCACGGCGGCGCTGTCCGCGGACTGCCTCGGCCTGATGCGCGAGCTGACCGCCCGCCGCCCGGGGCGTCCGCTCCTCTCGTTCGACGTCAACTACCGCCCGGGCCTGTGGCGCGAACCGGCGCAGGCACGGGCCCTGCTCGAACTGGCCCGCGGCGCGGACCTCGTCTTCGTGGGCGACGACGAGGCCCGGGACGCCTGGGGCCTGCACGGGGCACGGGCCATCGCCGAAGCACTGCCGGAACCGGACATCCTGGTCGTCAAACAGGGCAAGGCCGGCGCCACCGTGTTCCAGCGCACCACCGGGACGGACCGCCGCCGCGACGCCGCCGCGTCCACCGCCACCTTCGTCCCCTCCCTGAACGTCGACCTCGTGGCGGCCACCGGAGCCGGCGACGCCTTCGCCGCCGGATTCCTCTCCGCCACCCTGCGCGGCCTCCCCGTCCGCACCCGCATCCGCCACGGCCACCTGTGGGCGGCCGCCGCCCTCACCGTCCCCGGCGATCTCGCCACCCCGCCGGGCCGCGCGCACGCCGACCGCCTGGCGGACCTCGACGACGAGGCCTGGGGGAGACTGCACCTCGGCCCCGGCTGGACCGCAGCCGACACATCCGGCCGCAGGGCCGACGAGGAGGTACGTACGCGGTGAACGAGCGAAGCGAGCCAACTATTGAGAGGTGCGCCCCTGGCGACGACAGGGCCGGGCGAAGCGGGGCACGAACATGAGCCAGACCGTCGACCGCGCGCTGAGCATCCTGCCGCTGCTCGCCGAGGGCCCCGCCGACCTGGGACAGGTCGCCGACCGGCTCGGCGTCCACAAGTCCACGGCCCTGCGACTGCTGCGCACCCTCCACGAACACGGCCTCGTCTACCGCCAGTCCGACCAGCGCTACCGCCTCGGCGCCCGGCTCTTCGCCCTCGCCCAGCAGGCCGTCGAGAACCTCGACGTCCGCGAGATCGCCCACCCCCACCTCGTCGCCCTCAACGAGAAGTGCGGACACACCGTCCACCTCGCGGTCCACGAGGAGAACGAGGTCCTCTACATCGACAAGGTCGAGAGCCGCTACCCGGTCCGGATGTACTCCCGGATCGGCAAGCCCGTCGCGATCACCGTCGCCGCGGTCGCCAAGCTGCTCCTCGCCGACCTGCCCGAACCCGAGCGCCGCGCCCTCGCGGAGAAGCTCGACTACCCCCTCTACACGTCCCGTTCGACCCCGCACGCCACGGCGTTCCTCGCCGAACTGGCCAAGGTCCGCGAACAGGGCTGGGCCACCGACCTGGGTGGCCACGAGGAGTCCATCAACTGCGTCGCGGCCCCCATCCGCGGCGCGGACGGGCGCCTGGTCGCCGCCATGTCGGTCTCCGCGCCGAATGTCGTCGTCACCGCCGACGAACTCCTCACACTGCTCCCGCTGGTACGCCGCACCGCCGACACCATCAGCCGGGAGTACTCCGGAACCGCAATCCCCCAGTAACCACTGGCCCCGTACAGGAAGCCTGAACACCATGACCGAGAAGATCGCGCTCACCCCGGCCACCCACACCACCCCGCCCGCGAAGTTCTCCCACGGCGTCAAGAAGGGCAACCTCCTTCAGGTCGCCGGCCAGGTCGGCTTCCTCCCCGCCGCCGAGGGCCAGGCCCCCACCCCGGCCGGCCCCACCCTGCGCGAGCAGACCCTCCAGACGTTCGCCAACGTCAAAGCCATCCTCGAAGAGGGCGGCGCGAGCTGGGACGACGTCATGATGATGCGCGTCTACCTCACCGACGTGGATCACTTCGCCGAGATGAACGAGATCTACAACGCCTACTTCGAGGAGCAGGGCCTCAAGGAGGCACCCTCCGCCCGCACGACCGTCTACGTCGGTCTGCCCAAGGGCCTGCTCATCGAGATCGACGCCCTCGCGGTCCTGAGCTGAGGCACCAGAACCCTTGCCCCGCCTGCCGTTAGCGCTATCCCGAGCGCACTGTTCGCCGCACGGCACGGCGCCCCGTACCGACGGGGCGCCGTGCCGCGGACCCCCCTGCCTGGAGATGCCTTCCAGGGGACACCCCGGACCTCCCGGGAACCGCCCCTGCCTGACAACGGAGTCACCCCATGTTCCTCGCCGCCACGCCCGCCACCCCCGCGCCACCACCCCACACCGGTGGACTGCTCGCCCTGATACCGGGCACCGCGGGACTTCTGACGGTCGCCGCCCTGGGCATCGCCCTGCTCCTCGTCCTGATCATCAAGGTCCGGCTACAGCCGTTCGTCGCGCTGCTGACGGTCTCCATCGCGGTGGGCCTGGCCGCCGGGCTCTCCGTCACCGAACTCTTCGGCACGGTCCAGAAATCCGACGCCGTCTCGATGATCGAGACCGGAATGGGCGGCATCCTCGGACACGTCGCCATCATCATCGGCCTGGGCACCATGCTCGGCGCGATCCTCGAAGTCTCCGGCGGCGCCGAGGTGTTGAGCTCCCGGCTGCTCCGCCTCTTCGGCGAGAAGCGCGAACCGCTCGCCATGGGCCTGACCGGCCTGATCTTCGGCATCCCCGTCTTCTTCGACGTCGGCATCTTCGTCCTCGCACCGATCGTCTACGCGGCGGCGAAGCGCAGCGGCAAGTCGATCCTCCTCTACTGCATGCCGCTCCTCGCGGGCCTGTCCATGACCCACGCCTTCCTGCCGCCGCACCCCGGCCCGGTCGCCGCCGCCGGTCTGTTCAAGGTCGACCTCGGCTGGATCATCCTCATGGGCATCCTCTGCGGCATCCCCGCGGTGCTCGCCGCCTGGGGCTACGCGGCCTGGATCGGCAGGCGCCTCTTCGTCCCCGTCCCGCAGGACATGGTCGAGGCGGCGGACGAAGCCAAGGCCGCGGTCACCGCGGAGAAGGCCGCGGCCGGCGGCCGGCCCGACGAGGCGCCGGTCCCCCTGGGCACCGTCCTCACCATCATCGGCACCCCGCTGCTCCTCATTCTCCTGGCGACCTTCTCCTCCATCGCCATGGCCCCCTCGACCGGCCGCTCGGTGATCGAGTTCTTCGGCCACCCCTTCGTCGCCCTGACGATCGCCCTGCTGATGTCGTACTACCTGCTGGGCATCCGCCGCGGCTGGTCCCGCAAGTCCCTGGAGACCGTCTCCACCGCCTCGCTCAAGCCGGTCGGCAACATCATCCTGGTCGTCGGCGCCGGCGGTATCTTCGGCGCCGTCCTCAAGGGCAGCGGCGTGGCCACCGCCCTCTCCGACACCTTCCACAACGTCGGCCTCCCCATCATCGTCCTCGCCTACCTCCTCTCCCTCGTCCTGCGCGTAGCCCAGGGCTCGGCCACGGTCGCCATCGTCACCACGGCCGGCATCGTCGTCCCCCTCGTCGAGGGCCAGGGCATGTCACAGGCCCATCTGGCACTGATCATCATGGCGATCTCGGCGGGGTCGATCTTCGCTTCGCATGTGAACGATGGGGGGTTCTGGATGGTGAGCAAGTACTTCGGGATCACGGAGCGGGACACGCTCAAGTCCTGGACGGTGCTGGAGTCGGTGCTGTCGGTGGCAGGGTTCGCGGTGGCGGCGCTGGTGAGCCTGGCCGTGTAGATGCTGGTGGCGACTTCCCGCCTCCGTACGTACGCCAATGGGGCGCCCGGCATCGGGCGCCCCCTCGGCGTCAGGCCGCGCGCCCGTACGCCCGAGCCCCTGCGCGCGGCAGTACGGCCCACATCCGAGTCCCGTCGCCGGACTCCTGAGACGCCCCGAACCCCCACTCGCCATCGCAGGTCTCCATCACGCAGGCCAGCAGCAAGAGGAGGGACCGCCGCCTGCCGTCGCAGGCCGCCGCGAGACGGCGGTGGGTATGGCGCGGGTGCCCGTCGTAAAGGCTGACGCGCAGCGCGTCGTCGCGATAGCGCAGCGACAGGTAGACGCTGTCGGACGGTGTGAACAGGCAGGCAGAGGCGCTGAGTTCGCCGATCACCTGGATCGCGGCGGCGGTCACGTCGTGCAGGGCGTGCGCTTCCAGGATCGTACGGGCGGCACAGCGCGCGACGGCCGGACTGGCGAGCGCGGCGGGAAGAGTGAGGCTGTAGGCCAGGTTTTCCGGCACGCGAGGGGTGCGGGTGTCGAGGGGGTGCGGGCAGACGGTCACGGCTGCGGGCATGGCAACTCCCTGTTGCAGAGGGTTGGTTGATGGCACGGCAGTCAGTGGCCTGTCTCCCTGGCGCGGGCCCGCCTCTCCCAGGGCAGGAGGACGCGGGCAGGCTCGCGCGATGCGCTTCCGACTGCGTGGAGCGTAAGCGTTGCGTTACTGACTGTAGGGTAGTGAGGGTTAAATTTGCCACTCCGTCGGGAGTTTTCTGACCTTTGGTAGTTCCTCTAGCCAGTCGCACGGCAGACTTCTCAACATCCCGAAGTCGGAAGGAACTTCATGGCGCAGAGGACAACGCCGACCGAACGCCAGCAGCGCCTGGGCGCCGAACTCCGGAAGCTGCGGACAACGGCAGGCATGTCCGCCGAGTACGCCGCCGGCCTGTTGGGTGTCGACCGGAGCAGGCTCTCCAATATGGAGGCGGGCCTACGCCCCATCAACCCGGAGCGACTGCGCACTCTGGCCTGCAACTGTGACTGCCGCGATGAGAAGTATGTCGATGCGCTGGCGGCCATGACCCAGGCCAGCCGGGGCTGGTGGGAGAAGTACCGCGGGAGCCTCCCTGCCGGCCTGCTGGACATCGCCGAGTTCGAGTGGCACGCCGTACGCATGCGCACCGCGCACACGGTGCACATCCCGGGCCTGTTGCAGACCAGCGACCACGCCACCACGATCTTCCGCGTGGGCGTCCCTCCCATGCCGGAGCACGAGATTGCGCTGCGGGTTGCCCACCGGATGGAACGCCGGCAAGTGCTGGACGGCGATGACCCGTGCGAATACATCGGCATCATTCATGAGGCCGCCCTGCGGATGCAGTTCGGGGGCCGGGCGATTGCCCTCGCCCAGTTGAAGCACCTCCTCGCCATGTCCGAGTGCGACCACGTGACCTTGCGCGTCATCCCCTTTGAAGCAGGGGAGTTTCCAGGCGCCGGGCAGACCGTGATCTATGCGGAAGGCGCGGTGCCGCAACTGGATGCCGTGCAGGTGGACAGCACGCACGGGCCGGAGTTCCTGCATCTGGAGGCGCAGTTGACCCGGTACCGGTCCCAGATGGACGGCATGGAACGGGTTAGCCTCTCTCCCGAACGTTCGCGCGACTTCATCCAGAGCATCGTGCGCCAACTGTGAGGGGCACTCCATGGCTGACATCCGCTGGGAAGAGCCGTTCTGCGCCGAGGGCTCGGCCTGCTTCCGCCTCGGTACCGACGAAGAAGGCAACGGCTACATCGCCGTGGCAGGCGCCGAGGACAGCTTCGTCACCGATACCCGCGAAGCCCTCCGCACTCTCATCCGTGACATAAAGGCCGGCAAGGCCGACCACCTTCTGTAAGGAGGTCACCATGCGAGACATCAGCTGGGAAGAGCCCTACTGCGGCGAAGGCAACAACTGCTTCCGCATAGGGACCGACGATCAGGGCAACGCCTACATTGCGGTGGCGGGCGCCGAGGACGCCTACGTGACCGACACCCAAGAAGCTCTCCGCACTCTCATCCGCGAGATAAAGGCAGGTAAGGCCGACCACCTGCTCTAGGTGCGTCCACCTCGGGCTCGGCGGGCCGCGCCCCCATGGCGCGTGCCCGCCTCTCGACCAGGCAGCAGGGCGTCAACTGCCCTTGCAGTACTGACCTTCCTTGCCGATCGCCCGGTAGACGCAGTCCGCGATCTCCACCAGCCGCAGTACCGCCTCACGGTTGCGCGAGGTCTCCTTCGGGATCACCGAGTCCCGTGGGTAGAAGCCGCCGGAGCCGAAGGAGGATGGGTACATCTCAAACGTGAACGCGAAGACCTTCTGGTCCCCCCACAGCCAGTCGTCGATCGAGCCGTCGGTGATGTACAGGTCGCTGGACTGTTCGGGGGTGTAGCCGTTGGTGGTGGCCATGTCCTTGCCGATGGTGGCGAAGGCGTCGTGGTCGTCCTGGGTCATGCCGGGGCCGGTGTCGTCGTCGGTGAAGCCGAAGGGCCACAGGACCAGTTCGCTGTAGGTGTGGAAGTCGATGGCGGCCTTGATCTGCTGCTTGCCGCCGACGATGCGGCTGTGGACGAATTTCGAGACCACCTGGACCTCGGGGGCGGAGGCGGCGGACTTGCCGCGGTAGGTCTCGGAGGAGGGGCTGGACGACGAGCCGCCGCAGCAGCCCCACTTGAAGTCCCAGTTGCGGTTGAGGTCGGTGCCGACGCTGCTGGACCCGGTGTTGGGCTGGCGGTTCTTGCGCCAGCTGCGGAACGAGCCGGAGGCGATGTCGTAGGCGCCGCCGTCCGGGTTCAGGTCCGGGATGATCCAGATCTCGCGGGAGTCGAGCATCTTGGTGATGCGGGGGTCGGTCCCGTATTTGGAGGTGAACTCGTTCAGGAGGTACAGGGACATCTCGACGGTGAGGTGTTCCCTGGCGTGCTGGTGGGCGGTGAAGAGGACCTCGGGCTCCGCCTCGTCCTGGGCCGCGTTCTTGCTGAGCTTGAGGGCGAGGAGGGAGCGGCCCTCGTGGGAGGTGCCGATGACCTGCTTGGTGACGAGGTCCGGGTACTTGGCGACGACGGCGTCGATCTCCTTCGTGGCCTCGTCGTAGGTGTGGTACTTCGTGTAGCCGGAGGGGAAGTCCTTGATCCGGGTGCCGGGGGCCGCGGGCGCGGCGGCCGGAGGGGCGGGCAACAGGCGCAGTGGGTAGCCGAGTTGACGGACGGCGGCGGCCTGGGCGCGGTTCGCCGTGATGACGGCCTTCCGGCCGTGGACCTCGTCGAGGGTGGCGCCGGTCGCGGCGAGGGCGGTGCGCTGTGCGGGCGTGGCGGGGCCGGTCACCTCGTACTGACGGGGGAGTTCGGTGCGTTCGACGGTGCCGGCGGTGGGCTCTTCGGAGGGGGATTCCTGCGCCTGGGCGGCGGCTATCGGGGCGGCGAGCGCGAGGGTGAGGAGCGCGGCGAGGACGGTGCTGCGTCCGCCGCGGATACGTGGTCGCATGCGGTCTCCTGTGGGGTGTGAGGCGAAGCGACACTGTCAGTTATGAGGGGTTGGCATGGCCGGGTCAAGGCGTGGAACGGCCAGATGCGGGACCGGCGGCGGGTGGGTCGTGACGGTTAGGGCGAACCCGGCAACTTCCCATCGTTTCCAGGAAATTCATTGCCACCGGCGGCCGTGGCGCCAACAATGCGCACGACAAAACCGAAGCCCCTGAAGGGACTTCGGTGACAGAAGCTGAGAGGACCCCACATGAATCGACCTCTCGTCGGCACCCTGGCCACGGCCGTGCTGGGAGCCGCAGCCCTGGTCGGCACCGTCGGAACGGCCCACGCGGCGCCGCAGCACAGGGCGCAGCAGCCCCAGCAGCAGCACCTCAAGCAGCACAAGACCAAGGCGGTGGACTTCGCCGGCACCGTCGCGCTGAGCAACTGCTCCGGTTCCGTTGTCCGGATGCCCACCTCGCAGCCGAATGACCCGGCCCTGGTGATGTCCAACGGCCACTGTCTGGAAAGCGGTATGCCCGGCGCCGGCGAGGTCATCGTCGACCAGCCGTCCAGCCGGAGCTTCACCCTGCTCGACAAGTCGGCAGGCCGGGCGGGCACGATCAAGGCCACCAAGATCGCGTACGCCACGATGACCGACACCGATGTCTCGCTCTACGAGACCTCCTCGACCTACGCCCAGATCGAGCAGAAGTACGGGATCAAGCCGCTGGAGCTGGCCACCGCCCACCCGGCCAAGGGCGCGGCGATCAGCGTCGTCTCCGGCTACTGGAAGAAGATCTACTCCTGCAACGTCGACGGGTTCGTGCCCACTCTCAAGGAGGGCGACTGGACCTGGAAGGACTCGGTCCGCTACACCCCGCAGTGCAAGACGATCGGTGGTACGTCCGGATCGCCGGTGATCGACACCGCCTCCGGCAAGGTCGCGGCCATCAACAACACGGGCAATGAGGACGGCGAGAAGTGCACCGTCAACAACCCGTGCGAGGTGGACGAGAACGG
Organism: Streptomyces sp. MCA2; assembly: GCF_023544705.1. Lineage (NCBI taxonomy): Bacteria > Bacillati > Actinomycetota > Actinomycetes > Kitasatosporales > Streptomycetaceae > Streptomyces > Streptomyces sp. MCA2. The sequence continues at coordinate 81,356 of NZ_JAMJFM010000035.1, forward strand.
CAACGTCACTGTTCACCAGGGCATCAACTACGCCCAGGAGACGTACGGGATACCGAAGTGCTTCGGTGTCGGCAACAAGCTGGACCTGAGTGCGGACGGGTGCGCGCTGCCGAAGCCGGCGGCCACCCGTAGGTGAGAGCGCAGCAGGTGAGCACGCAGTAGGTGGACGCCAGGTCCCGTGCACGGGGTGCGCGGGACCTGGCGGTGTGTGGGGGGTGGTGCCGGGGCGCCGCAGGTGGCGGCGGGGGCGGGGCGGTGTCCGCCGGGGAGGCGGGGCTCGTTACGGAAGGCCGTGGACGTGGGCGCCCACCTGGCGGGCGAATTCACCGCCGCCCGCGGCGTCCCAGTTGGTGGACCAGGTCATCGCACCGCGCAGGCCGGGGTAGGTCTTGGACGGTTTGAAGGAGCCGCAGCCGGTGCCCTGGGTGAGGCAGTCCAGGGCGGCGTTGACGACCGACGGGGCGACATATCCGCTGCCGGCCGCGCGGGAGGAGGCCGGTACGCCGATGCCGACCTGGGACGGGTCGAGTCCGCCCTCGAGCTGGATACAGGCGAGCGAGGTCAGGAAGTCGACCGAGCCCTGGGAGTAGACCTTGCCGTCGCAGCCGTTCATCGAACCGCTGTTGTAGTACTGCATGTTGACGACGGTCAGGAAGTCCTTGATGCCGAGCGCCGTCTTGAAGTACTCGTTCTGCGGTGACTGCATGTCGATGGTCTGCGGGGCCATGGTCACCACGACATCGCTGTGCGCGGCATGGACGGCCTTCAGCGCCTGCGTCATGTACGTCGAGTTGAGGCCGTTCTCCAGGTCGATGTCGACGCCGTCAAAGCCGTAGGCGTCCATCAGGCCGTTGAGGGAGTCGGCGAAGTTCCTGGCGGAGGCGTCGTCGTTGACGGACACCGCGCCCCTCTCGCCGCCGACGGAGAGGATCACCGACTTCCCGGCCGCCTGCTTCGCCTTGATGTCTGCCTTGAATTCGTCGGTGGAGCCGTAGCCGACGGCCGGATCGAGGTGGAAGTCGACGGCGCCGGGCGTCCCGGTCGCCTCGGCGAACGAGACCGCGATGATGTCGTAGGCGTCGTCGACGTCCTTCAGTTTCTGCACCGTGGCGCCGTTGTTGAAGTTCTGCCAGTAGCCGGTGACGGCGTGCCGGGGAACGGCGGCGGTGTGTGCGGCGGGGGACGGCTGGGGGCGGTCCCCGGATGCGTGGGCGGTGCCCGCCGCGAGGATGCCGGCCGAGGTCAGGGCCGTGGCGGTGAGTCCGGCCAGAAGTCTTGCCGTCAGCCTGTTCCTGGACGTGCCTGATCGTGCGCGAACCACGGCTGCCTCCGTGTGGGGGAAGGGGAGAGGGAGTGGTGCGGATGCGCGTTTCAGGGGCCCCTGCGCTTGTCGTACAACGTGGTCCAGACCATTGGCCCTGTCAAGAGTCTTGCCGGAAGCGGATGTTCCCCTGATGTCCGCCTGGCCGGTATGCGCCCTTTCCCTACGGGGTGATGGTGATGACGAGTAGCCCAGAACGTGTTCTCTGGGACGTATCTCTGTGGATAAAGTGCTGAGCGTACGGCGCCTAGCAGAGCTGTGCCGATCCGCGGTCCCGGGGCCCCCGGCGGCCGGAGGGAGTGGGGGAGCGACGTGCCGACCGCGATTGCAGTCACCAGCCCTGACCTCGCGCTGCCCGCGACCGACCGGCAGACCCCCGCCGCCGTCGTGCTCCGGGCCCCGCATCTCCAGCCGCTGGACGACGCCCTGACGGAGACCAGTGCGGTGCTGGAGCACCACGGCCACCTCGTCGTGCTGTACTCCTCGGCCTGCCCGCCGGAACACATCCGGCGCCTGCACACCCTGCGCTCCGTCCTGGAGAGCGACCGGATCGCCATCGTGCCGCTGTCCCTGCCGCCGCTGGGCGTGGCGTTACTGGCCCGTCAGCTGCGGCAGTTGTCGCTGTGCGATTTCAGCCCCGGCGTGCTGGCCAGCGCGGCACGGCTGCTGAGCCATTACGTGCACGCCGGTGCCCTGCTGGGCAGTGTGAGCGGCCTGGACCGTATCGAGGTCGATCTGCGGTCCCATGTGAAGTCCTGGCTGCCCGGCGCCCACTTCGCGGTGCTGGCCCACCCCGAGCCGCGGCTGCTGCATCTGGACCGGCACAGCACCGAGGCCGGACTGCCGGCGCCCGGGTTCACCACGCAGCTCGCGCTCGCCCGCGGCCAGCTCACCTCCGAGTGGGTGACCGCGGCGCTCGCCCCGGCGTGGCAGGTGCAGGGGGTGTACGAGGCCCGGCTGCCCGCCGAGTCCGCCCGGTGGTGGGGGACCCAGAAACTCATCGAATTCGCGGCGGCCATACCGGACTTGTCGATCCTGCATCAGCTGGTGTCCTCCGTACGGCGCGAGGCGTGCGGCTGGTGCGGGCTGGAACTCCTCGGCGACCGCTGTGCGTTCTGCGCGGCGCCACTGGCGCGGGAACGGGCGGCGGGGGGTGGCGGCTCGGCGCAGGGGCCGGCGGCCATAGGCGGCCCGGGTCAGGGGCCGGCGGCCATAGGAGGGCCGACCACCCGGCCGGGACAGGGAGCTGCCGCTCCAGCCGCCACGGCATCCGCCGGCGCCACCACCCCGGCCACCACTCCGGGCACCACCCCGGCCACCGCTCCGGCGACGGCTTCGGGGCCTGCTTCCGTGCCGGCCCCCGGGTCGTCCGCTGCTCCTGTCTCACCTCACCTGCCGGGGCCTGCGCCGACGTTCACGTCGTCGCCGGGCCCTGTTTCGGCGCCGGCCTCCGCTCCGGCCCCCGGGCAGCCGTCCGGCGGTACGGGTGCGCCCGAGTCCCCCTCGGCGGCCCCGGACGGACCGTCTCCGTCTCCCTCGCCGTGGGGCGAGCGCGGGCTCTCCCCGGTGGCACCGCCCGGTGTGGCCGGTGTGCTCGGCGTGCCGGGCATGGCGGACGTGCCGGGCATGGCGGATGTGTCGGACGTACGGGGTGACGGCACCGAGGGCGGCGGTGAAACGGGGCGGTGGGACGTCCGCGGGCCGGATCTCGCGGCAGGCGGCTCACAGGCGTCGGGGAACCCGTACGGGTCCGGGCGCCCGGTGCCAGGCAACCCCTACGCATGCGACGACGGCCCCCGGGCCCCCGGCCACTGGCATCTGCCCGGCCACCCCGATTTCGCCGCGCACTCCGATCTGCCCGGCCACTCCGATGTGCCCGGCCGTCCGGACGTCCCCGCCCACCCGGACGTCCCCGGGCGTCCCGACGTCCCCGGCACTCCGCGGACGGTGGCCCGCGTGCGCTGAGCCCGACCGGGCCGCCCGTGCCCCGCCCCCACCGGCCGATCCCGTCGGTCCCGCCGGACGCCGTTCCTCCGGTCCCCGTCCGGCGACCGCCCGCCTCCTGCCCGACCGCCCGCCCCTTCTCCCCGTCCCGATCGAGGTCCCTCCCCCATGAACTCACGCCAGCGCCGCGGAGTGATCCTGCTGCTCCTGTCGGTTCTCTGTGCGGTCGGCGCGTTCGTCGGCGTACTGTCGGTGATCAAGAACGTCGAGTCCAAGGTCGGTCCCGAAAAGACGGCGTACCGGCTGAAGACGGATGTCGCGGCCTATAAAGCGCTGGATCCTGGGCAGTTCGAGAAGGTGAAGATGCCGCAGCGGTGGCTGCCGCCGACGGCCGTGACCGATCTCGACAAGGTCAGCGGCAGGATCGCGGTGACCCCGTTGAAGAAGGGGTCGCTGTTGCAGGACGACATGATCGTGGAGCGGCCCGCGCTGAAGGCCGGGCAGCAGGAGATCGCCATCATGATCGACGCCGCGACCGGCGTGGCCGGCAAGATCAACCCCGGTGCCCGGGTGAACATCTTCGCCACCTTCGAGGGCAAGCGCCCCGAGGACAAGCCGGTCTCCAAGGTCATCGTCTCCGGGGCCCAGGTCATCGACGTCGGCAAGCTGACGCCCCTGGAGGCCAAGGACCCCGGCGAGAGCACCACCACCGGCCGGCAGGCCGGGGAGGCCGTCCCGATCACCTTCGCGCTGAACACCCAGGACGCCCAACGGGTCGCGTACGCCGAGTCCTTCGCCTCGCACGTACGGCTCGCCCTGATCGCCCCCGGCAGCGAGGCCACCATCCCGCCCGGCCAGCGCACCTACACCCTCGACGGCGACAAGTGACCCGGAGGCTCAGGTGACCATCCGTATCCTCCCGGCGATCGGCGACCCGGACGCGGCGCGCGCGGTGTCCTCGCTGCTCAACCAGCTGCCGGACGCCGAGCCCGCGCCCACCGTCGCCGACTCCGCGGCGCTGCTCGACGCGCTGGCCGGCGCCGCCGCCCAGGGGGCCGCCGCATCGTCCGCCGCCTCGCCCGCGGCCGGTCCGCCGTCCGCCGTCGAGGCGCTCCCCGAGGTCGTGCTCGTCCATGAGCGGATCGGCCCGACGCCGGCGCTGGAGCTGATCCGCGAGGTGGCACTGCGCTTCCCCGCGGTCGGCGTCGTCCTGATCACCGCGGACGCCGGTCCCGCGCTGTTCTCCGCGGCGATGGACGCCGGTGCCCGCGGCGTCGTCGGGCTCCCGCTCGGCTATGACGAGCTGGCCGCGCGGGTGCAGGCCGCCGCCCAGTGGTCGGCGGGCGTACGGGTACACCTGGGGGCCGGACCGGAGACGGCCCCCGGGCCGGCCGGCACCCTGGTGACCGTGACCGGCGCCAAGGGAGGGGTCGGCACCACCGTCACCGCCGTGCAGCTGGCGCTGGCCGCACGGGCCGCGGGCCGCAGCGTCGCGCTGCTGGACCTGGATCTCCAATCCGGTGACGTGGCCTCCTATCTGGACGTCCAGTTCCGCCGCTCGGTCGTCGATCTGGCGGGCATCGCGGACATCTCCGTACGGGTGCTCCAGGACGCGGTGCACGACCACCACACGGGCCTGGGGCTGCTGCTGGCGCCCGAGGAGGGGGAACGCGGCGAGGAGGTCGACGACCGGGCGGCCCGCCAGATCATCGGCGCGCTGCGCTCCCGCTACGAAGTGGTGCTGGTCGACTGCGGCTCCCAGATGCAGTCCGCCAACGCCGCGGCCGTCGAACTCGCCGATGTGGCACTGCTGGTGACCACCCCGGACGTGGTGTCCGTACGGGCCGCCAAGCGGCAGGTGCGGCTGTGGGACCGGTTGCAGATCCGTCAGGCCGAGGACACCACCACGGTGGTCAACCGCCTCACCCGTAACACCGAGATCCAGCCGCCGCTGGTCGCCAAGGCCACCGGTACCCAGGTCGCCCGGACCCATGTACCGGCCGCCTTCAAGGAGCTCCAGCCCTGTGTCGACGCCGGCCGGATGCAGGACCTCGACGGCAAGTCGACGGTCCGGCAGGCGCTGTGGGCGCTGGCGGGCGAACTCGGCCTGGTCGAGTCGCCGGCCGTGCGGCAGGGCCGGGGCAGCCACCGGGCGCGCCCGACACTGACGGGGCGCAAGCGCAAGGCCATAACGCCGGGGGCGGCTCCCGGTTCCGGGCCGGGTCAGGGCCCGGCATCGGGGTCGGCCTCCGGGGCCGGTTCAGGGTCCGGCCTCCGGTTCGGCGCGCGACGCGGCTCCGCGGCGGCGGCCGGCGGCTCGGGTCCGTTCGATCCGGCCGGTCCCTACGAGGAGGGCTGAGCGGTGCGGCGCCCGCTGGGCGGCAACGACCGGGGGCAGGTCGCCGTGGAATTCATGGGGCTGCTCCCGCTGATCCTGGTGGTCCTCGCCCTGCTGTGGCAGCTGGTGCTGGTCGGCTACGCCTACTCGCTCGCGGCCCACTCCGCCGACCGCGGCGCGCGGGCCGGCACCGCGACGGACGGGGGCGGCGCCGGTGCCTGCCACGCCGCCGCCGAGGACGAACTCCCCAGCTCCTGGCGGGGCGGCGCCACGATCTCCTGCGTTCCCGAGGCAGACGTGTGGAAGGCGACGGTCGACATCGAGGTACCGGTGCTCTTCCCCGGCGCGGCCGCCTTCCCGTGGTCGGCCGAGGGCTCGGCCGGCGCCGCGAAGGAGGACGTCCGATGAGCGCCCTGCGCCTGCCGGCCCGGTTCCGCGGCCACGGCCGCGACCGGGGCACGGTCTCCATCGAATTCCTCGGGTTCCTGCCGATCCTGCTGGTCGTCGGGCTGGCGGTGGTCCAGCTCGGCCTCGCCGCGTTCGCCGTCCAGCAGGCCGGTACGGGAGCGCGCGCCGCGGCCCGTACCGCCTCGATGGACGAGGCCGACCACCCGGCCGACCCGCAGGCCGCCGGCCGGGCCGCGATGACCGGCTGGGTCTCGCGCGGTGCGCAGGTCTCGGTGGACGGCGGGGGCGACGAGGTCCGCGCGACGGTGCGCGTCACCATTCCCTCGCTGCTGCCCGGCATCAAGGACTTCGGCTCCGCCAGCCGCAGCGCCACCATGCCCCGCCCGCAGAAATCCGCCGCCCTGGGCCTCCGGGCGCCGGACCCGTACGAAGGAGCACCCCCGCGATGAGCCTGAAAGCCCGGATCGTCGCCCCCGAACCGGCCGGTGAGGCGCGCCAGGACAGCCATATGGTCGCCGTCTACCGCGCCAAACTGCTCGAAGAGATCGACCTCGCCGAGATGTCCTCGCTGGCCGCGGCCGAGCGCCGCGGGCGGCTGGAACGCGTGCTGGGCCACATCATCAGCCGTGAGGGCCCGGTGCTCTCCACCGCCGAACGCGCCCAGCTCATCCGCCGGGTGGTGGACGAGGCGCTCGGCCTGGGGGTGCTGGAGCCGCTGCTCGAAGACGCCTCGATCACCGAGATCATGGTCAACGGCCCGGACCAGGTGTATGTCGAGCGGGCCGGCCGGGTCGAGCTGCTGCCCGTACGCTTCGCCTCGCACGAGCAGCTGATGCAGACCATCGAGCGGATCGTCTCCACCGTCAACCGGCGGGTCGACGAGTCCAATCCGATGGTCGACGCCCGGCTGCCGTCCGGTGAGCGCGTCAATGTCATCATCCCGCCGCTCGCGCTGAACGGCGCCACGCTCACCATCCGCCGCTTCCCGCGCGCCTACACCCTCGCCGAACTCATCGGTATGGGCACCCTCGACGAGCAGATGCTGATGCTGCTGGCGGGGCTGGTGCGGGCCAAGTTCAATGTGGTGGTCTCCGGTGCCACCGGTGCGGGCAAGACCACGCTCCTCAACGCCCTCTCCGGCCTGATTCCGGACGGGGAGCGGATCATCACCGTCGAGGACGCCGCCGAACTCCAGCTCCAGCAGAGCCATGTCATCCGGCTGGAGTCCCGGCCGCCCAACGTGGAGGGCAAGGGCCGGATCACCATCCGCGACCTCGTACGCAACTCCCTTCGCATGCGCCCCGACCGCATCATCGTCGGCGAGGTGCGCGGCGGCGAGACCCTCGACATGCTCCAGGCGATGTCGACCGGCCACGACGGTTCGCTCGCCACCGTCCACGCCAACAGCGCCGAGGACGCCCTGATGCGCCTCCAGACCCTGGCCTCCATGTCGGACGTCAAGATCCCCTTCGAGGCGGTGCGGGACCAGATCAACAGCGCCGTCGACTGCATCGTCCAGCTCACCCGGCACGCCGACGGCTCCCGCCGGATCAGCGAGATCGCCCTCCTCGACTCGCGCGGCCACGAGGACTACCGGATCGCGACGGTCTGCCGCTTCGACGCCGAACCGATGGGCGCCGACCGCATCGTGCACGGGCGGTTCCGCTACTTCCCGCTGCCGCGCCGGGTCGCCGAACGCCTCTTCATGGCGAGCGAGCCCACCCCGCCCGCCTTCGGCGTCGCCACCGACGACGCCCAACTCGCCACCCGGAAGGCCCTCTCATGACCGGCGGGAACCACCTCGCCCTGCTCGCCATCGGCGCCACCCTGCTGTGCGGGGTGCTCGCGATCGCCGGCGTACGGACGTACGCGGCCGGGCGCGCCCAGCGGCAGGCCGTCGTCGACCGGCTCGACGACGAGCGCGGGCGGCCGGCCGACGGACGGCAGCGACGCTTCCCGTCCGTCGACCGCGCCCTGCGCGGCACCCGCTTCGGCCGCCGCCTCGAACTGCGGCTGGCCGCCACCGGTCTGGACGTCACCCCCGGTGAATTCTTCGTCTACATGCTCGGCGCGGTCCTCGCGCTGTGGCTGATCGCGCAGGCCACCCTCGCCCCGTTCTTCGGCCCGATCGCCGCGCTGGTCGCCGTCTGGGCCGCCTTCGCCTTCCTCAACTGGCAGCGGCAGAAGCGCATCGAGAAGTTCATCAACCAGCTGCCCGAGCTCTCCCGGATCCTCGCCAACGCCACCCAGGCCGGGCTCGCCCTGCGGACCGCGCTCGGCATGGCGGCCGAGGAGCTGGACGCGCCGGCCGGTGAGGAACTGGGCAAGGTCTCCGACAAGCTCGCCGTCGGCCACTCCGTCGACGAGGCGCTCGGCGAGCTGGCCGAACGCCTCCCGTCCCGCGAACTCGTCGTCCTCGTCACCACCCTGGTGCTCTCCAACCGCGCCGGCGGCACCGTCGTCGGCTCGCTGCGCAACCTCACCAAGACCCTGGAGGAGCGCAAGGAGACCCGTCGTGAGGTCCGCACCCAGCTCTCCCAGGTCGTGGTCACCGCCTATGTCGTCCCGCTGCTCGGTATCGGCACGCTGCTGCTGATGAACCGGATCGCTCCGGGCGCGATCGACCGGATGACCTCCTCCTTCCTCGGCCAGCTCGCGGTCGTGGTGGCCTTCGCCCTCTACGGGCTCGGTTTCTTCTTCATCCGCCGGCTGTCCAAGATCGACGTCTAGATACCGGCACCGGCATCGGTATCCCCAGGGGAACAGGAATGGGAATCGGAATTCTGCTGGCAGCGGCCTTCGCCCTCTCGGTCGCCGGCATCTGCGGCGGTATCGCGCTCTACCGCCGCGAGGCCCGGCTGCCGCCGGACCTGGCGCTGTCCCTGGAGGTCGGCGCGACCCGCACCACGGTGGTCGGCTCCGCGGTGGACCGCACCGGGATGCGCTATGCGCCGCTGGTGCTGCGGCTGATGGGCGACAAACGCACCGCCCGGGTCCGCCGCCGGATCGACCTGGCCGGCAATCCCGGCGGCCTGACCGTCGACCGGTACGCCGCCCGGCGCGCCGTCTACGGGGCCCTCGGATTCTTCGGCGCGCTGGTGATGTTCCTGCGCGGTCAGCCGCTGCTCGGCGTCCTGATGGTGCTCTTCGGTCTCTTCTGGACCGAGGTCGGCATCTGGGCCGCGATCCGCCAGCGCAAGGACACCATCGAACGCACCCTTCCGGACTTTCTGGATGTCCTGGCCGTCGTGGTCAGCGCGGGACTGAGCTTCCGTCAGGCACTGGACCGGGTCGCGGAGAAGTACGAGGGGCCATGGGCCGATGAACTCCGCATCACACTGCGCCAGATGGACATGGGCGTCAGCCGCCGCGCGGCCTTCGAGGAGCTACGCAAACGCAACGACTCCGAACAGGTCGCCCAGTTCGTCACCGCGCTCCAGCAGGGCGAGGAGCTCGGCTCGCCGATCGTCGACACCCTGATCCAGATCGCCGACGACATGCGCCGCACCGACGCCCAGAACGCCCGGCGCCGGGCCGCCCGCGCGGTCCCCAAGGCCACCATGGTCGTCACCACCTTTATGGTTCCGGCCACGATGATCCTGCTCATCGCCGGGTTCTTCCTGGGCTCGGGCACCGACTTCGGCTCGCTGATGGGGAAGTGATCCGTGTCGCGGCTCCCGGCCCCGGCCCCGCCCCCGGCCTCCTGGCGCCGCGGGACCGCGCTCGGCGTACCCGGGCTGATTCTCCTCGGCGCGGTCCTCTCCGTGCTCTCCGCCGCCTTCTCCGCCGACACCTTCCACGACTGTCACTACTTCGGGCCGTCCTTGCGGATGCACATTTTCGGGTGGGCAGGCCTGTGTGCCGGGCTCGCCGCCCCGGTGCTGTACGCGGTGCTGCACCGGGGCGCACTCCGGCGCGGCTGGGTGCCGGCGCTGTCCCGGGCCTCCGGTCCGACCCTGGTCCTCCTGGTACTGGGCGTGCTGCCACTGCTCTTCGAGGCCTTCGTGGTGTGGACCCTGTACGCTCCCGATCCGGCCGGTGGCCACGACTGTTCGGGCCTGGCGTACGCGCTCGTCGGCCGTGGCCCGCACCCGGCCGGATGAGTACGCCGCGCCGCCCGCTTCGCGTCAACTCCTTCGCAAGAGCAACGAGTTGTGTCACAGTGGGTGGGCGGACGGTTTCGCTCGCACTATGGTGCGGACGGGCCGGCCGGTCCACATGGGCAGGAGAACGGGGCACGGTCCCGGAGGGGGAACGGGGGTGGGTGGGGTGCGGCCAAGTGGCCTGAATGCGCCGTTGGGCCCGCCGTCCGTGATCCCAATTCAGGATTGGGTACGGAAGCCCTGTTCCGGGCACGATGTTCCGGCGTACTTTTCTCGTGTCGTGAGCGCGGTCGAACGCGCCGGCACCACGGGGACAGACCAGCCGGACCAGAGCGGTACGGCCGCCCATGGAGGGGAAGACGATGGCGAAGCGTATTTTGGGGAACGACCGGGGACAGACCTCGATCGAGTACCTCGGCATCATCGCGGTGGTCGTGGCGATCGTCCTGGTCCTGTCGACCACGGACTTCGGCAGCCAGATCGCGAACGCCATCGCCAACAAGATCTCCGACGTCGTCGGGATTTAGGGCCCGCCGCTGCCGCCACTGTCGTGCCGGTCACGACCCTGCGCCGTCGGCGCGACGCCGGGCAGGCCTTCCCGCTCTACATCGTTGCGGTCGGGGGCCTGCTCTTCCTCGCGCTCGCCTTCTTCGCCGTGGGCCAGGCCGCGGCCACCCGCAACGGTGCGCAGACCGCTGCCGACGCGGCCGCGCTCGCCGCCGGCCAGAAGTACCGCGACCTGCTGACCAAGGGCCTTCTCGACGGTCTCCGCGACGGCAGCTACGAGACCAACCAGGTCGTCTGGAAGGACCTGCTGAGCGGGCGCGGCGCCCCGTCCCCGGCGGCCTGCGAAAGCGCGAGCTGGTTCGCCGAACGGAACGGCGCCGAGCTCTACGGCTCCGGCTCCGGCTGCACCCCGGACTCCTGGCCCACCTCCTTCGCCGTCGGGGTCAGGACCCAGAAGTCCGTGGGCAATTCGGTCATCCCGATGACCAGCAGCGCCCATGGGAAGGCCGAGGCGAAGTCCGTCGTCGAGCCCCGCTGCACCCTCGATCCCGCCGGGGACGACACGGGCGGGCCGGACGGCAAGGGCGACGAGGGGGACAAGGGAGATGAGGGCGGCACGGGCGGCAAGGGCAAGGACGGCCCCCGGCCCGCGCTCGTCGAGCTCACCTGTGACGGAAAGCGCTGGACGCTCGACCCCGATCACCTCCAGCATCTGCCCGACGCATCCGACCTCTTCGCCGTACGCCTCGCCCATTGACCGGCCGCCCCCGCACCCCGCTCGCCACCCCGTTCACCACCCCGACCCGCGCACCGAGACTTCCGAGACGACCGGACGACATCAAAGGAATCGCATCCCATGAGCATTCGGCGCACCACGAAGGCCGCCAGAGGAGCGGTCGCCATGGCGAGCGCTGTCGGCCTGGCTCTCGTTGTGGCCGGCTGCGGTGGTGGTGAGGGCGGTGCCGGGGCGACGGACAACAACAAGCCGCCGGCCCGCAGCAGCGCCCCCAAGGACAGCGGCCCCGGCAGCCCGGCGGCCGACTCCGACAAGGTGATCGGCGAAATGAAGGGGCCGGACGGCGTGGTGGTGACCCTGCACTCCGTCGTCCGTGACTCCGGCGGCTTCGTCACCGTCAACGGCACGGTGGCCAACCGCGGCACCCGCGCCTTCAACGCCATCGACTGGCGCTCCAACGAGACCGATCTGCGGTCCCGTTCCTCCATCTCCGGAGCCACCCTCGTCGACAAGGCGGGCAAGAAGCGGTATCTGGTGCTGCGCGACACCAACGGTGAATGCCTGTGCACGACCGGCCTCAGCGGCCTGATGCCGGGAGCCAGCCGCCCGGTCTTCGCCCAGTTCCCGGCGCCGCCGGCCAAGGTGACCGAGGTCGACTTCCAGTTGCCGACCATGCCCCCGGCCAGCGTGCAGATCACGGATTGAGCGGGCACCGATGACCGCGACCCAGATGCCCCGAGGACGCCGCCCGCGCCGAGCGCCCCGTACCGCCGTCACCGCCGCCGCCCTGCTGCTGACCGCGGCGCTGACGGTCCCCGCCGCCCATGCCGATCCGCCGGGCCTGACCGAGGACTCCAGCCCCCCGGTGCACATCGACCCCAAGGACCCCGATCTGCGGATGGTCCAGGGCGCCGAGCTCGCCCCGTCCAAGGTCCTCAACATCAAGTCCATCGTCGAGACCGACGACGGCTCCGAGCGGCGGCAGGACACCAATGACAATGTGACCTTCGCGCTCCAGGCCGAGGTCCTCTTCGGCAAGGACAGCGCCGAGCTGTCGGGGGACGCGCTGTCCCGGATCGGCGGCATCGCGACGGAGATCAAGAAGCAGAACGCCACCAAACTGCGGGTCTTCGGCTTCACCGACAACCTCGGCTCGGCCGGCCACGGCCTGGTCCTGTCCAAGAAGCGGGCCAACGCCGTCCAGCAGGAGCTGGCCAAGGACCTCGGCTCGTCCGTCAGCTTCCAGATCCGCGGCTACGGCGAGCAGTACCCGATCGCCGACAACGGCACCGAGGCGGGCCGCAAGAAGAACCGCCGGGTCGAGGTGAGCTTCCCGCGCTCCTCGTGACCGGGCGCAGTATTGGACCAGTCGATCCAATACGTGTTAGCGTCCTTGTCATGGCGCGACCCAGGAAGTTCGACGAGGGGCGGGCGCTGGACGCCGCGATGGAGGCGTTCTGGGCGTCCGGCTACGAGGCCACATCCACACAGGATCTGTGTGATGCCACGGGCCTGGGGCGCAGCAGCATCTACAACACGTTCAAGAGCAAGCACGACCTCTTCGAGCGGGCGCTGGCCCGCTATATGGAGTGGCAGAACGGCGAGCTGTTCGCGCTGCTGGAGAGCGAACTGCCCGCGCGGCAGAAGATCCACGCGCTGCTGCGGCGGGTGATCGACGACGAGTTCGCCGAGGACGCGGACGGCCGGGGCTGTCTGGTCGTCAATGCCTCTGTCGAGATCTCGGCCCATGACCCGTCGGTCGCGACATCGCTGGAGCGGGACTACGGCGTGCGGCTGGAGGCCATCCGCGCCGTGATCGAGTCCGGTCAGCGCGACGGGGACATCGCCGCCGACAAGGACGCCCGCACCCTCGCCCATCTGGTGATCGCCTCGGTCGGCGGACTGCGCGTCTCGGCACGGTCCGGCGTCGGCCGCACCGCCCTGGAGGCTGTCGCGGAGGCGACGCTGAGCGCCTTCTGACCTCCCGGCCGGCCCCCTCCCGCTGCCGCCGCTGACTGTCCCCTCCCTCCCCTTCGTCATCTCTCGCGACTGGCCGCACCCTGCCCTCATTTTGAACTGATCGATCCAAAACGTACGAGCAATCCACCGGACCTCCCCTCCTCCCCACAACGGAGCCCCCTGTCATGCCACTTGCGATCTACCTCCTGGGCCTGGGCATCTTCGCCCAGGGCACCTCGGAGTTCATGCTCTCCGGACTCCTCCCCGACATCGCCACCGACCTCGGCGTCTCCATACCCGACGCCGGTCTGCTGGTCTCCGCCTTCGCCGTCGGCATGGTCCTCGGCGCGCCCGTACTGGCCGTGGCCACGCTGCGGGTGCCACGCCGCACCGCCCTGGTCGCCTTCCAACTCGTCTTCGTCGCCGGGCATGTGGCCGGTGCCCTCGCACCGGGGTACGGGGTGCTGTTCGCGACCCGCATCGTCAGCGCCCTCGCCTACGCCGGTTTCTGGGCGGTGGCCGCGGCGACGGCGGTCAGCCTGGTGCCGCCGGGCGCCAAGGGGAAGGCGCTGTCCGTGGTCGCCATGGGGCTCACCCTCGCCACCATCGTGGGCGTGCCGGCCGGTACGGTCCTCAGCCAGCACGCGGGCTGGCGGGCGGCGTTCTGGGGCGTCGCCGCGCTCACCGTGCTCAGCGCGCTCTCGCTGCGGGCCGTGCTGCCCGGGGGACACCGCGCCGGCGGTGAACTTCTCTCCGTACGAAGCGAGATGAGGGGACTGGCCCGCCCGGCGCTGTGGGTGTCCTACCTCGTCACCACACTGACCTTCGGCGCGGCGGTCGTCACCTTCAGCTATCTCGCCCCGCTGCTGACCGAGGTGAGCGGCCTGCCCGCGCAGTGGGTGCCGGTGGTGCTCGCCCTGTACGGGGCCGGCGGACTGGCCGGGGTGTCGCTCGGCGGGCGGATCGCCGACGCGGTGCCGCTGCGGACCCTGTTCACCGGCGTCGGAGCGCTCACCGTCACCTCCGCTGCCCTCGCGCTGACGGCGGGCAGCCTCGGCACCACCGTCGCCCTGGTCTTCGTCCTCGGATTCACCGCATTCGTCGTCAACCCGGTCGTGCAGTCACGGGTGTTCCGCCTCGCCCCCGGGGCGCCGATGCTGGCCGGTGCCCTGAACACCTCCGCCTTCAACGTCGGGATCACCCTCACCCCGATGCTGGGCGGTCTCACCATCGACGCGGGCCTCGGCTTCACCTCGGTGGCCTGGGTCGGTGCCGGCACCGGCGTGCTCGCCCTGGCGGCCACGGGGTGGGCGGCGGCACTGGAGCGACGGAAGGGGCGCGACAAGACGCCCGCCGTCGAACGCCCCGCGTACGCCGCCGTGTAGGCCACCGTCCGGGCGCCGCGGGACAGCCGGTCCGTCAGCGGGCGGGTTCGACACCGAGGCGGAGGCCGGGGCGCAGGCCCCAGCGCGCCATCGCGCCGGCCTCCGCCTCCAGGATGTGCCGGGCGCGCAGGCGGGGGAGCCCCAGCCGCCCCGGACGCATGGTGCGTACGGCCAGCACCGTGAAGTCCCGGCTCAGATAGGCGACATCGATCGCGAACCGCATCCGGAAGGTGTGCACACTGCTCGCCGGGGTCAGCAACAGCGCCCCCTCGATGCCCTCGCGGCCCAGCAAACCGCGGGTGCGGGCGCGGTAGGACGCCGCGATCTCCACCGGAATACCGGCATCCGCCCCGTACAGGACCCCAGGGCCGTTCTCCCAACGCGCCATGCACAGCGTTGTATCAGCTCCCCGCGCTCCGCATCCGCCCGGTGGCCGGTGGCCGGACGCCCTAGGGTCGACGCGTGCCAGTGATGCTGATGGTTCTCGCCGCCGTCTACGGAGCAGCGGCCGGGCTGCTCCTGCCGCGGCCCGCCCACCGGATGGCCGTCGAGCCCGAGGAGGAATGGCGCGCGGTCTGCCCCCAGGGGCATGCGATCACGGGGGTGGCGCGGGGCTGGCTGGGTCGGGGGCGCTGTCCGGACTGCGGGGCGTACGGGCCGGGTGTGCTGCCGACGACGGCGGCCACCGCGCTGACCTGTGCGGCCCTGGCGGCGGCCACCGGGCCGCGGCCGGAACTCGTCGCCTGGCTGGTGATGACACCGGTCGCGGTGCTGCTGGTGGCCGTCGACTGGCGGGTCCGGCGTCTCCCGGACGAGCTGACGCTGCCGCTCGCCGTGGTGGCGGCGGCGCTGCTGGGGCTGGGCGGCTGGCTCACGGGGGAGACCGGGGCGTGGCGGCGGGCCCTGCTGGGCGGCCTGCTCCTCGGCGCGGGCTACCTCCTGCTCTATGCCGTCAACCCGCGGGGGATCGGCCTGGGCGACGTGAAGCTGGCGGTCGGGCTCGGGGTGGCCCTCGGGTGGTACGGCTGGCGCACCCTGGTCACCGGAGGCGCGGCGGGGGTGCTGCTGGGCGCGCTCTACGGTGCGGGGCTGATGATCGTCCGGCCCGGCGCGCGGAAGACGGCCATGCCGCTCGGGCCCTTCATGATCCTCGGTGCCTTCTGCGGGCTGCTCCTGGGCGCCGCCGCGGCCGCCTGAACGCGGCCCCGCGCCGGGCGGCCCCGCGCCGGGCGGCCCCGCCGTACGCGGGGCCACGCACCCGGTGGGGACTCGCCCGACCGGGCCGGACACCCGCACCGGAGGGGTTCCTTCCGCTGGTCCTTGCCCCGCTTCCGGCCCCCGGGTGCACCCGAGCCACGCCGCCGCGCGCGCCGGTGCACGAAGCATCGCCCCCGTGGGGTTATGGTGGAAACCCCCCCTCGGGCCGGTCCGTATCCCCCCCACGGACCGGCCCGCTTTTTTGTCGGCACCCGCTCGTGCGCACACCGGCGCCGCAGCGGCCGACGGGACCGCCCGGCAGACGCCGGAGCCCGTCGGACGGGGCGGGGCGACTTACCAGGGGGAAGACACCCCTTAGGGCCTGTCGTTTTGATCTGCTCTAGCGCCGCGCCCAGATGTTCACGCCGTCCGTCGTCTTCGCGAACTCGTCGATCTCGGCGAGCTCGGCGTCCGTGATCGCGGGCGCTTCGAGGGCGGCGATGTTGGCCTCCAGCTGGGCGACGCTGCTGGCGCCGATCAGGGCGGAGGTCATCCGGTCGTCGCGCAGCACCCAGCGCAGGGCGAGCTGGGCCAGCGACTGGCCGCGGCGGGCGGCGATGTCGTTGAGGCCGCGCAGGCGGCGTACGACCTCGTCGGACAGCAGGTCCGGGTCCAGGGACTTGCCCTGCGCGGCGCGCGAGCCCTCGGGGATCCCGTGCAGGTACTTGTCCGTGAGCATGCCCTGCGCAAGTGGCGCAAAAGAGATGCAGCCCATGCCCTCGGCTTCGAGGGTGTCCAGCAGCAGATCGTCCTCGGTCCAGCGGTTGATCATCGAGTACGAGGGCTGGTGGATCAGCGCGGGGACACCCATGGCGCGCAGGATTCCGGCCGCCTCACGGGTCTGCTCGGCGTTGTAGGAGGAAACCCCGGCATACAGCGCCTTGCCCTGCTGGACGGCGGAGGCCAGGGCGCCCATCGTCTCCTCGAGCGGGGTCTCCGGATCGAAACGGTGCGAGTAGAAGATATCGACGTAATCGACACCCATCCGCTTCAGTGAGGCATCCAACGACGAGAGGAGATATTTCCGCGAACCCCATTCGCCGTAGGGGCCGGGGTGCATCAGATATCCGGCCTTCGTCGACAGAATCATCTCGTCGCGGTAGCCGCGGAAGTCCTGCGCGAAGATCTTTCCGAAGTTCAGCTCGGCGGACCCGGGCGGCGGGCCGTAGTTGTTGGCCAGATCGAAGTGGGTCACACCCATGTCGAAGGCGCGGCGCAGGATGTCCCGCTGGGAGCTCAGGGTGCGGTCATCACCGAAGTTGTGCCAGAGTCCAAGGGAGATGGCGGGGAGTTTGAGTCCGCTGCGACCCGTTCGGCGGTACTTCATCGAGTCGTAGCGGGAATCCGCTGCGCGGTAGTCGGTGCCAGTCATGCTCATCTCCCTATCACGTACTTGTGACCTACCTGATTGGGCTGTCGTCACAGCTGAGAAGTAAAGTTGCCCACTTGAGGCGACGGGGCGACCGCCATTGGCACGGAGGGGCTGGACCACACATGCTGCGATCTTCCGGGATGCGCATCCCGTATCCGCCTGCACTGCGCAATCTGGCCTATCGGCTGTATGCGCGCAGGGTGGAGGGTCGCCTGGATCACACCCAGGTGCCCAAGCACGTCGGCGTCATCCTGGACGGCAACCGGCGCTGGGCGCGGGCCGACGGGCGGACGACAGAGCAGGGCCACCAGGCCGGCGCGGCCAAGATCAGTGAGCTGCTCGGCTGGTGCGAGGAGACCGATGTCGAGGTGGTCACGCTCTGGCTGCTGTCGACGGACAACCTCGACCGGCCCGAGGCCGAGCTGAAGCCGCTGCTGGGCATCATCGAGAACACCGTCCGGGACCTGGCCGCCGACGGCCGCTGGCGGGTCCACCACGTCGGCAACCGCGATCTGCTGCCGACCGCCACCCAGCAGGTGCTCAAGGAGTCCGAGCAGGCCACCCGCGACAACACCGGTGTGATGGTGAATGTCGCGATCGGCTACGGCGGCCGCCAGGAGATCGCCGACGCGGTGCGCTCGCTGCTGCTGGACCACGCCGAGCGCGGCACCTCCTTCGAGGAGCTCGCCGAGATCGTCGACATCGACCTGATCTCCGAGCACCTCTACACCCGCGGCCAGCCCGACCCGGACCTGGTGATCCGGACCAGCGGTGAGCAGCGGCTGTCGGGCTTCATGCTGTGGCAGAGCGCCCATTCGGAGTACTACTTCTGTGAAGTCTTCTGGCCGGCGTTCCGGAAGGTCGACTTCCTGCGTGCCCTCCGCGACTACGCCGCCCGTCACCGGCGCTACGGCTT